>NZ_JAOTQU010000018.1:0-160832 GCF_025685765.1 Pseudomonas sp. PDM13 | reverse complement strand
TTCTGCTGTGGAAGTGGTGCGCATTATAGGGATCCGAAACGGCACGTCAACACTTAAATGAAAAAATCATTCAGCCTTCAACGAGATGCGCGCAAACGCCTTCTTTCCGGCCTGGCAGACGTGCACGGCGCCGAGCTTGAAGATGAAGCCGCGATCCACAACGACGCCATCAACACGTACACCTCCCGAGCCGAGCAGATCACGAGCGACAGCAGCGTTCTTCACCAGCCCTGCCTTATTAAGGACGGACGCAATGGGCATGTCCTCTATAGATAGCAGCTCGACCTCTGGCAGGTCTTCCGGAAGCTCACCTTCCTTCATGCGGTTACCCGCGGAGCGATGAGCAGACGCCGCAGCTTCCTCGCCATGGAAACGAGCGACGATCTCTTCGGCCAGCTTGATCTTGATGTCACGCGGATTGGCACCCTGCTCGACATCACGACGGAACTGCTCGATCTCCTCCATGGAGCGGAAGCTGAGCAGCTCGAAGTAACGCCACATGAGCACATCAGGAATGGAAACGAGCTTGCTGTACATAACGCCCGGCGCTTCCTGGATACCCACATAGTTACCCAGGGACTTGGACATCTTCTTCACACCATCCAAGCCCTCGAGCAGCGGCATGGTGACGATGCACTGAGAGTCCTGCCCATAAGCACGCTGCAGCTCACGCCCCATCAGCAGGTTGAACTTCTGATCAGTACCCCCCAGCTCCACATCCGCACGCAAAGCCACCGAGTCGTACCCCTGAACCAGCGGATAGAGGAACTCATGGATAGCAATGGGCTGGTTGGTGGTGTAGCGCTTGTCGAAGTCATCGCGCTCCAGCATGCGAGCGACGGTGTACTGCGAAGACAGGCGAATGAAGTCCGCCGGGCTCAACTGGTCCATCCAGGTGGAGTTGAACGCCACCTCGGTCTTGGCCGGGTCGAGAATCTTGAAGACCTGGGTCTTGTAGGTCTCGGCATTGTCCAGGACCTGCTCGCGAGTCAAAGGTGGGCGAGTGGCGCTTTTGCCGCTGGGGTCACCGATCATCCCGGTGAAGTCACCTATAAGGAAGATGACCTGATGGCCCAGCTCCTGGAACTGACGCAGCTTATTAATAAGGACGGTATGACCGAGGTGCAGATCGGGCGCGGTCGGATCGAACCCCGCCTTGATACGAAGGGGCTGCCCCCGCTTGAGCTTTTCAACCAGCTCGGACTCGACCAGAACCTCTTCCGCGCCGCGCTTGATAAGCGCCAGCTGCTCTTCAACCGACTTCATGACAGCCCCGTAAACACTAGAGAAACCGAAAGGGAACCAAACATACAAGATCGCTGACTAATTACAAGTTTTGCGCCCGGGGCGGTACCAACCGGCGGAAGGCAGGATCTTGAGGTTGCCTACACCGGATTTTGGTTATATTTTAGGCAGTTAGTTCACATTCTAAAAAACACCACTCGCCATGACGCATATTGTTCCTAAAGCGCCGCGCTACCCGAAAAGCCATTTGCTGGCCGCAAGCGGTGTAGCTGCGCTGCTCAGCCTGGCTTTGCTGGTGTTCCCGTCTCGCGAGGTCGAGGCGAAGAAGACCTACATCAACCTGGAAATGGAGAACGGCTCAGAGGCCCTCATCCAGGAAAAGGACGACCTCCGACCAGACGCAGTCATCGGGGAAGAGGGCAGCTCGCCATTCGCCAACATCGAGCGCCCTGCAGACAACCAGAACAGCGCCGATAAAGACGCGGACAAGGACGAAAAGACCCAGGGCGACCTTGCCTCCAGCGAACCCCCGAAAGACCCCGGCCTGCATACGGTCACCGTAGGCAATGGCGATACCCTGTCGACCCTGTTCAGCAAGGTCGGCCTGTCCGCAACCGTGTTGCACGATGTGCTCAACAGCAGCAAGGATGCCAAAGACCTCAGCCGCCTGAAGATCGGCCAGGCCTTCGAGTTCCGCCTGAGCCCCGAGGGTGAACTGCAGAGCCTGCACTCCAAGCTCAGCGACCTTGAGACCGTCACCCTGTCCAAAACCGACAAGGGCTATGACTTCAAACGCGACCTGGCCAAGCCGGACATTCATACCGCCTACGCCCATGGCGTCATCGACAGTTCCCTGTTCCTCTCGGCCAAGCGTGCAGGCATGTCTCACAACCTGACAATGGACCTGGCCAATATCTTCGATTACGACATCGACTTCGCCCTCGACATCCGTGAAGGCGACGAATTCGAAGTCATCTATGAAGAGAAGTCGGTGAACGGCAAGCAGGTGGGCACCGGCAACATCCTCGCCGCTCGCTTCACCAACCGCGGCAAGACCTACAGCGCCGTGCGTTTCACCAGCAACCAGGGCATCGCCAGCTACTTCCGTGATGACGGCACCAGCATGCGCAAGGCATTCATCCGTACCCCGGTGGACTTCGCCCGCATCAGCTCGCGCTTCTCGCTCGGCCGTCGCCATCCGATCCTCAACAAGATCCGCGCACACAAGGGCGTCGACTACGCAGCGCCTCGCGGCACGCCGATCAAGGCAACCGGTGACGGCAAGATCTTCCTGGCCGGACGTCGCGGCGGCTACGGCAACGCAGTGATCATCCAGCACAGCGGCAAGTACCGTACGCTCTATGGCCACATGCAGGGTTTCGCCAAAGGCATCAAGACCGGCGGCACCGTCAAACAAGGTCAGATCATCGGCTACATCGGTACCACGGGTCTTTCCACCGGCCCGCACCTGCACTATGAGTTCCAGGTGAACGGGCAGCACGTCGACCCGCTCGGTGTGAAGCTGCCCATGGCTGACCCGCTCGCCGCTGCAGAGAAGAAGCGCTTCCTGCAGATGAGCAAGCCGCTGATGGCACGCATGGACCAGGAAAAGGCCACCATGCTCGCGCAGAACAAGCGCTGATTCGATGCCGCGCTACCTCGGAGTGATGTCCGGAACCAGCCTGGACGGGCTGGACATCGCTTTGATCGACCAAGGCGAACACACCCGCCTGATCGCCTCGCACTACATCCCCATGCCCGACACGCTCCGCCAGGAACTGCTCTCGCTATGTTCACCAGGCGAAGACGAACTCGCACGCGCGGCCTTGGCCGAACAACGCTGGGTGGAGCTGGCCGCCTCGGGAATCGCCCATCTGCTCCGTGAAGAAGGCCTCACAGCCGCAGATATCCGTGCTATCGGCAGCCACGGCCAGACCGTGCGCCACGAACCGGCACGGGGCTTCACGATCCAGATCGGCAACTGCGCCCTGCTGGCCGAGCTCACCGGTATTACAGTGGTCGGTGACTTCCGGCGCCGCGACGTCGCGGCCAGCGGCCAGGGTGCCCCCCTGGTACCAGCCTTCCACGAGGCGCTCTTCGACAATGACAGTGGCAACCGGGCCGTGCTCAATATCGGTGGGTTCAGCAACCTCAGCCTGATCGAGTCCAACCAGCAAGTGCGCGGCTTCGATTGCGGGCCCGGCAACGTGCTCATGGATGCCTGGATCCAGCTCAACCTCGGCCAGGACTACGACCGTGATGGCGCCTGGGCAGCCAGTGGCCAGGTCCAGCCGCAGTTGCTGAGCACGCTGCTGAAGGACGATTTTTTCAGCACGCGCGGCCCCAAGAGCACTGGCCGGGAACTGTTCAACCTGCCTTGGCTGCAAACGCAACTGGCCAAGCTCCCCGCCTTCAAGGCAGAGGACGTGCAAGCCACCCTTCTTGAGCTCAGCGCTCGCACCATGGCAGACGCACTCAAGGCATCCCAAGCGGAAACCCGCGATCTGCTGGTCTGCGGCGGTGGCGCCCACAATGGCACCTTGATGCAACGCCTCGCCGAGCTACTGCCCGGCACCCAGGTCAGCAGCACCGACAGCCGCGGCGTACCGGCGGACTGGGTCGAGGCCATGGCGTTCGCCTGGCTCGCCCATTGCTGCCTGGAAGGCATCCCCACCAACCGCCCGAGCGTGACCGGCGCCAAGGGCCTGCGCATCCTCGGCGCCATCTACCCCGCCTGACCAAACGGCACAAACGAAAACGCCGTGCATAAGCACGGCGTTTCGGTATCAGCGAAGGATGATCAGATCGAGAAGGACGAACCGCAGCCGCAGGTAGTGGCGGCATTCGGGTTCTTGATCACGAAGCGCGAGCCTTCGAGACCTTCCTGGTAATCCACTTCCGCACCAGCCAGGTACTGGAAGCTCATGGGATCGACCACCAGGCTCACGCCATCGCGCTCGACGATGGTGTCATCGTCAGCCACGTCTTCATCGAACGTGAAACCGTATTGGAAGCCCGAACAGCCACCGCCCGTGACGAAGACGCGCAGCTTGAGCCGCGGATTGCCTTCCTCATCGATCAGGTTCTTCACCTTGTTTGCCGCTCCATGCGTAAACATCAGGGCTGTGGGGGTGAAGGATTCGACACTCATGCTGTAACTCTCCCGGCTTGACGCCGCCTTACTGCGCTGTGGCCACGCATTATCCGCTTACCCTAGAAAACTGGTCAACTATTAAGCGTCCCGGCTTTCCGGACCGGCTGGCGCCTCCAACAGGCGTTGCGCTTCCTTGATGTGCCCGAGGCGCCCTTCTATCTGCGCCCCCATGGCCATTTCCATGAGCCCGTAATAGAGGTTGCCGCGTACCCGTGCCTTGGCACCCAGCTCCAGGTGCTCGGAGGCGAATACATCACCGACCACTTCCCCGTCGATGATCACGTGAGGCGCGCGAATGTCGCCCTCCACCAGGCCTTCGACGCTGACCCTGACCAGCCCTTCGCTGGCATTGAGGTTGCCCTTGAGGCGACCGTCCACCTGCACCGCGCCCTGGAAACGCAGATCGCCCTCCAGTTCCGCGCCGATGGCGATGATGCTGGTCTTGCCGCTGAAGCGCTGCAGATCAGCCTTGGGTTTCTGTTTGTTGAACATGCTCGTCATGACTCCTCGTCAATCCACTCGAATGTGCGCTCCAGCGGTTTCTGCTGGCCGTCCACTTGCGCGCGCACCTTTACCTGACGGGGACTGAAGCCTTCCGGCAGCTCCAGCTCGGCGAAACGTCCCGCTTCGGGAATCGCCTGGAAGTGCTTGAAGGAAAACACAACATCCTGCTGCGTCATCTCGCGGGAAAGCGTCGCCAGCTCAAGGCTCGCCTCCTTGCCATCCTGGCGGCCGATCACGCGCACACGCAGCGTGCCCTTGATCGGCTGGTCATCCTTGCCGACCCGACTGAGCATCAGCCGGAAACGGAAGCGCTGTGGCTGGTCCGTGCCATGCAACTCGAAAGCGCGGATACGCAATCCCTCGCGGCGGCTGTCCGGCGCCAGCACGCCCCGGTAGAACGCCAGCTCCTGCTGCAGCTTGAAAACCTGCTCTTCCATCATCTTGATGGTCTGGCGGCTCTGCTCGTTGGCCTGGAGCCCCAGTCGCTCACCGCTTACCAGTACCGCCTGGCGCTGCTGCAACTGTTCGAGTGCCCGGGTACGTTCATCCAGCTGCACGCGCAGGCTGTCGCGCTCCGCCACGGCATCCGCCATGCCTTCGGCTCGCAACCAGCCACCGGCGAAGAACACCACCGGCAGCGCCAGCAACAGGACCAGTACCAACCAGCGCACCAGCCGCTCACGGCGCGGGTCGCTGATGCGGACCTCCCAGCGCGACATCAGTGACGCCCGGCGCAGTGCGATCGGAGAGGCAGAACGCCATCCCTCTTAGCTAGCTTGAACATCGACCGCACCCTACCAACTGGAAAGCCGCCGATGATAAAGCCGCATCGGCCAAGGGCCAACCGTCGAGGTGACGCGTGACCGCCGGAGCCTCTACTATCGGACCCACCTCACATCAGGGAACATCCGATGCTCTACCTCTGGCTCAAGGCCTTCCACATCATCGCCGTCGTATGCTGGTTCGCCGGCCTCTTCTACCTGCCACGCCTGTTCGTCTATCACGCCTCGGCCGAAGACGCGCCCAGCCGCGAACGTTTCAGCATCATGGAGCGCAAGCTCTATCGCGGCATCATGCAGCCCTCCATGGTCCTCACCCTGCTGCTCGGCGCCGGCATGCTCTACCTCAACCCTGCCTGGTTCAAACAGGGCTGGCTGCACGCCAAGCTCACCCTGGTGTTCCTGCTGATCGGCTACCACCACGTCTGCGGCGCCATGCTCAAGCGCTTCGCCCGCGGCGAGAACGGCCGCAGCCATGTGTTCTACCGCTGGTTCAACGAAGTCCCGGTCCTGTTCCTGCTCGCCATCGTCATCCTGGTGGTGATCAAACCCTTCTGACTCACGAATGACCGATAGAGAGGAATGCCCGATGTCACTGCCCGCCCTGCTTGAACAACGCCTGCGCCTGCCCGTCGTCGCGGCACCCATGTTCCTGGTTTCGACCCCGGAACTGGTCCTGGCCTGCAGCAATGCGGGCATCGTCGGCAGCTTCCCCGCCCTCAACCAGCGTGACAGTGCCGGCTTCCGCGCCTGGCTCGACGAGATCGAGGCGGGCCTGGCGGCGGACGCCGCGCCCTATGCGGTCAACCTCATCGTCCATAACAGCAACCCCAGGCTGCAGGCGGACCTGGCCATCTGCGTAGAAAAGAAGGTCCCCATCGTCATCACCAGCCTGGGGGCGGTGAAGGAAGTGGTCGACGCGGTGCACAGCTACGGTGGTCTGGTGTTCCATGACGTCACCACCCGCCGCCATGCCGAAAAGGCCGCCGAAGCCGGCGTCGATGGGCTGATCGCGGTGGCCGCCGGAGCCGGTGGCCATGCCGGCACCTGGAGCCCCTTCGCCCTTGTCGCCGAAATCCGCCAGTTCTTCGACAAGACCCTGCTGCTGGCCGGCTGCCTCAACCACGGCCACGAGATACTCGCCGCACAGATGCTCGGTGCCGACCTCGCCTACCTCGGTACCCGTTTCATCGCCACCCGGCAGAGCAACGCCGACACCCCCTACAAACAGATGATCCTCGACGCCAAGGCCGCCGATATCGTCCACACGCCCGCCGTCTCCGGCGTACCGGCCAGCTTCATGCGCCAGAGCCTCGAAGCCGCCGGCTACGACCTCAAGCGCCTCACCGACAAGGCCGACGTCAACTACGGCGAAAAGCTCAAGCCCATCAGTGACGAAGCAAAAGCCTGGAAGACCGTCTGGTCCGCCGGCCAGGGCGTGGGCGACATCGAAGACCTGCCAACGGTGGAGGAACTGGTGAAGCGCCTGGATAACGAGTACCGCGCCGCCCTCCAGAGGGCCAGCCAACTCGGCCAGCGCTGGCCCCGTTGAAACGCCGTCACCTGCTCGGCCTGGGCGCACTCGGGGCGCTCGGGCTCTGGGCTGTGCGCCCTGGTGACCAGGGGCGCCCCCATACACCCTACTTCGCCGACCTGCAGAGCCTGTTGAAGCAGGAAGGCGGCGGCGTGCCGCAGCTGGTCATCGACCTCGACCGGCTGGACGCCAATGCCGACCTGCTCGCCCAGCGCCTGGGCAAACTGCCCCTGCGCCTGGTGGCCAAGTCCCTGGCTTCCAATGGCCTGCTGGACTACCTCGCCAAACGCCTGGCTACGCGCCGCTTCATGGTCTTCCACCAACCCCAGGCCAACCAGTTGGCACAGGCCTTCCCCGACGCCGACCTGCTGCTGGGCAAGCCGCTGCCGGTGGCCGCCGCCCTCGCCTTCTACCAGCAGTTGCCCAATGGCCTTGGCTTCGACCCTTCACGCCAGCTCACCTGGCTGATCGACAGCCCGCAGCGCCTCGTGCAGTACCTCGAGCTCGCCAAGGCCCTGCAGAAGCCCATGATCATCGCCCTGGAGATCGATATCGGCCTGCAGCGCGGCGGCCACCCGGATGCCACCCACCTGGCGCAGACGCTGCGACTGCTCGCCGACAACAGCACGCTGCTGCAACTGCGCGGGCTGATGGGCTACGACGCCCAGGTAGCCCACGCACCGTTCTGGACCGACAGCCAGCAAGCCTTTACTGCCGCCAACGAGCGATACACAGCCTTCATCGATACCGCACGCGCCTTCCCCGCCATCTGGCCCAGGCAACCCCTGCTCAATGGCGCTGGCAGTCTCACCTATGCCCTGCACGCCAAGGGGCCGACACCGCTGAACGAAGTCGCCGTCGGCTCGGCCCTGCTCAAGCCCGCCGAGTTCGACACGCCCCTCCTGGCCAGCCACCAGAGCGCGGTGTGGATCGCCACGCCGGTACTCAAGGTTCAACGCGGCCCCCTCCCCTACCTGCAACAGGCCCAGGGCGTGCTCGAAGCCTGGAATCCCAACCGGCAGAACGCCTACTACCTCTATGGAGGAGGCTGGCCCGCCGACCCCGCATCCCCCGCAGGCCTGGCCTATGACGGCATCTACGGGCGCAGCCCCAACCAGGAGCGCCTGATCGGCTCGGCAACGACCGGGCTCGGCGTCGACGACTGGGTGTTCCTGCGGCCTCTCCTGTCCGAAGGACTGTTCAGCGGCTTCGGCCAACTGCGCCTGCTCCGTCACGGGCGCCTCGTCGGCACATGGAAGCCGCAGCCAGCCGCCTGACCAGCTCTGTTTTTTGTGCGGCAGCCCGCTTGTGCCGCAGGGTGCGCCACCATTACGCTGTGCCATCCCTAACCAGCCGCTGACAAGGATGCCCGCATGTCCGATGCCCGCTACAAGATCGTCTTCGAAGGAGAACTGATGCCCGGTGCGGCATTGGAAACTGTCAAGGAGAACCTGGCCAAGCTGTTCAAGAGCGATGCCAGCAAGATCGACAGCCTGTTCGGCGGGCGCCCCGTGGCGCTGAAACGTGACCTCGAAGAGGTCGAGGCAGACAAATACCTGGCCGCCCTGCAGCGGGCCGGTGCCCAGGTACGCAAGGAACAGGACTTCGCCGCTGGCTTCAGCCTGGTGGAAACCGAAGACCACCCGAACCCGGAAACCCTCGCCGCAGCAGAAAGCGAGCAGGACACCGGCACCATGACCTGCCCCAAGTGTGGCCACGAGCAGGCCAAGTCCGGCGAGTGCCAGGCGTGCGGCATCATCATCGAGAAATTCCTCGCCCGTCAGGCACAACTGGCTGAAGCCGCTCCCGCCGTCGCATCGTCGGCCGTGGCACCGGGCGCCTCGCCTTACGCCACCCCGCAGGCCCAGGTCGGCGAGGCGCTGCCCCAATACTGCGAACTGCGCCCCTTCGGCATCACCGGTCGTATCGGCCGAGTGCGCTACCTGGCCTGGTCCTTCGTGTTCATGATCGCGCTGCTGGTCGTGCTTGGCGTCGGCGCAGGCATCGGCTTCGCCATCCACCCGGTCGTCGGCGGCCTCATCGCCACCGTGCTGGGTATCGCCGCCATCGTCGTCAGCGTGCAGATCAACGTTCAGCGCCTGCACGACATCGGCTGGTCGGGCTGGCTCTACCTGCTGAACTTCGTGCCCATTGTCGGCAGCGTCTTCCCCCTGCTGCTGCTGTTCATCCCCGGCACCACCGGCGCCAACCGCTTCGGTGCACCGCCGCCGCCGAACACCACTGCCGTCAAGGTCCTGGCCTGGATGTGGCTGATCATACCGGTGGTCTTCGGCATCCTCGCCGCCATCAGCATCCCGGCCTACCAGGACTACGTGGAGCGCTCCGAGATGAGCAACTACGAGATGCCGGCCGATGGCGATAGCGCTGACTATGCCGAACCGACCGACGAAGCCGCGCCCTATGCAGAGCCGGACGAGTCGATGGACGAGGGCGACGCGGCCGCCGAACAGGAAGAGAACGAGTCCAACTGAGCAACCTCCCGGGGCTGACGTTGTCCAACCCGGCCCCGACACGGAGATTCCCGATGCCTCGTTTTGCCCTGATTACCGGCGCCTCCAGCGGCCTCGGCCTGGCCCTGGCGGAAGCCCTGGCCCGGCGGGGTCGCCACCTGATCCTGGTGGCCCGGCAACGTGACGCGCTGGAAAGCATCGCCTACGAGCTGACCCAGCGCTTCGGCGTCGAAGTGCTCTACCGCACCTGTGACCTCGCCGAACCGCTGCAGCTTTCAGGCCTGCTTCATGAGCTCAACCAGGGTGAGCGGGAAATCGACCTGCTGGTGAACAACGCCGGCATCGGCACCTCCGGCCTCTATGTCGAACAGGACTGGAGCCGCGAGCAGGAACTGATCGAACTCAACGTCCTCGCCCTCGCCCGCCTCTGTCACGAGATCGGCGGCGCCATGGCCAGCCGTGGTACCGGGCAGATTCTCAACGTCGCGTCGGTGGCCGGCTTCCAGCCCGGCGCCTGGATGAGCAACTACTACGCCAGCAAGGCCTACGTACTGCACTTCTCGGAAGGCCTGCGCGAGGAGTTGAAGGTCCATGGCGTCGGCGTCTCGGTGCTCTGCCCCGGCCCGACCCGCACCGCCTTCTTCCGCGGTGCACGGATGGCCGACGAGAAGCTGGAAGGCAGCAAGCTGATGATGAGCGCCGAAGAAGTCGCGCTGATCACGGTGAAGGCGCTGGAGAAGAACCGCGCCATCATCATCCCCGGCTGGCGCAACCGCCTGCTGGCGATGAGCCCACGCCTGTCGCCGCGCTGGCTGGTCCGGCGCCTGGCCGGGCGGATCAACAAGGCCTACCTACCGAAATAGAAAAAGGCGCCGCGAGGCGCCTTTCTTCTGTCCACCCACCCGCTCAATCGGCCTTCACGCAGCGCCCGTCGGCCCAGGCCCGCAGCTTGGCCTGCTCCTCGGCCATCACCACCGACAGCGGTGCCGTACCCAGCAACTGCTGCAACAGCAGCGCCTGGCTCACGCTGGCCTGGGCAGCCTGCGCGGCATAGAGCATCCCCACCACGGCCTGCTCGATCTCGGCACCGGAGAAACCATCGCTGGACGCCGCCAGGATCGGCAGATCGAACTGCGCCGGGTCGATATCGCGACGGGACAGGTGGATGCGGAAGATCTCGGCCCGCACCTCGCTCCCCGGCAGATCGACGAAGAACAGCTCGTCGAAACGCCCCTTGCGCACCAACTCCGGCGGCAAACGGTGAATGGCGTTGGCAGTGGCCACCATGAACACGGGTGCCTTGCGCTCCGACATCCAGGTCAGCAACGTACCCAGCACACGCTGGCTCACGCCACCGTCCTGGTCGCCACTGGCCAGGCCCTTCTCCAGCTCATCCATCCACAACACGCAGGGCGCCATCTGCTCGGCCAGCTTGAGCGCGTCCCGCAGGTTGCGCTCGGTTTCGCCGAAGAACTTGTTGTACAGGCAGGCGAAGTCCAGGCGCAGCAACGGCAGCCCCCAAAGCCCCGCCACCGCCTTGGCCGCCAGGCTCTTGCCACCGCCCTGCACGCCCACCAGCAACATGCCTTTGGGCATGCTGGCCGGCTTGGCCTCCATGAAAGCGCCCTGGCGCTCACCCAGCCAGCGCTTGAGGTTGGCCAAGCCGCCGACATCGGCGAAACGCGCGGTGTCGTATTCGAAGCTGAGCACGCCTTCCAGGTCCAGCAGCTGGAACTTGGTCTTGTTCAGCTCCGGCAGGTCTTCCTGAGTGATGGCGCCGTCGTCGCAGATCACGTTGCGCGCCAGCGAGCGCGCCTCACCGTGGCTGAGGCCACGCAGGTTCTTCACCACCTGCTGCAGGGTGCGGTTGTCGGTGCGCACACGGGCGCCACGGTTGCGCTCGCTCCAGCGCGTGGCTTCTTCGCGAACGATGGCCAGCAACTCGTCCTCGTTCGGCAACGCCAGGCTGAAGCGGGCGCTGTAGCGCTGAACCTCCGCCGGCAGCTTCAGCGCGTGGGAAACCAGCACCAGGGTCGGCTTGTGGATCGCCTCGGCCATGGCGACTTCCTTGAGCAGGCGCACCAGCTTGGGGTTGTCGTCGAAGAAGGGATGCAGGTCGCACATCACGTAGAGGTTGGGCTGCGGGTCGGCCTTGATCAGCCGCAGCGCTGCCTCGGCGTCGGTACTGGCGCCGTCACCCACGGGGTCGCCACCAAAACCAAGGCGCTGCAGGCCCTCGGTCACCGCCCAGGTGAACAGGCCCAGCCCGCGCTTCACCGCCAGGGTGGTCAGGGTTTCCAGCACGCGCTGCTCGTCCCAGGACTCGATGACGATGAGTTTGACCTTGGAGTCCAGCACCAGCCCCAGATCGTGGATGTCGTTCTTCACACAGGCTCCTTGTGCGGCCAGGCGGGCTGGCCGGGATAATCACGCGCCGCTAAACTCGGGGGCTTCTTATAACAGGCCGGAGAATGTCCGTGGACTGTCTGTTCTGCAAAATCGTCGCTGGGGATATTCCCGCACGCAAGCTCTATGAAGACGATCACGTGATCGCCTTCCACGACATCGCGCCACAAGCCCCGGTGCACTTCCTGGTGATCCCGAAAAAGCACATCAACACCCTCAACGACCTCACCGAGGACGACAAGGCGCTGACCGGGCATATCGTCCACACCGCCCAGCGCCTGGCCAAGGAGCAGGGCTGCGATGAAGGCTTCCGCGTGGTGATGAACTGCAACGAGCTGGGCGGCCAGACCGTCTACCACATCCACATGCACGTGCTCGGGCAGCGCCAGCTGCACTGGCCGCCGGGCTGATGCGCCGCACGCTACTCCTCGCCCTCTCGCTGCTACCACTCGCCGCCCTGGCCCAACAGGCCGGCGAACGCCTGCGCGACAGCCTGCCGGACGGCGCCCAGGGCCCGGAACTGGTGATCGTCCCTGCCGGCGAGTTCCTCATGGGCGATGCCACCGGGCGCGGTAACGACAACGAGCGCCCCACCCACCGCGTGACCATCGACAAGCCCTTCGCCATTGGCCGCTTCGAGCTGACCTTCGATGACTGGCAGCGCTACGCCAGCGCCACCGGCAAGCCGATGCCCGACAACGAAGGCTGGGGCCTCTCCGGCCAGCGTCCAGTGATCCATATCAGCTGGTTCGACGCCCGCGCCTATTGCGACTGGCTGAGCAGCGTCACCGGCCAGCGCTACCGGCTGCCCACCGAGGCGGAATGGGAATACGCCGCACGGGCCGGTGGTGCAGGCTACTACTGGTGGGGCGACGAACTGGACAGCAGCGAGAGCGTACCACGGGCCCATTGCCGGGGCTGCGGCACCCCCAACGCGATCCGCGGCAAAACCGCGCAGGTCGGCCAGTACCCGGCCAATGC
Organism: Pseudomonas sp. PDM13; assembly: GCF_025685765.1. Lineage (NCBI taxonomy): Bacteria > Pseudomonadati > Pseudomonadota > Gammaproteobacteria > Pseudomonadales > Pseudomonadaceae > Pseudomonas > Pseudomonas sp. PDM13. The sequence continues at coordinate 147,758 of NZ_JAOTQU010000018.1, read as the reverse complement.
CTTCGGCCTGCACGACACCGCCGGCAACGTCTGGGAATGGACCGCCTCGCGCTTCGCTGCCCCCTTCGACGGCAGCGAGGCGCAAGCCGCAGCCTTGCTGGATCGCAGCCCTCGAGTGGTCCGGGGTGGTGCCTGGAACAGCGGGCCGGCGTACCTGCGCACCAGCCTGCGCGATCTCAAGCAACCGGGGCACGATGACTACGCCCTGGGCTTCCGGGTGCTGCGCGAGCTGGACTGATCCCGGTCAAACCCGGGCAGGCCCGATGGGTTAAACTGCCCGGCATTCTTGCCTACCGGAGGTGCCCCATGGCCACCGAACGCCAGTACTCCCCCGTTGACCGCTTCCTGCTCCAGGCCGATGCCGCGCTCAAGACCCTGCTGCCGTTCAAGGGCCAGCCCTATCGCCCCAACCCGGCGAACCTGCAGGACGAGGCCCCCATGAGCGAGGCGGACAGCCGCCACGTCACCGGCCTGATGCGCATCAACCACACCGGCGAGGTCTGCGCCCAGGCGCTATACCAGGGGCAGGCACTGACCGCCAAGCTGCCGGAAGTGCGCAAGGCGATGGAACATGCCGCCGAAGAGGAAATCGACCACCTGGCCTGGTGCGAGCAGCGTATCCGTGAGCTGGGCGGCCGTCCCAGCGTGCTCAACCCGCTGTTCTATGGTCTGTCCTTCGGCGTCGGCGCCGTTGCCGGCCTGATCAGTGACAAGGTCAGCCTCGGCTTCGTCGCCGCCACCGAGGACCAGGTCTGCAAGCACCTGGACGACCACCTGCAGCAGATTCCTGCCGATGACGCCAAGTCCCGCGCCATCCTCGAACAGATGCGCACCGACGAGGAGCAGCACGCCACCACCGCACTGGACGCCGGCGGCCTGCGCTTCCCGGCTCCGGTGAAGTTCGGCATGACCCTGCTCTCCAAGGTCATGACCAAGAGCACCTATAGGGTTTAAAGCAGCGGCAAGCTGCAAGCCTCAAGCTGCAAGAAAACGACACACTGCAAGAACGACAAAGGGCGCCTAGGCGCCCTTTGTGCTTTTCACGTGCGGCTTGCAGCTTCGAGCTGGCAGCCCCCGCGCTTCAGCGCGGCATATTGCGCGCGTAGAAGATCTCCAGCATCTCGTGCCGAACACGCTCTTCGACCTGCTTGCGCTGCTCAGCGGTCAGGTTGGAGGTCGCGTCGCCGAACAGGTAGTTGTCCAGGTCGAAGTTCTTCAACAGCATCTTGGTGTGGAACAGGTTCTCCTGGTACACGTTCACGTCCGTCATCTGGTACGCGTCCTGGGTATCGTCGGAGAGGTAGTTCTGGATCGAGTTGATCTCGTGGTCGATGAAGTGCTTCTTGCCTTCCACATCGCGGGTGAAACCACGCACGCGATAGTCGACGGTGACGATGTCCGAGTCGAACTGGTGGATCAGGTAGTTGAGCGCCTTCAGGGGCGAGATCACGCCGCAGGTGGAAACGTCGATGTCCACGCGGAAGGTCGCGATCCCCGACACCGGATGGATCTCCGGGTAGGTGTGAACGGTGATGTGGCTCTTGTCCAGATGGGCCAGGATGGTCTCGGGCAGCGGGCCGGGGGATTCCTCGATCTGGCTGTCGGTGGGGGTCACCGGCTGCTCGGAAATGAGGATGGTCACGCTGGCGCCCTGGGGATCGTAATCCTGGCGGGCAATGTTGAGGATGTTCGCACCTATGATGTCGACCACGTCGGTGAGGATCTGGGTCAGGCGTTCGGCGTCGTACTCTTCATTGATGTACTCGACGTAGGCCTGCTGGTCCTCGGGGGTCTCTGCATAGCAGATGTCATAGATGTTGAAGCTCAAGGTCTTCGTCAGGTTATTGAACCCGTGGAGCTTGAGTTTGCTTTTCACCGTTGGGAACTCTCTGTTCATTGCGGCCCTGCCGCGTGGTTGAGCATGCCCGTCAGAAGCGCACAGTGACTTCTGCGTAGGACGGTTTACACCTCTTCGCGATGGCGATTGTGGTTATCGGTTCTGGGGCGGATTGCCCCGGAAAAACGAGGGGGCGCATTATGCAGATGACGGGCGTCACCTGCCAGAGTCTGCGCCCCGAATGTGATGATCGGATGTCGGTGGGTCAGCCGAGCTCGACGATTTCGTAGTCGTGGGTGATCTCGACACCGGCACGGCCGAGCATGATCGATGCGGAGCAATACTTCTCGGCGGAGAGTTCGACGGCGCGCTTGACCTGCGCTTCCTTCAGGCCGCGGCCCTTGACCACGAAGTGCACGTGGATCTTGGTGAAAACCTTGGGGTCTTCATCAGCGCGCTCGGCCTCGAGGAAAGCCTCGCAGCTCTCCACCGGCTGGCGGGATTTCTTGAGGATGCTGACCACGTCGAAGTTGGTGCAGCCACCCAGGCCGATGAGCAGCATCTCCATCGGGCGCACGCCGAGATTGCGGCCGCCACTCTCCGGCGGGCCGTCCATCACCACGGCATGACCACTGCCGGACTCGCCGACGAACAGGGCTTCTCCTGCCCACTGGATACGCGCTTTCATCGCCAGACTCCAGGCTGAAAAAAAGGGTCGCCAGCTTATCACAGCGCCTGGAATGGCCGCGTGTCACATACGTTGGTCGTTTAGTTCCCCGCCAGTTGTTACCTGCGTCTCAATTTCGGATCACCGGTCACGAACCGTCTGTTAAGCTGACGCCGGATAACTGGCACACTTAGCCAGATAACTAATAAGAAAGTGCCTGTTGGACAAAGGCTTACCTTTAAAATTTCGGGACTCGGGCATGGTAGCTATTACCCTCACACCAAAGATCAAGAACCTCGACAAGCTGCTAGCGCACTGTCATCGCCGCCGTTATACGGCAAAGAGCACCATCATCTATGCGGGCGACCGCTGCGAGACGCTCTTCTTCATCATCAAAGGCTCGGTCACCATCCTCATCGAGGATGACGACGGCCGCGAAATGATCATCGCCTATCTCAACTCCGGGGACTTCTTCGGTGAGATGGGGTTGTTCGAAAAGGAAGGTACCGAGAAGGAACGCAGTGCCTGGGTACGGGCCAAGACGGAATGCGAAGTGGCTGAGCTCAGCTACGCCAAGTTCCGCGAACTGACCCAGCAGGACCCGGAGATCCTCTACGCCCTGGGCAGCCAGATGGCGGACCGCCTGCGCAACACCACGCGCAAGGTCGGCGACCTGGCATTCCTCGACGTCACCGGTCGTGTCGCTCGCACCCTGCTGGACCTGTGCAAGCAACCCGACGCCATGACGCACCCGGATGGCATGCAGATCAAGATCACCCGTCAGGAGATCGGTCGCATCGTCGGTTGCTCGCGTGAAATGGTCGGCCGCGTACTCAAGAGCCTGGAGGAACAGGGCCTGGTACACGTCAAAGGCAAGACCATGGTGGTATTCGGTACCCGCTAAGACGCGCACATGAAAAAGCCGGCAGGACGCCGGCTTTTCCATGTGCACTTCCAGTCAATCAGGATCGATCGCCCGGCTCACCCCGCCACGCTCGGGGAAGAACAGCCGGCGCAGCTCCGTGCCCGGTTCCTCGGCACGCATGAACGCCTCGCCCACTAGGAAGCCGAACACCTCGCTGACTTCCATCAGCTCCACGTCCGCACGGTTGAGGATGCCGCTCTCGGTGATCACCAGGCGATCACGCGGGATCATCGGCAACAGGTCCAGGGTGATATCCAGGCTCACCTCGAAGGTGTGCAGGTTGCGGTTGTTGATACCCACCAGCGGCGTATCCAGGGTGTTCAGCGCACGCTCCAGTTCATCGCCATCGTGCACCTCCACCAGTACATCCAGCCCCACATCCTTGGCGGTCTTCGCCAGCTCGGCCATCTGCGCATCGGAGAGGGCGGAGACGATCAGCAGCACGCAGTCGGCACCCAGCGCACGCGCCTCGACCACCTGGTAGGGGTCGATGAGGAAATCCTTGCGGATCACCGGCAGCAAGCAGGCTGCGCGGGCTTCCTGCAGGTAGGCGTCGCCGCCCTGGAAGAAGTCGACATCGGTCAGCACCGAAAGGCAGGTAGCGCCGCCGTCCTGGTAGCTGCGGGCGATCTGCGCCGGCACGAAGTTCTCGCGGATGACGCCCTTGCTCGGGGAGGCCTTCTTGATCTCGGCGATCACCGCCGGCTGCTTGCGTGCAGCCTGCTCCAGCAACGCACGGGCAAACCCACGGGGCGCATCGGCGGCACGGGCCAGCGCCTCGACTTCTGCCAGCGGCACGCGCAGGCGGCGCTCGGCGACTTCCTCGGCCTTGCGGGCCAGGATCTTTTCAAGAACGGTAGGGATGCTCACGCTTCATTCTCCACTCGGAACACCGCGGTAAAGGAGGCCAATTCTTCCAGCTTCTCGCGGGCGAGGCCGGTATGCAGTGCGTCGTGGGCGAGCTGCACGCCCTCTTTGAAGGTGCTCGCGTGGTCCGCTGCATAGAGCGCAGCACCGGCGTTGAGCACGATCATCTCAGCAGCCTTCTGGCCATTCTCGGTCTTGCGACGGCCCAGGGCGTCGCGGATCAGTTCCAGCGACTGCTGCGGGCTGTCCACGGCGAGGCCGATCAGGCTCTGGCTCTTGATGCCGAAGTCCTCGGGCTGCACCTGGTACTCGGTGACCACGCCGTCCTTGAGTTCGGCGACATGGGTCGGAGCAGCGAGACTGATCTCGTCCAGGCCATCCTTCGAATGCACCACCAGGATGTGCTCGCTGCCCAGGCGCTTGAGCACCTCGGCCAGCGGGCGGCACAGCGCCTGGCTGAACACGCCGACCACCTGGTGCTTCACACCGGCCGGATTCGTAAGCGGGCCAAGCATGTTGAACAGGGTGCGCAGCCCCAGCTCGCGACGCGGGCCGGCGGCGTACTTCATCGCCTTGTGATGGACCTGGGCGAACATGAAGCCGACGCCGACGTGCTCGATGCAGCGCGCCACCTGTTCGGGCTTCAGGTCCAGGTAGATGCCGGCCGCTTCCAGCACGTCGGCGCTGCCGGTCTTGCCGGACACCGCACGGTTGCCGTGCTTGGCGACCTTGCCCCCCGCAGCGGCGACCACGAAGCTCGCGGCCGAGGAGACGTTGAAGATGTTGGCGCCGTCGCCACCGGTGCCGACCACGTCGACCACCCGGGCCAGGGAGCCCAGTTCGACACGGCTGGCCAGCTCGCGCATCACCGAAACCGCGCCGACGATCTCGTCGATGGTCTCGCTCTTCATGCGCATCCCCATGAGGAAGGCGCCGATCTGCGCGTCGGTGCACTGGCCGGTCATGATCAGGCGCATTACGTCCTGCATTTCCTCGGTGGTCAGGTCCAGCTGGTTGACCACGCGGTTGAGGGCTTCCTTGATATCCATCTCAGCGCACCCCGCCTTGTTGCTTGAGGAAATTGGCCAGCAGCTCGTGGCCCTGCTCGGTGAGTATGGATTCCGGATGGAATTGCACACCCTCGATGTTCAGCGTCTTGTGGCGCAGGCCCATGATCTCGTCCACGGCGCCGTCGGCGTGCTGGGTCCAGGCGGTGATCTCCAGGCACTCCGGCAGCGTCTCGCGCTTCACCACCAGGGAGTGGTAACGGGTCACGGTCAGCGGGTTGTTCAGCCCTTCGAACACGCCCAGGTCCTCGTGGAACACCGGGCTGGTCTTGCCATGCATGGCCTGGCGCGCACGCACCACGTCGCCGCCGAAAGCCTGGCCGATGCTCTGGTGACCCAGGCACACGCCGAGGATCGGCAGCTTGCCGGCGAAGTGGGTGATCACCTCCAGCGACACGCCCGCCTCGGTAGGCGTGCAGGGGCCGGGTGAAACCACGATGCGCTCGGGGTTCAGGGCTTCGATCTCGGCGACGGAGAGTTCGTCGTTGCGGATCACATGGACATCAGCACCCAGTTCGCCCAGGTACTGCACCACGTTGTAGGTAAAAGAGTCGTAGTTATCGATCATCAGCAACATGGAGCGATCCTCAGGCGTCGGTCTTGGCGGTCTGTTCGGCGAGAGCCACGGCACGGAACATGGCGCGGCGCTTGTTCAGCGTCTCCTCCCATTCCAGTGCCGGGACCGAGTCGGCGACGATTCCCGCGCCTGCCTGCACGTGCAGTTGGCCGTCCTTGATGACCGCCGTGCGAATCGCGATGGCGGTGTCCATGTTGCCGTTCCAGGCCAGGTAGCCCACGGCGCCGCCGTAGACGCCACGCTTGACCGGTTCGAGCTGGTCGATGATCTCCATCGCGCGGATCTTCGGCGCCCCGGAGAGGGTGCCGGCCGGCAGGATGGCGCGCAGCGCGTCCATCGCCGAGACGCCGTCCTTCAGCTGCCCGGTGACGTTGGAGACGATGTGCATCACGTTGGAGTAGCGCTCGATCACCATCTTCTCGGTGACCTTCACCGAGCCGGTGGAGGAGACGCGGCCAACATCGTTGCGGCCCAGGTCGATGAGCATCAGGTGCTCGGCCAGCTCCTTGGCGTCGGAGAGCAGGTCCTCCTCAAGCGCCAGGTCGGCTTCCTCGGTGGCGCCACGCGGGCGAGTGCCGGCGATGGGGCGCACGGTGACCAGGCCGTCCTCGACCCGCACCAGCACCTCCGGCGAGCTGCCCACCACGTGGAAATCGCCGAAGTTGAAGAAGTACATGTAGGGCGTCGGGTTGAAGCAGCGCAGCGCCCGGTAGAGGTCGATGGGCGCGGCCTTGAAATCGATGGTCATGCGCTGGGAGATCACCACCTGCATGCAGTCGCCGGCGAGGATGAACTCCTTGATCTCGCGTACCGCCTGCTCGTACTCCTCACGGGTGGAGCTGGAGCGGTAGGGCAGGTCTTCGGAGAACTGCAGCGCCGGGTCCACGCCCAGGCGCGGGGTGATCGGCAGGCGCAGCTTCTGGCGCAGCTCGGCGAGGGCCGCCTGGCCCTGCTCGAAGGCGTCAGGGGCGCTCGGGTCCACCAGCACGATGGCGTGCAGCTTGCCGGCCAGGTTGTCGAACACCACCACGGCGTCCGAGACCATCAGCAGGATGTCCGGGGTGCCCAGCGGATCGGGGTTCGGGCAGTTGGCCAGGCGCTTCTCGACGTAGCGCACGCAGTCGTAGCCGAAGTAACCCACCAGCCCGCCGTTGAAGCGCGGCAGCCCGGCGATGGGCGCCACCTTGTAGCGATCCTTGAAGGCCTCGACGAAGCCCAGCGGGTCTTCGCTCTCCTGGCTCTCCACCACCTGGCCGTCGACGCTCACGCTGACCTGGTGGCCATGGGCGCGCAGGACGGTGCGGCTTTCCAGCCCGATGATCGAGTAACGACCCCACTTCTCGCCGCCCTGTACCGACTCCAGCAGGTAGGAGTACGGCGTGTCGGCCAGTTTCAGGTAGAGGGAAAGGGGGGTGTCGAAATCCGCCAGGGTTTCGAACGCGAGCGGGATGCGGTTGTAGCCTTCAGCGGCCAAACGCAGGAATTCATCGCGGGTCATGATCAGCCTCGTGGGCGAGGAGCCCGGAGGCTCCTGGAGAAAAAAACGTCGGTGTGCAAACGCGCCGGAGTATCCGGCCAGAATCAAATCAGGCGCGCCAGCGCCAACGGGCCGCGGCCTTGATGATCTTCATTCCGGCTCGTTCGAGCCAACGCTTGCAGGGAACCAGCACGTTTCTATCTCTGTGAGGCAGATGATCTGGGGAGTCGGGCGACATTAGCGCAGCGCCGTTTGCCGCGCAACCGCCAGGCAGCAGCTCACGCAGGTCGTCCACCACCAGGGCCGGCTCCTCTTCGCTGATGGGCCGTCCGTGGTTGTAGCCGTAGCTCAACGCCACGCACTGCACGCCGGCCGCCTTGGCTGCCAGCACGTCGTTGCGCGAGTCACCGATGAACAGCGATTCGGTGCGGCTGGTGCCGGTCATGTGCATCACATGGAGCAGTGCCGCCGGGTCGGGCTTCTGCTGGGGCAGGGTGTCGCCGGCGATGATCAGCGGGAAGTAACGACCGAGCTTCATCTCGTCCAGCAAGGGGGCGACGAAGCGCTCCGGCTTGTTGGTGATCAGCGCCAGCTCGACGCCTTTCTTCTTCAGCCACTTGAGAGTCTCGGCGACGCCCGGGTAGACCACCGTCAGCGAATGGCTGTCGGCGTAGGCCTCCATGAAGATCTCCAGCGCCTTCTCGGCGTCCTCGTCATGCACGGCGGCATGATCGAGGCCACCGGCCAGGGCGCGGCGCACCAGCACCCGGGCACCGTTGCCGACCCATTCGCGCACCTGCTCGATACCCGCGGCCGGGCGGCCGAGGGTGACGAGCATGCGGTCGATGGCGGCAGCGAGGTCGGGCACCGAATCCACCAGGGTGCCATCCAGGTCGAACATCACCAGGCGCGGCAGGCGCCCGTCGAACAGCCGCTGCAGGGCGCTCATCAGGCCTGGGCCAGCTCGGCGCGCATGGCGGCGATGACTTCGGCGTAGTCCGGCGTGTTGAAGATGGCCGAGCCGGCGACGAAGGTGTCAGCACCCGCAGCGGCGATCTCGCGGATGTTCTTCACGTTGACGCCGCCGTCGATCTCCAGGCGGATATCGCGGCCGGAGGCGTCGATCAGCGCGCGCGCCTCACGCAGCTTGTCGAGGGTCCCGGGGATGAACTTCTGCCCGCCGAAGCCGGGGTTCACGCTCATCAGCAGGATCATGTCGACCTTGTCCATCACGTACTTCAGCGCGTCCAGGCCCGCTGCCGGGTTGAACACCAGGCCGGCCTTGCAGCCGCCGTCGCGGATCAGCTGCAGGGAACGGTCGACGTGCAGGGAGGCTTCCGGGTGGAAGGTGATGTAGGTGGCACCGGCCTCGATGAAGTCGCCGATGATGCGATCCACCGGCGAGACCATCAGGTGCACGTCGATGGGCGCGGTGACGCCGTACTTGCGCAGCGCCGAGCAGACCATCGGGCCGATGGTCAGGTTGGGCACGTAGTGGTTGTCCATCACGTCGAAGTGGACGATATCGGCGCCAGCGGCGAGCACGTTGTCGACTTCCTCGCCCAGGCGGGCGAAATCGGCGGAAAGGATCGACGGTGCGATGGCGAAGGGTTGCATGACAGACCTCGGAGCAGAATCACGGTGGCGCGGATTGTAGCCTGAGTCCGCCTCCATGGCTTTGTCATACATCAGCGATGCCCCGCCACAATGCAAACGGGGAGCCTTGGCTCCCCGTTTCCGACCTGTCGCGCCGTTACTCGGGCATCGACGTACGCAGTTTTTCGCTGCGGCCGCGCAGCCACTCCAGCACCAGCAACAGCACCACGGAGAAGCCGATCAGCAGGGTCGCCGCCGCCGCGATGGTGGGGCTGAGGTTCTCGCGGATGCCGCTGAACATCTGCCTCGGCAGGGTGGCCTGCTCGGGGCCGGCGAGGAACAGGGTCACCACCACTTCGTCGAAGGAGGTGGCGAAGGCGAACAGCGCCCCCGAAATCACCCCCGGCGCGATCAGCGGCAGGGTCACGCGGAAGAACGCGGTCAGTGGCGGCGCGCCCAGGCTGGCGGCGGCGCGCACCAGGTTGTGGTTGAAGCCCTGCAGGGTGGCCGATACGGTGATGATGACGAAGGGCACGCCGAGCACCGCGTGCACCAGGATCAGCGACAGGTAGCTGTTGCCCAGCCCCAGCGGGGCGAAGAACAGGTAGCTGGCGACACCGATGATCACCACCGGCACCACCATCGGCGAGATCAGCAGGCTCATCACCAGCGCCTTGCCGCGGAACTCGCCCCGGGTCAGGCCGATGGAGGCCAGGGTGCCGAAGACCATCGCCAGCAAGGTCGCGGCCGGGGCGACGATGATGCTGTTGGTCAGCGCGCGCATCCACTCGGCCGAGCCGAAGAAGTCCGCGTACCAGCGCAGGGAGAAGCCCTGCAGCGGGTAGACCAGGAAGGTGCCAGAGTTGAACGACAGCGGGATGATCACCAGCACCGGCAGGATCAGGAACAGCAGCACCAGACCACAGAGGATGCGCAGGGTGTAGAACCACAGGCGCTCGACCGGAGACATGTAGGGACTCAGCATTTCTTATCTCCTCAACCCAGGCGCAGGCGGCCGGCGCCCACCAGCCAGCTGTAGACGACGTAGAGCACCATGGTGGCCAGCAGCAGCATGCCGCCCAGGGCCGTGGCCATGCCCCAGTTGATGGTGGTGTTGGTGAAGAAGGCGACGAAGTAGCTGACCATCTGGTCGTTCGGGCTGCCCAGCAGCGCCGGGGTGATGTAGTAGCCGATGGACAGGATGAACACCAGCAGGCAACCCGCGCCTACACCCGCCACGGTCTGCGGGAAATACACCCGCCAGAAGCTGGCGAAGGGGTGGCAGCCGAGGGAGATCGCCGCACGCATGTAGGTGGGCGAGATGCCCTTCATCACGCTGTAGATCGGCAGGATCATGAACGGCAGCATGATGTGCACCATCGCCACGTAGACGCCGGTGCGGTTGAACACCAGTTGCAGCGGCTGGTCGATCAGCCCGAGCTTGAGCAGCGCCCCGTTGATCAGGCCGCCGGACTGCAGCAGCACGATCCAGGCCGCCACGCGCACCAGGATCGAGGTCCAGAACGGCAGCAGCACCAGGATCATCAGCAGGTTGCTCTTGCGCGTCGGCAGGTTGGCCAGCAGGTAGGCCAGCGGATAGGCCAGCACCAGGCAGATGAGGGTGATCACCGCGCCCATCCAGAAGGTGCGGGTGAAGATGTCCAGGTAAATGGCCTGGTCAGGCGTCGCCGGGGCGACTTCGCCGAGGTCGTCGATGCGATGGTCGACGGCCGCCAGCAGGTAATAGGGGGTCAGGCTGGAGGCGTTGCGGCGGATCGCCTGCCAGTAGGCCGGGTCGCCCCAGCGCTCGTCGAGGCCTTCCATCGCGTCCTTGTAGGAAGCGGGGGTTTCCTTGAACGGCAGTGCGCGGGCGGTCTTGGCCATCAGGCTGCGATAGCCGGCCAGCTCCATGTTCAGGCGCTTGGAAAGATCGCCGACGGTCTGGTTCTTGCGCGCAGCGGCCAGGTCTTCGGCCAGGGCCTTGTAGGCCGGCTCATCGGGCAGCGCCTTGCCGTCCCAGGCGGCGATCGCCTCGACGGTACGCGGCAGCGCGCCGACCACCTCGGGGTTGCTCACGCTCTTGTAGAGCAGGGTGCCGATGGGGACCAGGAAGGTCAGCAGGAGGAACAGCAGCAGCGGCAGGATCAGGGCCTGGGACTTCAGGCGGTTGACCCGCTCGGCACGCGCAAGGCGTTGCTTGAGGGTCGGGCCGGCAACGAGGGTGGCCATGGCGAACTCCGGTGGATCTCTGGGTACTCCCCTCCCCCGCGAGGAGGAGGGGATGTGCTGGGTGGCCGGTTACTTGGCGGCCCAGGAGTTGAAGCGTTGTTCCAGCTGCTCGCCGTAGTCGGCCCAGAAGGTCACGTTCATGGCGACCTGGTCCTTGATGTTCTCAGGCGTGGTCGGCATGTCCTTGAGCAGGCCCTTGTCCAGCAGCGGTACCGCCTGCTTGTTGGCCGGACCGTAGGCGATGTTCTCGGAGTAGATCTTCTGCTGCTCGGGCTTGACCGAGAAGGCGATGAACTTCAGCGCGGCGTCCTGATCCTTGGCGCCCTTCGGGATGGCCCAGGCGTCGAAGTCGTAGATGCCGCCGGTCCACACTACCTTGAGGTTGCTCTCCTTCTGCACGGCGGCGATGCGACCGTTGTAGGCGGAGCTCATGACCACGTCGCCGGAGGCGAGGAACTGCGGCGGCTGGGCGCCGGCTTCCCACCACTGGATGCTCGGTTTGATCTGGTCGAGCTTCTTGAAGGCGCGGTCCTGGCCTTCCTTGGTGGCGAGCACGGTGTAGACGTCCTTGGGCGCGACGCCGTCGGCCATCAGGGCGAACTCCAGGGTGTACTTGGCGCCTTTGCGCAGGCCGCGCTTGCCCGGGAATTTGCCGGTGTCCCAGAAGTCGGCCCAGCTGGTGGGGGCGCTCTTCAGCTTGTCGGCGTTGTAGGCGAGCACGGTGGACCAGACGAAGAAGCCCACGCCGCAGGGCTGGACGGCGCCGGGCACGAAGTCCTCGGCCTTGCCGAACTGCGCCGGGTCCAGCTCTTCGAACAGGCCCTCGTCACAGCCACGGGCCAGCTCGGGGGATTCGACCTCCACCAGGTTCCAGGAAACGCTGCCGGTATCGACCATGGCTTTCACCTTGGCCATCTCGCCGTTGTACTCGCCGGCGATGATCTTGTTGCTGGTGGACGCCTGGAAGGGTTCGTAGAACGCCTTCACCTGGGCATTCTTGTTCGCGCCGCCGAATGAAACGACGGTCAGGTCGGCTGCCATGGCCTGTGCGGCGCATGCCAGCCCCAACGCAAGGGCAGTGAGCTTCAAGGATTTGGACATTGTTGTTTTCTCCATAGTGCTGGGTGGGTAATGCCGGGGTGCCGCCGCGTCGTCAGTCCGCTATCAGCGGGTCCAGTGCGCGCACGTGCTCCACTTGCCAACCGAGGGACACCACGTCGCCTACCGCCAATGCGGGGTCGAGCTCGGCAATGGGTTGCTTGACGAAGAAGTCGGGCTTGCCACACACCTCCATGCGGATGCGCACGTGGTCGCCCAGGTAGACGAACTCCTCGACGCGGCCGGAGAAGCGGTTCGCGCAGCGCTCGCTGCCACCGTTCAGGCGTATCCGTTCGGGGCGGATCGACAGGGTCACCGGCTCGCCCGGCTGGCCGACGTTGACCGCCAGCGCCTCGACCTTCTCGCCACGGGCCAGGCTGACCACGCAGCGCTCGCCATCACGGCTGACCAGCTGGCCGTTGAGGCGGTTGTTCTCACCGATGAAGTTGGCCACGAAGGTGTTGCTGGGGGCTTCGTAGAGCTCGCGGGGTGGTGCGATCTGCTGGATCTCGCCCTGATGGAACACCGCCACGCGGTCGGACATGGTCAGCGCCTCGCCCTGGTCGTGGGTCACGTACACCACCGTCACGCCCAGGCGCTGGTGGATGTGCTTGATCTCCATCTGCATGTGCTCGCGCAGCTGCTTGTCGAGCGCGCCCAGCGGCTCGTCCATCAGCACCAGCTGCGGCTCGAACACCAGGGCGCGGGCCAGGGCCACGCGCTGCTGCTGGCCGCCGGAGAGCTGGGCCGGGTAGCGGTTGCGGAAGGCGTCGAGCTGGACCATGGACAGCGCGCGCTTCACGCGTTCGCTGATGTCGGTCTTGTTCATGCCGCGCACGGTGAGCGGGAAGGCCAGGTTCTCGGCCACCGTCATGTGCGGGAACAACGCGTAGTTCTGGAACACCATGCCGATGTCGCGCTTGTGCGGCGGCACGTTGTTGATCGAGCGCCCGGCCAGGAGGATCTCGCCATTGGTCGGGGTCTCGAACCCGGCGAGCATCATCAGGCTGGTGGTCTTGCCGGAGCCGGAGGGGCCCAGCAGGGTCAGGAACTCGCCTTTGCGAATGTCCAGGTTGAGGTCTTTGACGATGAGCGACTCGCCGTCGTAGCTCTTTTGCACGCCACGGAAGCTGACCAGTACATCGTTCGCCGGAATGGAGGCCATCACCGCACCTTTGTGATTTTTGTTTATGCCGTCCCCAGAGACTAGAGAAGCCGGCAAGCCACGCAAATCGGGCGCTATGAGAGATTGCTATAAGGGCGGCGGAGGATCGCGTGTAGGGCGAGCCCTACAATTCCCAGCGGGTCGATCAGGTATTCAGACCAGCTTGTGCTCCACCGCGTACTTGACCAGATCGGCCACCGAATGGGCGCCGAGTTTCTGCATCAGGCGCGCCTTGTGGGTGCTCACGGTCTTGCCGCTGACTGCCAGGTGCTGGGCGATCTCGTTGACGCCCTCCCCCTTCACCAGGCGCTCGAACACCGAGAACTCGCGCTCGGACAACAGCGCGTGGGGCGGGCGCGAATCGGTCAGGCCCACTTCGAACACCATGCGGTCGGCCAGCTCGGGGTCGATGTAGCGGCCACCGGACGCGACCTTGCGGATGGCGGTGAGCAGCAGCGCCGGGTCACTGTCCTTGGTGGCGTAGCCGGCAGCGCCGATCTTCAGCGCGCGCGCCGCCATCTGCACCTCGTCGTGCATCGACAGCACCAGCACCGCCGGCGGGTTGGTCAGGGCACGGATGCGCGGAATGGCCTCCAGGCCGTTGACGCCGGGCATGGAGATATCCAGCAGCACCACCTCGCAGGGCGTCTGCCGCAGGGTGTCGAGCAACTGCTCGCCATTGCCCGCCTCACCCACCACGCACAGGTCCTTGGCCAGGCCGATCAACTGCTTGATGCCCTCGCGGACGATGGTGTGGTCTTCGGCCACCAATACTCGGATCACCTGCTCTTCTCCTTGTCCAAAGCGACGCGCACCACCAGCGTGGCGCCGTCTCCCGGCTGGCTGTCGATCGACAGGTCGCCGCCCAGCATCAACACCCGCTCGCGCATGCCGACGAGGCCGAAGGATACGCCCGGTCGGCAGGCAGCGGGGTCGAAGCCCACGCCATCGTCGCTGACGATCAGTTGCAGGCCGCCGTCTTCCAGCTCCAGCGCCACTTCCACGCTGTGGGCCTGGGCGTGGCGCATGACGTTGGTCAGTGCCTCCTGAAGGATACGGAACAGGCCGATGGCCTTGGCGTCCGACAGCTGCGGCAGCACCTCCGGCACCCGCACCAGGCAGGGAATGCCGGTTCGTGCCTCGAAGCGCCGTGCCTGCCACTCGATGGCCGAACCGATGCCGGCATCGAGGATGGGCGGGCGCAAGGCCGTGGCCACATCGCGCACCAGCTGGAAGAGCTGGGCGATGAGGCGCTTCATGCTGTTCAGGCGCTCGCCCAGGCCGGGGTCCAGCTCGCCATAGGCCAGCTCGCACATGGAGGTTTCCAGCTTGAGCACGGTGAGCACCTGGCCCAGTTCGTCGTGCACTTCGCGGGCGATGCGCGCCTTCTCCTCCTCGCGCACGCTTTCCAGGTGCGCCGACAGGTCCCGCAGCTGGGCACGGGAAGCGGCCAGTTCGAGTTCGATCTGCTTGTTGGCGGTGATGTCCCAGACCACGCCGTCCCAGGTGGCGCGGCCGTCCTCGAAAAGACGTGCACTGGCCTTGATATCGGCCCAGCGCTGCTGGCCTTCGCGGGTGAGGACGCGGCCCTGCCAGTGCCAGTCGCGGTCAGCCGCCAGCGCCGCCATCTGGCTGGCCCAGTAGCCGTCGACATCGTCCGGGTGCACCAGGCCACGGATGCCACGCCCGGTGTCCAGCAACTCACCGGCGCTATAGCCCACCAGGGCCTCGCTGCCGGCGCCGATGAAGGCGAACTCGGCGTCTTCGCCGGCACGCAGGCGCTCCAGGCGGAACACCAGGCCCGGCACGTTGGAGGCGATGCCCTTGAGGCGTGCCTCGCTCTCCTCCAGGGCGGCATGGGCACGGCGGCGCTCGGTGACGTCGGTGAGGAACACCACCAGGTACTCGGAGGTGCCGAAGCGCAGGAAGCTCAGGGAAACGTCCGCCGGCATCTCGCTGCCATCGGCGCGCAGGCAGGCGGTCTCGAAGGTCTGCGCACTTTCATCGTGGTTGCGCGCGCGGCGCCAGAGGTTGAGCCAGCGGTCCATGTCCAGCTGCGGCTGGATATGCGCCAGGGGGCGATCGGTGAGGCCGCCGGCCTCGTAGCCGAGCATCTGTTCCACGGCACGATTGGCATAGCGCACATGGCTGTCCCAGTTGACCCAGAGGATGCCGATGGTGCTGTTGTCGATGGAGAACTGGGTGAGGCGCAGCGCCTCCTCCGCCGTCTCACGCAATTGGATGGCATGCCGCGCCTCCAGCAGGCGCTTCTCCAGGCTGCGCTGCTGACGGCGCAGCCAGTAGATGATCGCCGCCGCGCTGAGGAACAACAGGCCGAGCAGCAGGCTGAGGTTCTGCCAGAAACCGGGCGACTCGCCCATGCGCGGGTACTTGGGCTGCAGCCAGCGCTCGTGCAACTGGTCCAGGTCCTTGGGCGGAATGGTGCGCAGCGCGGCGTCCACCGCCGTGGAGAGCTGCGGCCAGTCGCGCCGGGTCGCCACTCGCAGCAACTGGGGAAAACCGATGTCGCCCACCACCGCAAGGCCAGAGAACTCCTGCTCGCGAGACAGCCGGCTGAGCTGCGCTTCGTCTATCACCGCGAACTTCACCTGCTGCTCCAGCACCGCACGCAGGGCCTGGCGCTCACTGCCCACGCCCTGCACGGCAACATTGGAATAGGTGGCGCGCAGGTAGTCCGCCACCGCGCTGGGTGCGCGCACCGCCACGGGCTCATCACCGCCGAGCTTCTCGATATCCACGGCGCCGCCGTTGCCACGCTCCCCCACCACCAACTGCGGCACGCGCATATAGGGGTCGGAGAACAGCCACAGGCGCAGGCCGCCAGGGGTTTGGCTGAGACCGGGCGCGAGGTCGATCTGCCCGGTGCGCAGGGCATGCTCCAGCTCGGCGTTATCGGCGAAGGTGCGCCAGACCAGGCGCACGCCGAGTGCGGCGGCGACCCAGTCGAGCAGCTCCACGTTGACGCCGGAGAGCTGCTGCAGGCGGCGGTCCAGCTGCGCATAAGGCGCCTGCAGCACCACGCCGGCACGCAACTGCTCGTGCTGATCCAGCCACTCGCGCAGCGGCGGCTCCAGTACGACTGGCGTGGATGCGGGGGCAGCGCCCAGGGAAGCCGCCAGGCAGCAGGTGAGAAGGAAGAGACACAACGAACGAATCACAGGAAACTCCGCACAGCCAGGCTGCCCGAGAACGAAGCCGACGTACCTTACTCCAGCATCCCTGCCGAGGCGAAGGTGCGCCTGACAAATACCGGCCTAGCCATTAGGCTGCGTGCCTATGGCCACTCCGTGGAATCTTCTGATGCTCCGAGCCCCTCGCCCGACACTCGCCGCCCTTTGCCTCGCGCTGCTGCTGCCGACGATCGCCCACGGCGAAGACCCGCCGGCCGAAAAGAAGGACGAGAGCGCCGCCACGGAAGCGCCGGTGGAGCGCGCGCCCCTGGAAGAACGCAGCCAGGAAGACGCCAGTGCCCTGGAGCGCCAGTTGCCCCAGAAGGAACAGCAACAGCTGAAGGCCGGCGACGATGCGTTCCTGGCCCTGTGGAAGCCGGCCAATGTAGCCGAGCCCAATGGCGTGGTGATCCTGCTGCCCGGTGATGGCGAGAGCGCCGACTGGCCTCGGGCGGTCGCGCCGCTGCGCAACAAGCTGCCGGATGTCGGCTGGCACAGCCTCAGCCTCACCCTGCCCGATCCCAAGGGCAACGAGCCGCCACCGCGCCCGGTGGAACAGGCCGAACCACCCGCCGACGGCGATGCGAAAACCGAGAAGGCCGACCCGGCCACTCCACCGCCCACGCCCGAGCAGGCGGGCAGCGCCGAGCCCTCCACCGACTCGGCGCAGCCGGTTCTCAGCGCCGAGGAAGAACGCAAGGCCCAGGCCACGCGGATCGCCGCGCGCATCCAGGCGGCCATTGCCTTCGCCAACCAGCAGGGCCCGAAGACCATCGTCCTGCTCGGCCACGGCAGCGGTGCCTATTGGGCCGTGCAGGCCTTGAGCGATGCGCCGTCCGCCGGCATCGACAACCTGGTGCTGGTGGATGCCGAGGTACCGCCCGGCTACAGCCCGGCCCTGGAGGACTCGGCGCCCAAGCTCAAGCAATCCATCGGTGATTTCTTCTACAAGGACCGGCCCCTGGACAGCGCAGCCGCCCTCAAGCGCCTGCAGGCGAGCAAGCGCGACAAGCACCCGGCCTATGTGCAAGTGGGTCTGAAGACGTTGCCGGACCGGAACGCCGACCAGGAGCAGTTGTTCCGGCGGGTGCGCGGCTGGCTCGAATCGCACCTGCAGGCACCGGGGAAAAAGGCACCCGCGGCCGCGCCGGCGCCCATCATCCCGCAGTCGCCGGGTATCTAGCGGAAGCCGTGGCGCTCGCGGATCAGGCTGTAGGCGTTGTGCAACTCACGGGTTTTCTCGGTGGCCTCGCGCACACGCTGCGGGCTGGCCCCGGCGCCGGCCAGCTTGTCCGGGTGGTTGCGGCTGATCAAACGCCGGTAGGCGCGCTTGATCGCCGCCGGCTCACTGTTGGCGTTCACCCCCAGTAGCGCCAGGGCATCCTGGTAGGCACTGCCACGACGCACAGGCGCACCGCCAGGAATATCGAAGCCGGCGCACAGGGCTTCCACCTGCTCCGCCGGCCAATCCAGCCATTTGCCCCAGAGCAGGATCAGTTCCCGCTCGTGCTTGCCAACCCGGCCATCCGCTGCCGCCATCTGCCAGCAGCTGCGCAGCAACGCCTCGCCTTCGGCACGCTGATAACGCAGCCCGCGCAGGGGCAGGTACAGGTCGACCGGCTCGGACTTGCCCCGGGTGAAGGCGACGATCGCCCGGCGCTGCCCGGCCTCGTCCAGCCCAAGGCGGCGCATCTCGGCACGGGCCTGCTGGATATGCAGGTCCACGACCCGCCCCTCGCTCTTGGCCAGGCGGCCGAGCAGCACGAAAAGCAGGTCCTCCTGCTCCACAGCCGTGCCACGCCGCAAGCGTGCCCGCAAGCTGGCCCAGGAATCCAGCTTAAGCCGGCGATCCACCACCTGGCCAAGCAGGCCACCGAGTAACGCGCCCGGAATGCTGGCGATGAACATGCCGACGATGGCGCCGAGCAACGTGACGGGCCAGAACATCTCAGCGCTCCGCCTCGATCAGGCGCTCGACTTCCGCCAGGCGCTCGTGGGTGCCGACATCCACCCAGCGACCGGTGAAGTACTCGCCACTGACGCGCCCTTCGCCCATGGCCTGGCGCAGCAACGGCGCCAGCTTGAAGGCTCCGGCACTGCTCCCTTCGAAAAGCGCGGGGTGCAACACGGCGATGCCGCTGTAGGTCAGGCCTGGCTGGCCGGGCACACCGTCACGGACCACGTCTTGATCGAGGATAAAATCGCCACCCGGGTGGTGAGCGGGGTTATCCGCCAGCACCAGATGGGCCAGCCCTTGCAGCGGGAAGCCCTCCAGTGCGGCGAAATCGTAGTCGGTCCAGATATCACCGTTGACCACGAGGAAAGGCTCGTCCCCCAGCAGCGGTAGTGCGCGGTGAATGCCGCCCCCGGTTTCCAGGGGCTCGCCTTCCGGCGAGTAGCGGATGGAAACGCCGAAACGCTCGCCGCTGCCCAGGTGATCCTCGATCTGCTGGCCGAGCCAGGCGTGGTTGATCACCAGCTCGCGGAAGCCGGCCGCCGCCAAGGCGCGGATGTGGAACTCGATCAGCGGGGTGCCGGCGGCACGCACCAGCGGCTTGGGGGTGTGCAGCGTCAACGGGCGCATGCGCTCGCCCTTGCCCGCCGCGAGGATCATCGCCCTCATGGGGTCACCGCCTCGGCCTGCGGCAGGGAGTCGAACAGTGCCTTGAGATCGGCCAGCTCGGGACGACGCTCGATCACTGCCTCTATATAGGAGAAGAAGCGCGGGACATCACCCAGGTACTTGGGCTTGCCATCACGATGGCAGATGCGCGCGAAGATGCCGATGACCTTGAGGTGACGCTGCACGCCCATCAGGTCGCTGGCACGAAGGAAATCATCCAGTTGCGGCTGTACCGGGATACCGGCCTCGCGGGCGAGGTTCCAGTAGCGCTCCAGCCAGGCACGCACGCGTGCTTCGGGCCAACTGAGGAAGGCGTCCTTGAACAGGCTGGTGACGTCGTAGGTGACAGGGCCGTAGACCGCATCCTGGAAATCCAGCACACCCGGGTTGGGTGTACTGAGCATCAGGTTCCGCGGCATGTAGTCGCGGTGCACCAGCACACGGGGCTGCTCGAGGGCGCTGGTGATCAGCAGGTCGCACACACGTTGCCAGGCAGCCAGGCGCTCACCGGACAGCTCGATGCCCAGGTGGCGCTGCAGGTACCAGTCGGGGAACAGCTGCAATTCGCGACGCAGCAAGGCGTCGTCGTAGGCCGGCATCGGCACCTCGAAGCTGCGCTTCTGCAGGGCAAGCAATGCCTGGAACGCATCGTCGAACAAGGCATCGGCGTTATCGGCGTCGATCACCTCGAGATAGGTCTGGCGACCCAGATCATCGAGCAAGAGGAAGCCCTGCTCCAGGTCCGCCGCAAGAATCCGCGGCACATGCACACCGGCCTCGGCGAGCATTTCGGCCACTTTGACGAAGGGGCGGCAGTCTTCCTGGGGCGGCGGAGCATCCATCAGGATCAGGCTGCGGCCCTCCGCCTGCCAACGGAAATAACGGCGGAAACTCGCGTCACTGCTGGCTGGCAGCAGATCGGCGGGGGGCACTTCGCCCCAGCCTTCGGCACGGAACAAGGCGGGCAGTCGCTGGTCCAGCCAGGCGCTAAGTTGTTGAAGGCGTACATCTTCATGGGGCATTACAAGGGTCTCCGACGGCGCTAGCCGTTGCGCGGGTCATGCTTTATTATCCAGCATCTTTTTCAGCCCATCGAGAGGCGTGCGGCCCCCGCGGGCCGATGGCGCGCAGGAAGCCCGGACTAACAAGATGGCAGTAAAATCCCCCGCGTTTCGTAAAAAATTCCCCCTGCTGGTCACCGGCAGCCTGCTGGCAATGCAGCCTGTAGCCACTCAGTTCGTAGTCGCCGCCGAGCAGTTCGACTGCCAGGCGTCCGCCTCCGGCAGTTGGGCCTGTGCGCCCAAGGCGACAGCTGAGAGCCTGCCCCCTCGCCCCATTCACAGCGAAAGCGCCGTGAGTTCCCGGGTCGGCGTAGCAGGCACTGCAGCCACGGGCGGCAAGTCCGAACCGGCCGAAGCCCGGACGACGCTGGTCACCGAAGCCGGTGGCAAGGCACTCGCCTCCCGTAGTGCAGACTTCAGCCATCTGGACTGGGTTCCGCGCGACAAGCTGACCGCAGCGCAACTGGCCGAAGCCGGCCCGTACTGCGCAGGCGCCTATGTCGAACCACGCCGTCCCGGCATGAACGACAAGACCCCGCCGGAAGATGCGCCCACCTACGTTTCCGCCAAGGCCTCGCGCTACGAGCAGGAAAAGCAGGTCGCGACCCTTGCCGGTGATGTGGTCCTGCGCCAGGGCAGCATGCAGGTGGAAGCCGACGAGGCGAACCTGCTGCAGGCCGAGAACCGTGGCGAGTTGGTAGGCAACGTCAAGCTGCGCGACAACGGCGCCCTGGTAGTCGGCGACAAGGCCGAACTGCAACTGGACAACGGCGAAGCGCAGATCGACAACGCCGAGTACGTGCTGCACAAATCGCACACCCGCGGTAGCGCCCTGTACGCCAAGCGCCAGGAAGACGCGATCATCCGCTTGAAGGACGGCACCTACACCCGTTGCGAGCCGGGCGACAATGCCTGGCACCTGAAGGGCAACAACATCAAGCTGAACCCGGCCACCGGCTTCGGCACCGCGACCAACGTGACGCTGCGGGTCAAGGACATTCCGGTGTTCTATACCCCCTACATCTATTTCCCCATCGATGACCGTCGCCAGTCCGGCTTCCTCCCGCCGAGCATCGGCACCAGCAGCGACACCGGCTTCTCCCTGCTGACGCCCTACTACTTCAACCTCGCGCCGAACTACGACGCCACCCTCTATCCGCGCTACATGGCCAAACGTGGCCTGCTGATGGAAGGCGAGTTCCGCTACCTGACCAAGAGCAGCGAAGGTCAGTTCGGTGGTGCGTACCTGAATGACGAGGAAGACGAGCGCAAGCTGCAGTCCGAGTACAAGGACAAGCGCTGGCTCTACAACTGGCAACACAAGGGCGGCCTGGACGAACGCCTGATGACCGAGGTGGACTACACCGACATCAGTGATCCTTACTACTTCCAGGACCTGCAGACCGAACTGGGCGTCGAGCAATCGTCCTACGTCAACCAGCAAGGTGCCCTCACCTGGCGTGGCGATAGCTACACCGCGAGGCTGAATGCCCATGCCTATGAAATGACGACAGTCACCGAGATCACCCCGTACGACCGCCTGCCCCAGATCACCCTGGACGGCGTGCTGCCGGTTGATGCCGGTGGCCTGAAGTTCTCCTACTCCACCGAGTTCGTGCGCTTTGAACGTGACCTGCGCAAGGGTACGTTTACCGATGAGGACGGTAACTCGAATACCGCTTGGTATGACGAGCTCATTACCGGGCTGGCTCGTGCCAACGGCAATCGGATCCATGTGGAGCCAGGGGTAAGCCTGCCACTGGACTGGACCTACGGCTTCTTCAAACCCTCGGTCAAGTACCTCTACACCCAGTACGATCTGGACCTGGACCAGAAAGGCAAGAGCAGCCTGGCCGCAGGACAGGAGTTCAACAGCAGCGAAGACCGCAACATACCGGTCTTCAGTGTCGACAGTGGCCTGTACTTCGATCGCAACACCGAGCTCTTCGGCAAGCAGTACAAGCAGACCCTGGAACCGCGCCTGTTCTACCTCTACGTCCCCGAGGAGAAGCAGGACAACATCCCGATCTTCGACAGCAGCGAAAGCGCCTTCAGCTATTCCTCGCTGTTCCGCGAGAACCGCTTCTCCGGGCGTGACCGTGTAGGCGATGCCAATCAGGTCTCCCTGGGCCTGACCAACCGCTGGATCCTGCCCAATGGCTTCGAGCGTCAGCGCTTCAGCATCGGTCAGGCCTTCTACTTCGAAGACCGCAAGGTACAACTGCCCGGCATCGACTATCGCAATCGCAGCTCGGCACAATCCAGTGTTTCTCCCTACGCACTGGAGTACCTGTACCGCTTCAACCGTGACTGGCGCCTGTCCTCCGACTTCAACTGGGACCCGGATGCCGGTCGTACCCGCTCCGGCAGCCTGATGTTCCACTACCAGCCGGAAGACGACGTCAACAAGGTAGTCAACTTCGGCTACCGCTACCGCAACGACGCCGTGGTCTACAACCAGACCACCGGCAAGTGGCAGGAAGGCGGCGACTACATCGATAACGTCACCGGCCGCGTGATCAAGGACTACTACAAGGTCCAGCAGCATGACGCATCCGTCATCTGGCCGATCGTCCCGCAGTGGAATGCCATCGCCCGCTGGCAGTACGACTACAACCGCAGTCGCACCCTGGAAGCCTTCGGTGGCTTCGAGTACGACAGCTGCTGCTGGAAACTCCGTCTGATCAACCGCTACTGGGTCGACTACGACGAGACCACCCTTTCGCCCGAGCTCAACGAAAGTGCCGACCGTGGCATCTTCCTGCAGATCGTGTTCAAGGGCCTCGGTGGCGTGATCGGCAACAAGGTTGAAAGCTTCCTCGACAAAGGCATCCAAGGTTACCGTGAACGTGAAGACCAAGCTTTCTGATTGTCTCCGCCCGCTGCTGCTGGGCGCCCTGTTCCTCGGTGGTGCCGTGCATGCCGAGGTCCAGTCGATCGACCGCGTCGTGGCCATCGTCGACAACGACGTGATCATGCAGAGCCAGCTCGACCAGCGCGTCCACGAGGTGCAGCAGACCATCGCCAAGCGCGGGTCCGCGTTGCCCCCCGAGCATGTACTGGGCCAGCAGGTTCTGGAACGCCTGATCATCGAGAACATCCAGCTGCAGATCGGCGACCGCTCCGGCATCCGCATCACCGATGAGGAACTGAACCAGGCCATCGAAGCCATCGCCCAGCGCAATGGCATGAGCGTCGAGCAATTCCGTGGCGCCCTGGCCCAGGACGGCCTCTCCTATGAGGACGCCCGCGACCAGGTCCGTCGCGAGATGGTCATCAGCCGCGTCCGCCAGCGTCGCGTGGCGGAGCGCATCCAGGTCACCGACCAGGAAGTGCAGAACTTCCTCGCCTCCGACCTGGGCAAGATGCAGCTCTCCGAAGAATTCCACCTGGCCAATATCCTGATCCCGGTTGCGGACGGTTCCTCGCCCGAAACCATCCAGGCTGCCGACCGCCAGGCCAAGGAGCTCTACCAGCAACTGCAGCAAGGCGCCGACTTCGCCCAACTAGCGATTTCCCGCTCCGCAGGCGAAACCGCTCTGGAAGGCGGCGAGATCGGCTGGCGCAAGGCTGCCCAGCTGCCGCCGCCCTTCGACGGCATGATCAGCGCCCTGGCACCCGGTGAAGTCACCGAGCCTGTGCGTACCCCGGGTGGCTTCATCATCCTCAAGCTGCTGGACAAGCGTGGCGGTAGCACCCAGGTTCGAGATGAAGTGCACGTTCGCCACATCCTGCTCAAGCCGAGCGAGATTCGCAGCGAAGCCGACACCGAGCGCCTGGCCGAACGCCTCTATGAGCGCATCAAGTCCGGTGAAGACTTCGCCGACCTGGCGAAGAGCTTCTCCGAGGATCCGGGCTCTGCCCTCAATGGCGGCGACCTGAACTGGATCGACCCCAACGCGCTGGTTCCCGAGTTCCGCGAAGTCATGGCCAAGACCCCGGCCGGCCAGCTGTCCCGCCCGTTCAAGAGCCCCTATGGCTGGCACGTGCTGGAAGTCCTGGGCCGTCGCGCCACCGACAGCGCCGACCAGATGCGCGAGCAGCAAGCCATCAACGTCCTGCGTAACCGCAAGTACGACGAAGAGCTGCAAGCCTGGCTGCGCCAGATCCGCGACGAGGCGTACGTCGAAACCAAGCTCTGATTCTTCGGCGCCCTGCCACGCAGGGCGGCGTGCTGGCGGTACAATCGCCGCCACGCGCCACAGCCGGAGAGCCCCGCAATGCCCATTCCCCGCTTCGCCCTCACCCCTGGTGAACCCGCCGGCATCGGCCCGGACCTCTGCCTGCTCCTGTCCCGCGAGCGCCAGCCCTACCCCCTGATCGCCATTGCCAGCCAAGCGCTGCTGGAAGAGCGCGCCGGCCAGCTCGGCCTCGACATCCGTGTCACGCCCGTCTCGCCCGCTGCCTGGCCTGAAGAGCCGGCACAAGCAGGCGCACTCTACGTCTGGGACACCCCCCTGCAAGCTCCCGTCCAGCCCGGCGTGCTCGAACGGGCCAATGCCGGCTACGTGCTGGAAACCCTGACCCGTGCGGGCAAGGGCTGCCTGGATGGCCATTTCGCCGGGATGATCACCGCGCCCGTGCACAAGGGCGTGATCAACGAGGCCGGCATCGCCTTCTCCGGGCATACGGAGTTCCTTGCCGAGCTCACCCATACCGCGCAGGTGGTGATGATGCTCGCCACCCGCGGCCTGCGCGTCGCCCTGGTGACCACGCACCTGCCACTGAAGGATGTTGCCGCTGCCATCACCAGCGAACGCCTGGAGCGGGTCACCCGCATCCTCCACGCCGACCTGGTGGAGAAGTTCGGCCTGCCCAACCCGCGCATCCTGGTGTGCGGCCTCAACCCCCATGCGGGCGAAGGTGGCCACCTGGGGCGCGAGGAGATCGAGGTCATCGAGCCCTGCCTGGAGCGCCTGCGCAACGAAGGCCTGAACCTGATCGGCCCGCTGCCTGCCGACACCCTGTTCACCCCCAAGCACCTGGAACATTGCGACGCGGTGCTGGCGATGTACCACGACCAGGGCCTGCCAGTGCTTAAATACAAGGGCTTCGGCGCCGCGGTCAACGTCACCCTCGGCCTGCCCATCATCCGCACGTCGGTGGACCACGGCACCGCCCTGGACCTGGCCGGAACCGGACGCATCGACGGGGGCAGCCTGCAGGTGGCGCTGGATACGGCCTACGAGATGGCCGCCAGCCGAGGCTGAGCCACAGCGCGCCGATCAGCAGCACATTTCGGCCTGATCGGCGCAATGCTGTAAACTCCGCGCCTTTCCCCGTTTCCAGCTTCAAGCTACCGGCTTCAAGCTGCTCCACCTGGAGCCTGCAATGTCCGAATACCAACACCGTGCGCGCAAGCGCTTTGGCCAGAACTTCCTGCACGACGCTGGCGTCATCCATCGCATCCTTCGCGGCATCCATGCCAAGGAAGGCGAGCGCCTGCTGGAAATCGGCCCGGGCCAGGGCGCCTTGACCGAAGGGTTGCTGGGCAGCGGTGCGCAACTGGACGTCATCGAGCTGGACCTGGACCTGATCCCGATCCTGCAGAGCAAGTTCGGGCACGAGCCACGCTTCAAGCTGAACCAGGGCGACGCCCTGAAGTTCGACTTCAACCAGCTCAACGCCGAGCCTCACAGCCTGCGGGTGGTCGGCAACCTGCCCTACAACATCTCCACCCCGCTGATCTTCCACCTGCTGAGCAACGCGCACCTGATCCGCGACATGCACTTCATGCTGCAGAAGGAAGTGGTGGAGCGCCTGGCCGCCGAGCCGGGTGGCGGCGACTGGGGGCGGCTGTCGATCATGGTCCAGTACCACTGCCGCGTGGAGCACCTGTTCAACGTCGGCCCCGGCGCCTTCAACCCACCGCCCAAGGTGGACTCTGCCATCGTGCGCCTGGTACCCCATGAAGTCCTGCCGCACCCGGCCAAGGATCATCGCCTGCTGGAGCGCATCGTGCGCGAAGCCTTCAACCAGCGCCGCAAGACCCTGCGCAATACACTCAAGGGCCTGCTCGATAGCCATGCCATCGAAGCAGCCGGTGTCGACGGTGGCCTGCGCCCCGAGCAACTGGACCTGGCCGCTTTCGTGCGCCTGGCCGACCAGTTGGCCGAACAGACAACCGGCGCCTGACGCCCTAGACTTTCATTCCGGTTCCAGAGAACAGTCCCGTGCCCGATTCCCGCTACCTGGTCGCCGTCAGTGTCACCACCCGCTTCCTTCCGGAGCAGTCGCAGCCCGAGCAAAACCGCTTCGCCTTCTCCTACACCGTGACCATCCGCAACGATGGCGAGCTGCCGGCCAAGCTGGTATCTCGCCACTGGGTGATCACCGATGGCGACGGCCATGTGCAGGAAGTGCGGGGTGCCGGCGTCGTCGGCCAGCAACCACTGATCGAGCCGGGCGCGAGCCACGTCTACAGCAGCGGCACGGTCATGGCGACCCGCGTCGGCACCATGCAGGGCAGCTACCAGATGGTGGCCGAGGACGGTAAACGCTTCGACGCCGAGATCGCCCCCTTCCGCCTGGCCGTTCCCGGCGCGCTGCACTGACAGGAGCCCCCATGACGGTTTACGCAGTGGGTGACCTCCAGGGCTGCCTCGATCCACTGAAATGCCTGCTGGAGCGCGTAGCCTTCGACCCGATACGCGATCGCCTGTGGCTGGTGGGTGACTTGGTCAACCGCGGCCCGAAATCGCTGGAAACCCTGCGTTTCCTCTACGCCATGCGCGACAGCCTGGTCTGCGTGCTCGGCAACCACGACCTGCACCTGCTGGCGGTCGCTCACAACACCGAGCGCCTGAAGAAGTCGGACACCCTGCGCGAGATCATCGAAGCGCCTGATGCCGCCGACCTGCTCGAATGGCTGCGCCAGCAAAAGCTGATGCACTATGACGAGCAGCGCGACATCGCCATGGTCCACGCCGGCATCCCGCCCAACTGGACCCTGGCCAAAGCGCGGAAACGTGCCGCCGAAGTGGAGGAGGTATTGCTGGATGACAAGCGCCTGCCACTCTTCCTTGACGGCATGTACGGCAATGAGCCGGCGAAATGGGACAGTGACCTGCAAGGCATTGCCCGCCTGCGTGTCATCACCAACTACTTCACCCGCATGCGCTTCTGCACGGCCGATGGCGTTCTGGACCTGAAAAGCAAGGAAGGCGTTGATACCGCCCCCCCCGGTTACGCCCCCTGGTTCAGCCACGCCGAACGCAAGACCCGTGGTCAGAAGATCATCTTCGGCCATTGGGCGGCCCTGGAAGGCAAATGCGACGAACCCGGCCTCTTCGCCCTCGACACCGGCTGTGTCTGGGGCGGGGCCATGACCCTTCTGAACGTCGACAGCGGCGAACGCATCAGTTGCAGCTGCGAGGAGAACAAAGCATGAGCGAATTCCAACGCATCCCCCCGGAGCGGGCCCAGGCACTGCGCGAACAAGGTGCCCAGGTGGTCGACATCCGTGACCCGCAGAGCTACGCCAATGGCCACATCACCGGCTCGCAGCATCTGGACAACTACTCCCTCGCCGACTTCATCGCCAAGGCCGACCTCGACAAGCCCCTGATCGTCACCTGCTACCACGGCAACTCCAGCCAGGGGGCCGCCGCCTACCTCGTGGGCCAGGGCTTCTCCGACGTCTACAGCCTGGACGGTGGCTTCGAGCTCTGGCGCGCCACCTACCCCGCCGAAGTCGCCCAGGGCAGCGCCGAGTAAAAATTTTCTCGATGGCGCAATCCCGCGCCATCACTGGCCTAGCGCTGCGGCCTGACGAACGGCAATCTCTTGTTATCCTTCCGTCATCCTTGACCTCCCGGATTCCGAACTACTCTTAGGTCAGGCCATCCAAAAGGGGAGAGCCGGCACACCGGTTCCGGGCCATCGGCAGCGACCATTAGGTGTTCTGGGGGATTCTCATCGGCTGACTCGTCGGCTGACTGCCCGCACCCGCATATCCGATCCCGCCGGCTCCCAGTATCCAGCGAGGTGACGCAATGAGCATTTTCAGCCACTTCCAACAACGCTTCGAGGCGACCCGCCAGGAGGAATATTCCCTTCAGGAATATCTCGACCTGTGCAAGCAGGACCGCAGCGCCTATGCCACCTCAGCCGAACGGATGCTGATGGCCATCGGTGAGCCGGAGCTGTTGGACACCTCCACCGACTCGAGGCTTTCGCGGATCTTCTCCAACAAGGTGATACGCCGTTACCCGGCCTTCGCCGACTTCCACGGCATGGAAGACTGCATCGACCAGATCGTCGCCTTCTTCCGCCACGGCGCCCAGGGCCTGGAAGAGAAGAAGCAGATCCTCTATCTCCTGGGCCCAGTGGGCGGCGGCAAATCCTCCCTGGCCGAGAAGCTCAAGCAACTGATCGAGAAAGTGCCCTTCTACGCGATCAAGGGGTCGCCGGTGTTCGAGTCGCCCCTCGGGCTGTTCAATGCCACCGAAGACGGCGCCATCCTCGAAGAGGACTACGGCATTCCCCGCCGCTACCTCTCCACCATCATGTCGCCCTGGGCCACCAAGCGCCTCGCCGAGTTCGGCGGCGACATCAGCCAGTTCCGCGTGGTCAAGCTCTACCCCTCCATCCTCAACCAGATCGCCGTGGCCAAGACCGAGCCCGGTGACGAGAACAACCAGGACATCTCTGCCCTGGTGGGCAAGGTGGATATCCGCAAGCTGGAGGAATTCCCGCAGAACGATGCCGACGCCTACAGCTACTCGGGCGCGCTGTGCCGGGCCAACCAGGGCCTGATGGAGTTCGTCGAGATGTTCAAGGCGCCGATCAAGGTGCTGCACCCGCTGCTGACCGCGACCCAGGAAGGCAACTACAACAGCACCGAGGGCCTCGGGGCGATCCCGTTCCAGGGCATCCTGCTGGCTCACTCCAACGAATCGGAATGGCACAGCTTCCGCAACAACAAGAACAACGAGGCGTTCATCGACCGGATCTACATCGTCAAGGTGCCCTACTGCCTGCGCGTCAACGACGAGATCAAGATCTACGACAAGCTCTTGGCCAACAGCTCCCTGGCCAACGCCCACTGCGCGCCCGACACCCTGAAGATGCTCGCGCAGTTCTCAGCCCTTTCGCGCCTCAAGGAGCCGGAGAACTCCAATATCTACTCGAAGATGCGCGTCTACGACGGCGAGAACCTCAAGGACACCGACCCCAAGGCCAAGTCGATCCAGGAATACCGCGACTCCGCTGGCGTCGACGAAGGCATGAACGGCCTCTCCACCCGTTTCGCCTTCAAGATCCTTTCCAAGGTGTTCAACTTCGATCCGCACGAAGTGGCAGCCAACCCGGTTCACCTGCTCTACGTGCTGGAACAGCAGATCGAGCAGGAACAATTCCCCGCCGAAGTGCGTGAGCGCTACCTGCGCTTCATCAAGGAATACCTGGCACCGCGCTACATCGAGTTCATCGGCAAGGAAATCCAGACCGCCTACCTCGAGTCCTACAGCGAATACGGCCAGAACATCTTCGACCGTTACGTGCTCTACGCCGACTTCTGGATCCAGGATCAGGAATACCGCGACCCGGAAACCGGCGAGATCCTCAACCGTGTCGCCCTCAACGAAGAACTGGAGAAGATCGAGAAACCCGCCGGCATCAGCAACCCGAAGGATTTCCGCAACGAGATCGTCAACTTCGTGCTGCGCGCCCGGGCCAACAACAACGGCAAGAACCCCACCTGGCTCAGCTACGAGAAACTGCGGGTGGTGATCGAGAAGAAAATGTTCTCCAACACCGAGGACCTGCTGCCGGTCATCAGCTTCAACGCCAAGGGCAGCAAGGACGAACAGCAGAAACACAACGATTTCGTCAAACGCATGGTCGAGCGCGGCTACACCGAGAAACAGGTTCGCCTGCTGTCCGAGTGGTACCTGCGGGTACGCAAGTCGCAGTAACAGCAGCCACAAGCTCCAGGCTTCAAGCGGCAAGAAGGAGCGGGGGCCGATGCCCTGCGCTTCTCCTTGCAGCGTGCAGCCTGCGACTTGAAGCTGCCCCGGAGGGGCATCCATGAGCTACGTGATCGACCGACGCCTGAACGGCAAGAACAAGAGCACGGTGAACCGCCAGCGCTTCCTCAGGCGGTACCGCGACCACATCAAGAAGGCGGTGGAGGAAGCCGTCAGCCGCCGCTCCATCACCGACATGGAGCATGGCGAGCAGATCAGCATTCCCGGCCGCGACATCGACGAGCCCGTGCTGCATCACGGCCGTGGCGGCCGGCAGACCATCGTCCACCCGGGCAACAAGGAATTCACCACAGGCGAACGCATCCCCCGTCCGCAAGGCGGTGGCGGCGGGCGCGGCAGTGGCAAGGCCAGCAACTCCGGCGAAGGCATGGACGAGTTCGTCTTCCAGATCACCCAGGAAGAATTCCTCGACTTCATGTTCGAGGACCTGGAGCTGCCCAACCTGGTAAAGCGTCACCTCACCGGCTCCGACACCTTCAAGACCGTGCGCGCCGGTATCAGCAACGAGGGCAACCCCTCACGCATCAACATCATCCGCACTTTGCGCTCGGCCCATGCCCGCCGCATTGCCCTTTCCGGTTCCAGCCGCGCGAAGCTGCGTGTGGCGCGGGAGGAACTTGCCAGGCTCAAGCGGGAGGAGCCGGACAACTTCGGCGACATCCAGGAACTGGAAGCGGAGATTCTCAAGCTGCGGGCGCGAATCGAACGGGTGCCTTTCCTCGACACCTTCGACCTCAAGTACAACCTGCTGGTCAAGCAGCCCAACCCCAGCTCCAAGGCGGTGATGTTCTGCCTGATGGACGTCTCCGGCTCCATGACCCAGGCGACCAAGGACATCGCCAAGCGCTTTTTCATCCTCCTGTACCTGTTCCTCAAACGGAACTACGACAAGATCGAAGTGGTGTTCATCCGCCACCACACCAGCGCCCGCGAAGTCGACGAGGAAGAGTTCTTCTACTCCCGCGAAACGGGGGGCACCATCGTCTCCAGCGCCCTCAAGCTGATGCAGGAGATCATGGCCGAGCGCTACCCCGTCAACGAATGGAACATCTATGCGGCACAGGCCTCGGACGGCGACAACTGGAACGACGACTCGCCCATCTGCCGGGACATCCTGATCAAGCAGATCATGCCCTTCGTGCAGTACTACACCTACGTCGAGATCACCCCGCGCGAGCACCAGGCGCTGTGGTTCGAATACGAGCAGGTCTGCGACACCTTCGCCGACACCTTCGCCCAGCAGCAGATCGTCTCCCCCGGCGATATCTACCCCGTGTTCCGCGAACTCTTCCAGCGCCGACTGGTTACCTGAGGGCCGTGACATGACTGCCACAGAGAAGAAAAGGCAACCCATCTCCACCGGGTCGGAGTGGACCTTCGACCTGATCCGCACTTACGACCGCGAGATCAGCCGGCTGGCCGAGCGCTACGCCCTGGACACCTACCCCAATCAGATCGAAGTCATCACGGCCGAGCAGATGATGGACGCCTACGCCTCTGTGGGCATGCCGCTGGGCTACCACCACTGGTCCTATGGCAAGCACTTCCTGGCCACCGAAAAAGGCTACTCCCGCGGGCAGATGGGCCTGGCTTACGAGATCGTGATCAACTCCGACCCCTGCATCGCCTACCTGATGGAGGAAAACACCATCACCATGCAGGCGCTGGTGATCGCCCACGCCTGCTACGGCCACAACAGCTTCTTCAAGGGCAACTACCTGTTCCGCACCTGGACCGACGCCAGTTCGATCATCGATTACCTGGTGTTCGCCAAGCAGTACATCATGCAATGCGAGGAGCGCCACGGCATCGACGCGGTGGAAGACCTGCTGGACTCCTGCCACGCCCTGATGAACTACGGCGTCGACCGCTACAAGCGCCCCTACCCGATTTCCGCCGAAGAAGAACGGCGCCGGCAAAAGGAGCGCGAAGAGCACCTGCAGAAGCAGATCAACGACCTCTGGCGCACCATTCCCAAGGGAGCGGGCAAGGGCGGTGACAAGGACAACCGGCGCTTCCCGCCGGAACCCCAGGAAAACATCCTCTACTTCATCGAGAAGCACGCACCGCTGCTGGAGCCCTGGCAGCGCGAGATCGTGCGCATCGTGCGCAAGATCGCCCAGTACTTCTATCCCCAGCGCCAGACCCAGGTCATGAACGAAGGCTGGGCCACCTTCTGGCACTACACCTTGATGAACGACCTCTACGACGAAGGCCTGGTCACCGAAGGCTTCATGCTCGAGTTCCTCCAGTCCCACACCAGTGTCGTATTCCAGCCCGGCTTCGACAGCCCCTACTACAGCGGCATCAACCCCTACGCCCTGGGCTTCGCCATGTACCGCGACATCCGCCGCATGTGCGAGGAGCCCACCGAGGAAGACAAACGCTGGTTCCCCGACATCGCCGGCGGCGACTGGCTCTCCACCATCAAATTCGCCATGAAGAGCTTCAAGGACGAAAGCTTCATCCTCCAGTACCTGTCGCCCAAGGTGATCCGCGACTTCAAGCTGTTCAGCATCCTCGATGACGACCAGAAGGACGAGCTGCTGGTCCCCGCCATCCACGACGAGCCCGGCTACCGGCAGATCCGCGAAACCCTCGCGGCGCAGTACAACCTCGGCAACCGCGAGCCCAACGTGCAGATCTGGAACGTCGACCGTCGTGGCGACCGCTCCCTGACCCTTCGCCACCAGCAACACGACCGCAAGCCCCTGGGCGAATCCACCGAGGAGGTGCTGCGCCACCTGCACCGCCTCTGGGGCTTCGACATCCACCTGGAAACCATGAACGGCGAGCAGATCACCGGTACTCATCACGTACCGCCCAAGGGCGAGCGCAGCGAAGACGGCGAATACCCGCGCCTGGACCTGGTCATCCCGCCCATTTGATCGGTTGACCGCATGCCGGGCGCCCCCGAGCATGCGGTCATCGCCCATGGAGAGCGTCGATGCGCCTGTTCCTCGTCCTGCTGTTGTGCCTGGTCCTGGCCACCTGCTCCACCCATATCCCCAGCATCCAGGTGTTGCACCCGGACGGCGGCGACCTGACCGCTCGCCACAGCTTCCAGCTGGTTCCTCCGGAACAGGCGCTGCTCGGCCAAGCCCCCTATCGTGAGCACTACGCCCGGCTCGACCCATTGCTCCGCCAAGGCCTGGCGACCCGTGGCTATCACGAAAGCCAGGCGCCCGAGCTGCGCATCTATTACTGGCTGGCCCTGCAGGACGCACCGCTGGAACTCAAGGTGGACCAGGCACCGCCCAGCCCGCTCGGCCCCTACCAGGCCATCCACCGCCTGCGTGATGAAACCGGTACCTTGCGCCTGCGCATCACCGACCTGGACGGCCAGGTGCTCTGGGAGGGCATCGCCAGCACCGGCCTGAGTCCCGCCTGGGACAGCGCCGAGCTGCTGCAAAGCGCAGTGGAAGCCCTAACCCGGCAAATCCCCATCGCAGCCAGCGAGCGGGCTGCTATCCTCCGCACCCTCGGAGGTGAGCATGCAGATATACAAGGTGGGCGGCGCGGTTCGTGACCGCTTGTTGGGTCGCCCGGTCACGGAAGTGGACTGGGTCGTGGTCGGCGCAACCGCCGAAGAAATGCTCGAACAGGGCTTCAAGCCGGTCGGCGCGGACTTTCCCGTGTTCCTCCACCCGCAGAGCGGCGAGGAATACGCGCTGGCACGCACCGAACGCAAAAGCGGGCGCGGCTATGGCGGATTCACCTTCTTCGCCAACCCGGACGTCAGCCTCGAAGAGGACCTGATCCGCCGCGACCTCACCGTCAACGCCATCGCCGAAGACGAACACGGCACGCTGGTCGACCCCTATGGCGGCCAGCGCGATCTTGAACAACGCATCCTCCGCCACGTCTCCCCCGCCTTCGCCGAAGACCCGCTGCGCGTGCTGCGCGTGGCCCGCTTCGCCGCCCGCTATGCGCCACTCGGCTTCAGCGTCGCGACGGAAACCATCGCACTGATGCGGGAAATCGCCGAGTCCGGCGAGCTGGACGCCCTGACTGCAGAGCGCAGCTGGAAGGAAATCTCCCGCGCCCTGATGGAGCCGCGCCCGGACGTGTTCATCCAGGTGCTGCGCGATTGCGGTGCACTGCAAGCCTGGATGCCGGAACTGGACGCCCTGTTCGGCGTGCCCCAGCCCGAGCATCATCACCCGGAGGTGGACTCCGGGCTGCACGTGCTGGCGGTGCTGCAACAGTGCGCGGAACACGACCAGCCCCTCACCGTGCGCTGGGCCTGCCTGCTGCACGACCTGGGCAAAGGCGAGACGCCCGAAGAGGAATGGCCTCGGCACATAGCCCACGAACAGCGCGGCCTCAAGCTGATCCAGCAGGTCAACGAACGCTGCAAGGCGCCTCGGGACTGCCAAGAACTGGCAATACTGGTGGGCGAATTCCACACACATGCCCACCGCGCCACCGAACTCCGCGCCTCGACCCTGGTAGAGCTGCTCGCCCGTTTCGATGTCTACCGCCGCCCGCAGCGCTTCGAGGAATTCATCGCGGCCTGCGAGATGGACGCCCGAGGCCGGCACGGCCTGGAGCAACGCGAATACCCCCAGGCCGACTACCTGCGAGGCGCCGCCGAAGCCGCGCGCGCAGTAGCGGTCCAGCCACTGCTGGAGAAGGGCTATAAGGGGGCGGAACTGGGCGAAGCGCTCAGGCTCGAGCGCCTGAAGGCACTGAAGGCCTACAAGGAAGGCGCGGGGAAGGCCTGAAGCAGATCGGAGGGCGTCAACTGGCGCCCCTGCCATTCGAAAGGCACCGGCCAAAGCTGCTGCTGGATCTGCGCCGCTGCCCAAAGCTCCGCGAAGCTGCGCCCCTCACCCGGGTGCAGGCGCTCAGGCGCTACCAGTGCCAGGGGCCAGAGCACGAACGCGTTCTTCAACACCTCCGCACGTGGCAATGCCAGGCCATCGAAGCTGCCCACCAGGTCGTCGTAAAGCAACACATCGATATCCAGGGGCAAGCCCTTGCGGTCCGGCGCATAGCGGCCGTTGTCGGCCTCGATGAACTTGAGGCGGCGGTCCAGCGCCATCAGTGGCAGGTCGGTCATCGCCGCCACCACCAGGTTGTAGAAAGGCCCGCTCTTGATGCCCACCGGCTGGCTTTCGAACACCGGCGAGCAATGGATCTCATGAAGGAAAGCGGCCAGCGCATCGAGGCCGGCCCGCAGGTGTTCTTCACGCCCGATATTGCTGCCCAGGCCCAGCAGAACCGGTATCAGCGGCATCCGCGTTCAATCTCCACGCCAACGCTGCTGGCAGCGGGGACCGCACCGGGCTTGTGCAGCTTGAGCCGCACCCAGGGGATGTTGAACTCCGCCATCAGCATGGCGACCAATCGCTCGGCGAAGGTTTCCACGAGAAGGAACTGCGATTCGCCAGCGAACGCCTGGATGCGCTGGGAAACCGAGGCATAGTCCAGGGCATGGGCCAGCTCATCATCGGCGGCGGCCGGGCGGTTGTCCCA
The DNA here is from genome assembly GCF_025685765.1 of Pseudomonas sp. PDM13. Taxonomy (NCBI): domain Bacteria; kingdom Pseudomonadati; phylum Pseudomonadota; class Gammaproteobacteria; order Pseudomonadales; family Pseudomonadaceae; genus Pseudomonas; species Pseudomonas sp. PDM13. The sequence goes on along the minus strand of NZ_JAOTQU010000018.1, from coordinate 111,908 downwards.
GGCCATTTGCAGGTCCAGGCGCAGGCACTGGCGAATGCTCCGCTCCCAGTCGTACGCACCAATGACGGTATCGACTTCAAGACCCTCGATGAAAACCGTGTCCACGTAACTTCTGCCCCGTTAGAATCAGGGCTCCCTCGCCCTGGAATGGATACCAATGTTCTGGCTGCTGGCGACTCTCGCCTACCTGCTCGGCTCGCTGTCCTTCGCCATCCTGCTAAGCCGGTTGTTCGGCTTCGCCGACCCACGCGACCAGGGCTCAGGCAATCCGGGCGCCACCAACATGCTGCGCGTGGCGGGCAAGAAACTCGCGATCCTTACCCTGCTTGGCGACCTGCTCAAAGGCCTTCTGCCCGTACTGGTCGCCTACCTGATCGGGCTCGGCATCCAGAAACAGGCCTGGATCGGCCTCGCCGCAGTGCTCGGGCATCTCTACCCGCTGTACTTCCGCTTTCGCGGCGGCAAGGGCGTCGCCACCGCCGCCGGCATGCTGCTCGGGCTCTATCCACCGGCCGCCTTGCTGGCTGTCGCGGCCTGGGCGCTGACCTTCATCCTCACCCGTACCAGTTCGCTCGCGGCGCTGATCGCAACGCCGCTGACCCTGCCATTGCTGGCCTGGCAGAAGCCCGGAGCCCTGCTGCCAATGGCCGTGCTTTGCTGCCTGATCGTATGGCGACACCGCGGCAATCTACGCGACCTTTTCGCAGGACGCGAACGACATTTCTGAAACTGAAGACAGCCTCAAGCTACAAGCCTGAGGCTACAAGACGCCACGCGACGCTAGATCGGCGGCAGGGTTTCCATCGGCCAGCGCGCCTGCACGGCAATGGCCGGACCTTCCTGCTGCCCAGCCTTCAGGCGCTGGCAGCCGGCGTAGGCGATCATCGCGCCGTTGTCGGTGCAGAACCGCGGCCGCGCGTAGAAGACGTTGCCGTGGAACTCACCCAGCATCGCCTCCAGCGACTGGCGCAGCGCCTGGTTGGCACTCACCCCGCCGGCGATCACCAGTCGCTTCAAGCCCGTCTGTTTCAACGCCCGGCGGCACTTGATGACGAGAGTCTCGACCACTGCCTGCTGGAACGCCAGAGCGATGTCGCAACGGGTTTGCTCACCGTCGTCCCCAGCATTGCGGCACTGCTGCCAGGTGTTGAGGGCGAAGGTCTTGAGGCCGCTGAAGCTGAAGTCCAGGCCAGGGCGATCGGTCATCGGGCGCGGGAAGGTGAAGCGTCCCGGCACGCCGCTTTCCGCCAGGCGGGCGATCTCCGGTCCACCCGGATAGCCCAGGCCGATGAGCTTGGCGGTCTTGTCGAAGGCTTCGCCCGCAGCGTCGTCCACCGACTCACCGAGCAGCGCGTAGTGGCCGATGCCATCGACGCGAACCAGCTGGGTATGGCCGCCGGAAACCAGCAAGGCGACGAACGGAAACTCCGGCGGCTGCTCTTCCAGCATGGGTGCCAGCAAGTGGCCTTCCATGTGGTGCACGCCCAGCGCAGGCACGCCCCAGGCGAACGCCAGGGCCTGGGCGCAGGAGGCACCCACCAGCAGCGCGCCGACCAGGCCGGGGCCGGAGGTGTAGGCGATGCCATCGATATCGGCCGGCTTGCAACCGGCGCCATCGAGCACCTCGCGCAACAGCGGCAGCATGCGCTTGACGTGATCGCGGGACGCCAGCTCGGGCACCACGCCACCGTATACGCGATGGAGGTCGATCTGACTGAACAGCGCATCGGCCAACAGGCCGCGCTCACTGTCATAGAGAGCGACACCGGTCTCGTCGCAAGAGGTTTCCAGACCCAGCACTAGCATTGGGAACCTGCCTTCCAGGCCTAGCTAATAAAGAAGGCGCGCATCATAATCGCCGCCCTCCGCCCCGGCCAGCGGTTTTCGACTGAAGGCTTTGCATTCCAGGGCGCAAGGCGTTAACATCCGCAACCCTTGAAAACCGACGTTCTCCCGCAGTCTTAGCCAGGAGCGCGTTCACCCACGGTAATTAGTGAAGGTACGACCTGGATGCCAGCCGTCAAAGTTAAAGAGAACGAACCCTTCGACGTAGCCCTGCGTCGCTTCAAGCGCTCCTGCGAAAAAGCCGGTGTACTGGCTGAAGTCCGCAGCCGCGAGTTCTACGAGAAGCCCACCGCAGAGCGCAAGCGTAAAGCTGCCGCTGCAGTGAAGCGTCACGCCAAGAAAGTGCAGCGCGAACAGCGCCGCCGCGAGCGCCTGTACTGAGTTAACAGGCTTCGCCGCACGCTTTCAGCATCGCCCGGCTCCGGCCGGGCGAGTGCATTCAGGCACCGCATGCGACACTCCGCTTCGCCCTGGCGAACGCCGGAGTTTTTTTGCATTTGCAGCACCGGTATGCCGCTATCGCCAACCAGCGATGGGGGCCTATGCTTTGACCCTCCAAGCGTCCTGAGCACCCTATGGCCGGCCTGATCCCCCAAGGCTTCATCGACGATCTGCTGAACCGCACCGACATAGTCGAAGTGGTGAGTTCGCGTATCCAGCTGAAGAAAGCCGGCAAGAACTACAGCGCCCGCTGCCCTTTCCATAACGAAAAGACGCCCTCCTTCAGCGTCAGCCCCGACAAGCAGTTCTACTACTGCTTCGGCTGCGGCGCCGGCGGCAACGCCCTCGGCTTCGTCATGGACCACGACAACCTCGACTTCCCCGAGGCCGTCGAGGAGCTGGCCAAGCGCGCCGGCATGGACGTACCGCGCGAGGAAAGCGGGCGCAGCAATCGCCCACGCCAAGCCACCGACTCGCCGCTCTACGCCCTGCTCACAGCCGCCTCGGACTACTACCGCCAGGCCCTGAAGAGCCACCCGACCCGCAAGGCCGCCGTCGACTACCTGAAAGGGCGCGGCCTGTCCGGTGAGATAGCACGCGACTTCGGCCTCGGCTTCGCCCCACCGGGGTGGGACAACCTGTTCAAGCACCTGGCCAGCGACGCCTTGCAGCAGAAGGCCATGATCGACGCCGGCCTGCTGATCGAGAACGCCGACAGCGGCAAGCGCTACGACCGCTTCCGTGACCGCGTGATGTTCCCCATCCGCGACAGCCGGGGCCGGGTCATCGCCTTTGGCGGTCGCGTACTGGGCGACGACAAACCCAAGTACCTGAACTCGCCGGAAACGCCGGTCTTCCACAAGGGCCAGGAACTCTACGGCCTCTACGAAGCCCGCAAGAACAACCGCAACCTCGACGAGGTGATGGTCGTCGAAGGCTACATGGACGTTATCGCCCTGGCCCAGCAAGGCCTGCGCAATGCCGTCGCCACCCTCGGCACCGCCACCAGCGAGGAGCACATCAAGCGCCTGTTCCGCCTGGTGCCCAGCATCCTGTTCTGCTTCGACGGCGACCAGGCCGGACGCAAGGCCGCCTGGCGGGCACTGGAAGCCACGCTGCCGTCCCTGGAAGACGGCCGGCGCGCACGCTTCCTGTTCCTCCCCGAAGGCGAAGACCCGGACAGCCTGGTACGCGCCGAAGGCACAGACGCCTTCCGCGCCCGCATCACCCAGCACGCCCAGCCCCTGGCCGATTACTTCTTCCAGCAACTGAGGGACGAAGCCGATCCCAGCTCTCTGGAAGGCAAAGCGCACCTGGTAACCCTGGCCGCACCACTGATTGACAAAGTACCCGGCGCCAACCTGCGTACGCTGATGCGTCAGCGCTTGTCGGAAATCACCGGCCTGAACGGTGAGACCATCGGCCAACTGAGCCACGACGCACCGCCACACAGCGGCGAAGCGTCGCATTACCCCGATGACTACCACTACGGCACCCCCGCCAATTACGAAGGCTATGGCGATGCCGGCCAGGAGCACTACTTCGAGCCGCCCGCACGACAACAGCAGGGCGAATGGCAGAAGCCCGAGCGCAAGAAAGGCGAGTGGAAAGGCGACTGGAAGAAGGGCGGAAAGCCCTGGGACAAGAAAGGCGGCCAGGGCGAATTCAGGCGCCCGCCACGTACCGAGATCAAGGTCGAGTCACCGACCCTGACGGCACTCAGGACGCTGCTTCACCACCCGAACCTCGCGCAGAACGTCGAGAATGCCAGCCATTTCGCTGCAGAAGACGACACGTACGCTCGCTTGATGGTGTCGCTTCTCGAAGCCTTGCAGAAGAACCCCAAGCTTCGTTCGCTGCAACTCATCGCCCGCTGGCACGGCACCGAACAGGGCCGACTGCTACAGGCACTGGCGGAGAAGGAATGGTTGATTTCGAGCGACAACCTTGAACAACAGTTTTTCGACACTATAACTAGGTTGTCGGCCCGCCAACGCGAGCGCAGCCTCGAACAACTGCTACGCAAAGCAAGGCAGAGCGAACTCAGCGCAGAGGAGAAAGACCAGCTGCGCGACCTCCTCAGCCGCAGTCCATCTCCAGCCTCCACCAGCCCAACTGGCGCGTGAGGCCTCTGGTCAGGTATAATCCTCGGCTTGTTTTTAGCCCGCCAAGACCTTAAGTGGATAGGGTGTTATGTCCGGAAAAGCGCAACAGCAGTCTCGCCTCAAAGAGTTGATCGCCCGTGGTCGTGAGCAGGGTTACCTGACTTACGCGGAGGTCAATGACCATCTGCCGGAGGATATTTCCGATCCGGAACAGGTGGAAGACATCATCCGCATGATCAATGACATGGGGATCAACGTATTCGAGAGTGCTCCGGATGCGGACGCCCTGTTGTTGGCCGAAGCCGACACCGACGAGGCTGCAGCCGAAGAGGCCGCCGCCGCACTCGCAGCCGTCGAGACCGACATTGGACGAACCACCGACCCGGTGCGCATGTACATGCGTGAAATGGGCACGGTGGAACTGCTGACTCGGGAAGGCGAGATCGAGATCGCCAAGCGCATCGAGGAAGGCATTCGCGAAGTAATGAGCGCGATCGCCCACTTCCCTGGCACCGTCGACAGCATTCTCTCCGAATACCATCGCGTCACCACCGAAGGTGGTCGTCTCTCCGACGTCCTCGCCGGCTACATCGACCCTGACGACGGCAGCGTGCCGGCCGAGGAAGTCGAGCCCGTTGACCTGAAGGATGAGAGCGCCGCGAAGGAAAAGGACGAAGACGAAGAAGAGGAAGGTGAGAGCGACGACGCCGAGGAAGAAGGCGACGGCGGTCCCGACCCGGAAGAGGCCCTGCGCCGCTTCACAGCCGTCTCCGACCAGCTGGAAAAAGCCCGCAAGGCGCTGAAGAAGCATGGTCGTGCCAGCAAGCAGGCGACCGAAGAGCTGCAAGGCCTGGCCGAGCTGTTCATGCCCATCAAGCTGGTGCCCAAGCAGTTCGACGCCCTGGTCGACCGCGTTCGTGATGCCCTTGACCGTGTCCGCGCCCAGGAGCGCGCCATCATGCAGCTCTGCGTGCGTGATGCCCGCATGCCGCGCGCCGACTTCCTGCGCCTGTTCCCGGGCAACGAAGTCGACCTGACCTGGGTCGAAGGCCTGGCGAAAGGCAAGGCCAAGTACGCCGAAGCCCTGAGCAAGCTGGTCGACGACGTCAAGCGCAACCAGCAGAAGCTGATCGACCTCGAGAAGGAAGTCGACCTCAAGGTTTCCGAGATCAAGGACGTCAACCGCCGCATGTCCATCGGTGAAGCGAAAGCTCGCCGGGCGAAGAAGGAAATGGTCGAGGCCAACCTGCGTCTCGTGATCTCCATCGCCAAGAAGTACACCAACCGCGGCCTGCAATTCCTCGACCTGATCCAGGAAGGCAACATCGGCCTGATGAAGGCGGTGGACAAGTTCGAATACCGTCGCGGCTACAAGTTCTCGACCTATGCCACCTGGTGGATCCGTCAGGCGATCACTCGCTCGATCGCCGACCAGGCCCGCACCATCCGTATTCCGGTGCACATGATCGAGACCATCAACAAGCTCAACCGCATCTCCCGTCAGATGCTTCAGGAAATGGGCCGCGAGCCCACTCCGGAAGAGCTTGGCGAGCGCATGGAAATGCCCGAGGACAAGATCCGCAAGGTACTGAAGATCGCCAAAGAGCCGATCTCCATGGAAACCCCGATCGGCGACGACGAGGATTCCCACCTGGGCGACTTCATCGAGGACAGCACCATGCAGTCCCCGATCGACGTGGCCACGGTCGAAAGCCTCAAGGAAGCGACCCGCGAAGTACTGGCCGGCCTCACTGCCCGTGAAGCCAAGGTCCTGCGCATGCGCTTCGGCATCGACATGAATACCGACCACACCCTCGAGGAAGTCGGCAAGCAGTTCGATGTGACCCGTGAGCGGATCCGCCAGATCGAAGCCAAGGCGCTGCGCAAGCTGCGTCACCCGTCGCGAAGCGAGCACCTGCGCTCCTTCCTCGACGAGTAATGAACAACCCCCGGCCTGACCGGGGGTTTTTCTTTCCACTACCAAACAGACAGCCGCCACGTCTACACTTCGGCCTATCTACTCGTAGAACGGGACCGTCATGGCGCGTCTGCCTGCCATTCTCCTGCTGTGTCTGGTGTTCTGGGCAGCACCGTCCGGGGCACTCACGCTCACGCAGGAAGAAAAGGACTGGCTGCAGGCCCATCCCGTCCTGCGCATGGGCATCGACGCCTCATGGCCCCCCTTCGAATTCCGCGACAGCCAGGGCCGCCACCAGGGCCTGGCCGCCGACTACGTGCAGCTCATCCACGACCGCCTGGGCGTCAAGCTCGAAGCGGTGGAGCCGCGCAACTGGAGCGAAGTGCTGGAGCAGGCGCGCAGCGGCCAGCTCGACCTGCTCCCGGGCATCATGTCCACCCCCGAACGCCAGCAATACCTCAGCTTCACCCGCCCCTATCTCGACTTCCCCATCGTCATCCTCGCCCGTGATGGCGGCCCGCAGCCCCACTCGCTCGGCGAGCTCTATGGCCTCAAGGTCGCCGTGGTCGAGGACTACGCTCCCCACGAACTGCTGCGCAACAACAACCCCGACCTCAACCTGCTGCCCCTGCCCAGCGTTGCGGCGGGCCTGCAGGCCCTCGCCACCGGCCAGGCCGACGCCTTCGTCGGCGACCTCGCCTCCAGCGTCTGGAGCCTCCGCCAGCTCAGGCTCGACGGCCTCTATATCAGCGGCGAGACCCCCTACCGCTATCAGCTCGCCATGGCCACGCCACGCAATGAGCCGATCCTCGTCGGGATACTCGACAAGGTCTTCGCCGACATCAGCAGCGCCCAGATCGAAGCCATCCAGGACCGCTGGGTGGGAGGCGTCATCGACCGTCGCCCGATCTGGACCACTCTCATCGCCTACGGCCTCCCGGCCCTGCTGCTGATCGGCCTGGCCCTGGTCTTCGTGCTGCGCATCAACCGCCGGCTCAGCGCCGAAATGACGCGCCGCGCCGTGCTCGAAGAGGAACTGCGCAACAGCGAGCAGCACTACCGCGGCCTGGTCGAAAGCCTCAACGCCATCGCCTGGGAAATGGACCTCACCGAACACCGCTTCACCTACGTCTCGCCCCATGCCGAACGCATGCTCGGCTACCCCCTGGCGGCCTGGCTGGAGCCCGGCTTCTGGCAGCGCACCCTGCACCCCGAAGACGCCGAATGCGCCGAGCGCTTCTGCCTCGACGAAGTCTCAGCCGGCCGCGACCACAGCTTCGACTACCGCATGCTCGCCGCTGATGGCCGCGTCTTCTGGATACGCGACATCGTCACCCTCGACCCGCAAGGCGATCCACACATCATCCGTGGCCTGATGATCGACATCACCGACGCCAAGCACACCGAGCACGCCCTGCGCCTGTCCGAGCAGAAATTCGCCTCGGTCTTCCACAACTGCCCCGACCTCATCGCCCTCGCCCACCGCGCCGATGGCCGCCTCCTTGACGTCAACCAGACCTTCGAGCAGCAGACCGGCCTCAGCGCCGCCCAGGTCAAAGGACGAACCGCTACCGAACTCGGTATCTGGGGCACCCCGGGCATCGGCCCCGGCCTGCTCCAGCGCCTGCAGAGCGAAGGCCTGCACAACCTCGAAATGCCCTTTCGCCGGCAAAACGGCGAACACTTCACCGGCCTGATCTCCGCCCAGCCCATCGAACTCGACGGCATCCCGGCGCTGATCGTGGTCGTGCGCGACATCACCCTGGTCAAAGCCACCCAGCTTCAGCTCCAGGTCTCCGAAGAGAAATTCGCCCGCGCCTTCCACTCATCCCCGGACGGCCTGCTTATCACCCGGCTCGCAGACGGCCTGCTGATAGAAGCCAACGAAGGCTTCACCCGCATCACCGGCTACAGCCCCCGCGAAGCCGCCGAACGCTCCACCCTGGAGCTCGGCATCTGGGCCAACCCTGATGACCGCCAGCAGATGGTTCGCGCCATCCGCGAGCAAGGCAGTCTGCGCAACTTCACCGCCTCGGTACGCACCAAGGGCGGCGCCATCCGCCTTTGCGAACTCTCCGCGCAGCCGATTCCGATCAACGACGAAGCCTGCGTCCTCACCATCGCCCGCGACATCACCGACCGCCAGCTGATGCAGGAAAAACTCCTCCAGGCCGCCACCGTTTTCGAAAGCACCGCCGAAGGCGTGATGATCACCGACACCGAGCAGCGCATCACTGCCGTCAACCGTGCCTTCACCGAAATCACCGGCTACAGCGAGGCCGAAGCCCTCGGCCAATCACCGCGCCTGCTCGCCTCGGGCCAGCACGACAGCGCCTTCTACGCCGCCATGTGGCACCAACTCGCCGCCGAAGGCCACTGGCAGGGGGAAATCTGGAACCGGCGCAAGAACGGCGAGCCCTACCCGGAATGGCTCACCATCAGCGCCGTGCACAACCGCAACGACCAGATCACCCACTTCGTCGGCGTCTTCGCCGACATCACCCCGCTCAAGCACGCCCAGGCCCGCCTCGACTACCAGGCCCACCACGACCCGCTCACCGGCCTGCCCAACCGCATCCTCTTCGAAAGCCGCCTGCAGGCCGCCCTCATCGACGCCTGCACCGACGCGCAGCAGGGCGCGGTCCTGTTCATCGACCTGGATCGCTTCAAGCACATCAACGACAGCCTCGGCCACCCGGTCGGCGACCTGCTGCTCAAGAGCATCGCCACCCGCCTCAAGGACCAGCTGCGCGACATCGACACCGTCGCCCGCCTCGGCGGCGACGAATTCATCATCCTGCTGCCCGGCCTGCACCAGGCCAGCGACGCCGAGCACGTGGCCAACAAGCTGCTGGCCTGCTTCAGTGCCCCTTTCGAAGCCGACGATCACGAGTTCTTCATCAGCGCCAGCATCGGCATCAGCCTCTTCCCCGAGCACGGCAACGACGTCGCCACCGTGGTCAAGAACGCCGACGCCGCCATGTACCGCGCCAAATCCAAGGGCCGCAACCGCATCGAGTTCTACACCCGCGACCTCACCTTCCAGGCCAACGAACGCATGGCCCTGGAAAACGAACTGCGCCGCGCCCCCGAACGCGGCGAACTCAGCCTCTACTACCAGCCCAAGCTCTGCCTGCAAAACCGTCGCGTGATCGGCGCCGAAGCGCTGATCCGCTGGCACCACCCGCTGTTCGGCGAGATATCCCCCGAGCGCTTCATTCCCCTCGCCGAAGAGAACGGCCTGATCCTGCCCCTGGGCGACTGGGTCCTCGCCGAAGCCTGCCGGCAGATGCGCGAATGGCAGGACCGCCACGCGCCCTTCGGCCCGCTCTCGGTCAACCTCGCCGGTGCCCAGTTGCGTCAGCCACAGCTAGTGGACCGCATCGACCGCCTGCTGCACGAAAGCGGCGTCATCCCCGGCCACCTTCAGCTGGAAATCACCGAAGGCTTCATCATGAGCCAAGCCGAGGAAGCCCTCGCCGTGCTAGACGCCTTGAAAGCACTCGGCGTGCAGCTGGCCATTGACGACTTCGGCACCGGCTACTCCTCCCTCAGCTACCTCAAGCGCCTGCCGCTGGACATCATCAAGATCGACAAATCCTTCGTCCGCGGCCTGCCCGACGACCTCGAAGACGCCGCCATCGCCCGCGCCATCATCGCCCTCGGCCGCAGCATGCAACTCACCGTCATCGCCGAAGGCGTCGAAACCCACGCCCAGGAAGCCTTCCTCACCGCCGAAGGCTGCGAGCAGATCCAGGGCTACGTGGTCAGCCGCCCCCTCCCCGCCGACGTTTTCGCCCGGCAATTTCTCGATCCCTGTCAACCTGTTGGCGCTCAGGAAAAGGCGCCGGTATAATCCGCCGGCCTTCTGGGGGCCTATAGCTCAGTTGGTTAGAGCAGAGGACTCATAATCCTTTGGTCCACGGTTCAAGTCCGTGTGGGCCCACCACCAATACCCCATGAAAAAGCCGCGCATTGCGCGGCTTTTTCGTTTCCGGCCTGCGGCCCCTCATCCAAGCAGCGGAAATCGACAGCGAGCCGAATAGCCCGCATTATCAGCTCACACAATGAGCCGAATAGACCCGCTAATCGGCTCACACCCGAGCAAAGCGCATGAACGCCCCCCTCTGGATCTGGCAGCAACCCGACTGGCCACACTTCACCTGGCAAACAGAAGCCCTTGCCCTACTGCTGCGCGCCTGCACCCAGGCGCAAGGGCGCTTGCTCGGCATGCTCGGCGCTATCGGTAGCGACACCGAGGCGCAGAGCAGCCTGGATACCCTGCTGCAGAACATCCTCACCTCATCGGCCATCGAAGGTGAGCAACTAAACGTCGACTCGGTGCGCTCATCACTGGCACGACGCCTGGGGATAAACCAGGACGGCCCCGTCAGCGCCCGCTCCGAAGGCCTGGCGGAACTGATGCTCGACGCCACCCAGGCACACCAGCTCCCGCTCGATCTACAGAGGTTGTATCGCTGGCACGGCTGGCTGTTCCCGACCGACGACGAACTGCCAGCCCCTCAACTTCGGATTGGCTCGCTACGTGGCGATGCGCCCATGCAGGTTGTCTCCGGTCGGCTTGACCGCCCGACCGTGCATTTCCAAGCCCCACCGCGCCATGGGCTGGAGGAACAGCTTGTAGCTTTCCTCGCCTGGTTCGAGAACAGCCGCAGCGATGCAGCGCTCGACCCCCTGCTGCGTGCTGGCATCGCCCATTTCTGGTTCGTCACCCTGCACCCCTTCGATGACGGCAACGGCCGGCTGACCCGAGCACTCACCGACATGGCACTGGCCCAGGGCGAGCAGCAGGCCATCCGCTTCTACGCCATGTCGGCAAGCATCCTCGACGACCGCGCCGGCTATTACCGCATCCTCGAAACCAGCCAGAAAGGCGGCCTGGATATCACCGCCTGGCTGCAGTGGTTTCTCGGTACATTGCTCAAGAGCCTCGAGCAGGCCCTTGCGCGCATAGATCGGGTCCTGGCCAAGGCGCGCTTCTGGCAGACGCACCGCACCCAGGCCCTCTCCGCCGAACAAATCAAGGTACTCAACCGCCTGCTGGATGGCGGCGAACGCGGCTTCGAAGACGGCATCAGCGCCGCCCAGTACCAGGCCGTAGCCAAGGTTTCCAAAGCCACGGCCACGCGCCATCTGAGTGATCTTGTCGAGAAGGGCTGCCTTTCCCGGCTACCGGGTGGCGGGCGTAGCACGCGCTACCATATCGTCGAGCGAGTGATCGGATCGCTAGGCGTGCAATCCAATACATTGCTCGGATAAAAATAAATCTGTCCCCTTTTCCCACGCCTTAGGAAGGACTCCGGCTTTTCCTGAGACGGCACATAAGGTGCGGCCTCCAGCATGGCCGTTGAGCGAAAGATTCCAGCTAGCCACGTAAGCACCGTGCACCCCCCCTAACTCGCATGGCAGAATGCGGCTTCACGGTGGGCATGGCGCTTGATCCAAGCAGATCAAAAGGCTGTGCGCACCGTTTGAGCAGGTGGCACTCAACTTCGAGCAGCCCATATCCCTAGACTCCCTCACGATTCAACGAGGTCAACTATGGCCATGCTCGGTAGAGCCATGCCTCTCTTCGCAGACGAATTCTGCCCAGCACATGCGGCAGCAGAGCTGCTTGCGCAAGAAGGAGGAATTGAAGCTCGCGGAGCAATCTTCACTCGTTCCGAGGTAGTTGATTTTATTCTCGATCTGGCCGGGTACACGGCAGATCGCCCACTTCATGAATTGAGGCTTCTGGAGCCGTCCTTTGGTGGAGGAGACTTCCTACTGCCGATCATCAAACGACTCTTGAAAGCCTGGCGAGAGGCTGAAGCTCCACAACCAGCCGTCGTTGCGTTGAGCAGTGCAATTCGAGCAGTAGAGCTGCATCGTGAAACATTCCGCTCCACAGCCAATGCAGTAATTTCTTTGCTCAAACAAGAAGGGATCGAGGCGACTACAGCGTCGAGCTTGACTGCCCAGTGGCTGAAGCAGGGAGATTTCTTGCTGCTGCCTATGGAAGGGCAATTTGACTTTGTAGTGGGCAACCCACCGTACGTTCGCCAAGAGCTAATACCAGCTCCATTGCTGGCGGAGTATCGCAATCGCTACCAGACAATGTACGACAGAGCAGACGTCTACATTCCGTTCATTGAGCGTTCGCTGTCAGCATTATCTGAACGTGGCCACCTAGGCTTCATCTGTGCAGATCGCTGGATGAAGAACCGCTACGGTGGTCCGCTCCGTAATCTAGTTGCCAGTAGATTCCATCTCAAAATCTACGTCGACATGGTGGACACTCCGGCATTTCACTCGGATGTAATTGCCTACCCCGCAATTACGATCATCAGCCGGGAAAAGCCAGCGCCCACACGGATCGCACATCGTCCGCCCATCGAACGGACAGCCCTGGTAGCTCTGGCTGCTCAGCTGCAAGTACCCACCCTTCCCAGAGACTCTAGTGCAGTGCGAGAACTTGCTTGCGTCACGAATGGGGCAGAACCTTGGCTGCTTGAGTCTTCCGACCAGATGGCCGTAATTCGTCGCCTTGAGTCCTGCTTTCCTCTATTAGAAGAGACAGCATGCAAGGTCGGTATTGGTGTAGCTACAGGGGCAGACAAAGCCTTCATTGGCGACTTTGAGTCGCTGGATGTTGAGCACGACCGTAAGCTCCCCCTGGTGACAACAAAAGACATCATGTCCGGTGAAGTGCAATGGCGCGGGCAAGGCGTCATCAACCCCTTTGCTGCCTCAGGTGGGCTAGTCAACCTTGACGCATACCCTCTGCTGCGACGTTATCTGGAAGCGCGGCGAGAGATCATTGCGAGAAGGCACTGTGCCCAAAAAAGCCCAGCAGGCTGGTACCGGACAATTGACCGCATTACCCCTGCACTAGCAGCCAAACCAAAGCTTCTAATTCCAGATATCAAAGGTGAGGCACACATCGTCTTCGAGAAAGGCGAGCTCTATCCACATCACAATCTCTACTTCATCACCTCAGATGAGTGGGATCTTCGTGCATTGCAGGCGGTTCTGCTATCCGCCGTCACCCGTCTGTTTGTGGCGACCTACTCAACCAAAATGCGGGGAGGCTTTCTTCGCTTCCAAGCGCAGTACTTACGCCGCATTCGACTTCCGCGCTGGCAAGACGTACCCCAAAATCTACGTAGGGACCTGGCTGAAGCAGCAGTTAAGCGAGACATCCCTGCATGCAACCGGGCAGTTTTTGATCTGTACGGCTTAAGCAAGGAAGAGCGCTCTGCCATCGGAGGCAATGGAGATTAAATGGCCCTAGATCTAGTCGATTACGAACAAAAAGCACATGAAGCAGTGAAAGCTTTCTGGGGTAACCGGGAAGCAGCAAAACAGAAACAGATCGAGTCAGGCCGAGCCGATCAGGGCGAGCGGGCAGGCGTAACAGCCGGGAAGAATATGGATGGATTCCTAGCCCTGGTGCTGGACATCATCAAAGCCAACGGCCTATCTCATGCCGAGATACATCAGAAAAGGGCGATGCTGACCCTTCCAGGTTACTTTCGCCCCACAAAGCTTTGGGATCTCCTCGTGCTCTATAAGGGCCAGCTCATTGCAGCAATTGAGCTGAAAAGTCAGGTGGGCCCGTCCTTTGGGAATAACTTCAACAATCGTACAGAAGAAGCCATTGGAACCGCTCACGACCTCTGGACTGCGTATCGTGAGGAGGCGTTTGGCAAACAACCTCGGCCCTTCGTTGGCTGGCTTATGATGGTCGAGGATGCGCCCAGCTCACGTAGCCCTATTCGCGATGCCTCACCCCACTTCCCGGTTTTCAAGGAGTTCAAGGGCGCGTCATACCTGCAAAGGTATGACCTGCTGTGTCAGCGCCTAGTGCAAGAGCAGCTTTACACCACCGCTGCTGTTATCACTGCCGAGAGAAATGCAGTCGAAACTGGAGAGTTTTCAGAACTGTCCTCAATGACCAGCCTGAAGACGTTCGTCACGTCATTAGCAGGTCACATCGCAGCAGAGGCAGCCAGACTCAGCTGAGAGCAGTAATCACACAGGCCAATGGAATCTAAAAGCCCAGCAGCACCATGTAGTTCAAGTTATTACTTTGAGTATATTGTTATCGAGAGCACCAGATCAGCTCAGATTTGCGAACATTACGATGAGATTGCCCACCCGGCAGCCTAGACTTGAAACCCCACCAATATGCAAGCCCCTGCTAATGGTGTTACAGAAATAGAAATCAACCAGAGCCATTAAATATGCTTGATATCGTATTTGGAAAAAAGAGCGACCCAAGAGCTGTTGAAGCACTGGTAGAAACGCTCAAGTCTAATGCATGGTCAGGAACGTTATATGTCGGCTATCCAGTATTCGCATCTGATGGAAATTCCTCAGTAACTGACGCACTTCTCACGACCAAAGAACATGGCGTAATTATATTCGATCTTTCATCCCATGAGTTCATTGACCTACCACCTAGCGAGTTAGTTGCAGCGGTAAAGCAACGTCAACGCGAGTTAAGACGCCAATTAAACTCCAGACTCGTAGCATACGAGGAGCTTGTAGGAGACGACGGAGTAACACTGGCATTTAAAATCCATGTGATTACATTCCTCCCCAGTCCTATACCTGACGTAGAGGCGGAGGAAATTGCACACCCTGGAAATGTCCTAGATAAGATCAAGATCTCCGAGTCGCTATCTGATCACCAATTTACCTGCGTCAACGCTGCAATACAAAAAACAGCTGCTTTAAAGCCCAAGAAAAAACGCCTAAACGTACGCAAAGACGACTCAATGGGCGCGTTAATTAAAAGCCTTGAAGCCCAAATCGCCAACCTGGACAAGTGGCAAAAAAATGCTGCGATCGAATCACCCGAAGGCCCCCAGCGCATACGAGGATTAGCGGGGAGCGGAAAAACCATTATTCTCGCTCTCAAAGCCGCATATCTACATGCAAACGACCCCCATGCAGATATAGTTGTCACATTTAACAGCCGCTCACTCTACCAACAATTTAAAAACTTAATAAGAAGATTTTATTTCGATCAAGTATTTGACGAGCCAGACTGGAGCAAATTGAAAGTCCTGCACGCATGGGGAAGCTCAACTGAGCCAGGCGTGTACTCAAGCATTTCTGCTGCGTCAGGCGCAACACCTCTCACATTTGGAACAGCCAGGTATCGATTTGGTTATTCAACCGCGTTCCAAGGCGTCTGCCAAGAGCTAGTCGCACATGTGAAAAAATCACAATTTAAACCTATCTACGACTACGTGCTTATTGACGAGGCACAAGATTTCCCCTCGTCCTTCTTTCAACTTATATATGCCGCCACCAAACAACCAAAACATATTGTCTGGGCATATGATGAGCTTCAAAATTTAAATGACGCATCCATGCCTACCTTGGATCAACTTTTTGGAGTCAGCTCGGAAGGAGTGCCGGTTGTTGAAATAAGCAACAACGAAGGCCAGCCGCAACAGGACATCCTACTTCCCATTTGCTACAGGAACCCACCCTGGATACTCTCCCTGGCTCTAGGGCTAGGCCTTGGAATAAAAAGGCCAAACTCTGATTTTGCTCAGATGTTTAGCGAACCTGACTTATGGAAGGAAATTGGCTACTTCGATGTAAATGGAAATCTTGAGCTTGGGCAGTCCGTCCGACTCAGAAGATCAAATGATCGAAGCGCTGGTTTCTTCGCACAGACCCTAGACCCCAATGAGTCAGTGACGTGGCATACATTCGCAGAGCGCCAACTCCAATCTGAGTGGATTGCAAACGATATCCAACGCGTGATGACCACACAAGAACTTGACGCGAACGATATATTGATTGTTATCCCAGACGCAATACACGCTCCTAAAATCGGAGCAGAGATATCTGAAGCGCTAATACGAAGAAACATCAAATCCCACATCATTGGAGTCACCGGAAGTCGTGACGTAGTTTTCATTGATGACTCTGTAGCCATTAGCGGAATCTATAGAGCCAAGGGAAATGAAGCACCGCTTGTATATATAGCAAGCGCCGAGTACTGCCACAGCCCATTTGAGACCAGCAAAAAAAGAAACATGCTATTCACAGCTATAACGCGCGCAAAAGCATGGGTAAGAATCTGCGGCGTCGGCAGAGAGATGCAACAACTCTCAGAAGAAATTAATGCGATAGCTACAGATAAGT
Organism: Pseudomonas sp. PDM13; assembly: GCF_025685765.1. Lineage (NCBI taxonomy): Bacteria > Pseudomonadati > Pseudomonadota > Gammaproteobacteria > Pseudomonadales > Pseudomonadaceae > Pseudomonas > Pseudomonas sp. PDM13. The sequence goes on along the minus strand of NZ_JAOTQU010000018.1, from coordinate 95,429 downwards.
ACGATCTTGTATTTACGTACCCCACACTATCCAAAATAAAAGAAATCAAAAGCGCATACAAAGAAAGAACTGCAAAAGAGAAGCGAGCAGTACGAAATGAAATTGCGTCAACTGAAAAGCTTTTGCAAAGAATTCTAAATGGCGAAATAAATCTGGACGAACTACCCGACGGGCTAGCAGACATCTTAAAACGCGGACTGCAATAACCTTATGCGAGCATCTCAGCCGACAATAATCACAGCAATCAACAACGTTAAGTCCATACTACAGAGGGCAGGCCTTCTATATGACTACAATGACTGCATTGCTGAGCGGGTAGCCCAGGGCAAGGTTCGAGTAACTTGGAGCACAGCGACCACACGCCCCGACTTGACTGACATCCCCGACTCCAACATAAAGGAGTATCTAATATATCTATCCGGAAGACACTTCAACTTTCAACTTTTTGATGGCTCACTAATACAAATATCATACGATATAAAAAGCGGCAGCATAGTTCAAAGCAGGCTAGTATGGTTTCCATGCCCTGTATCTTTTGAGCCAGAAGAACTGGAATACGCTTCACTTGAAGAACTCATTAGAACCGCACCTAATGAAAACATACACTGCCGTGCACCTCTCAGATTCGACTACGCTCCACATCAAGCTGCTGACAACCACTCCTCAACTCACGTCCACCTTGGAATGGAAAATTTTCGTCTCCCAGTTCAGAGACCTATGGAGCCCCGCAGATTCATAAGATTTATTGTAAGAACAGCTTATCCAGATGTATGGTCCTCTCCAGAGTTCATTAGAGATGATGTTGAAAACTGGAGCGCACAAGACAGACTTGACGAGGATGACAAGATTTACGGCTCATTAAACTGGAATATCCCTATATAGAATATTGAAATGCCCCAGCCGTCATTAACACCCCCAGTTTTCAGCAGCACAAGAATCGGTACACTAGCGGTACAGTGTTCAGCTTTCACAGACTTCGCTCAACGACGCTCAACCCGCTCTACGGCGCTACTTTCCGCTAACTGTACCTGCCGTCAGCTACGCCCGACTCCACTAGGCTCGCAACGTTTCTAGGCAACTCATAATCCTTTGCTCTATGGTTCATTTTTTCTGGGGCCACCACCCCGTGAAAAGCCACGCATTGCACAGCTTTTCATTCTTGCGAGGCAGGCCTTCTCACCGCCTCGCCTCTCTCCGAAGTTTCCTACCCACCCTCGTCATTGCCGGCCTACAAGGGCGCTCTGTAGCGTCTCCCACCGTCATGCCTCGGCATGGCCGGGAGTGGAATCCCGAACTAGCAGAAGCACCACCAGCGCCATAGCAGGGTTAGAGAAAGGGCTCACCTTTCAACAACCCTGGCAGTCTATGGCGGACCGTGCGAGGGGGGCGAGAGCCCACCGGGCGTTCTGCGAGCCGGTATTCCACACCTCGTACGGTCCGCCACCCTTATGCGCCCTGGATCAGGTGGCGGCTCCCCTGCAAGGAAGGAGTCTCATCATGTCCCACGACTATTTCGTTCCCAGCGTCTTCCACCGCCATCACCGCGCGTTTCGCGCGCTGCTTATCGACGACCAGGCCTGGATAGTGGCCAGCGACCTCGGCCCGCTCACCAACCGCCATATCGACGACCGGCTCACCCGCAAGCTTGATCCGGACCAGTGGCGCAGCGAGCGCGTGGAGAACCACCAGGGCGCGGTGGAAACCCTGCTGCTGATCAGCGAAAGCGCCGTCTGCGAGCTGCTCAAGGTCAACTTCTATCACCCCGAGCACCGTGGCCTGCGCCAGTGGATCACCGGCGAGGTGATCCCTGCCCTGCGTTCCCAGGCCACGCCGCACCTGCCCCGCCAGCGCCGGGTGACCTGGCAGGGCAGGGAGTTCAGCGTCATGGAATGGCAGGGCCGCCAATGGGTGCGGGTGAAGGATGTGGCGGAGCTGTTCGACGGCGGCGAACGGGCCACGCTGCAATAGAACGGATTCGGGGACGCATGGCGTCCCCGTTCCTTTTAACGCCCGTCACGAAGTTGAAAAACGTAGGCGAGGCAGCCGATGCAAGGCGAAAGCGGCCGAAAAAGCGCAGTTTACGCATGTAAATGAGCATTTTGATCGGACTCGCGCACGAGGGCGCTTTTAACGCAGCAGCGGCCACGCAGCTAGTTTTTCAGCAGCCTGCTAGCGTTTAGCGATGATGTACACCGCATGCACGATGCCGGGGATGTAGCCCAGCAGGGTGAGAAGGATGTTCAGCCAGAAGGCGCCACCGAAACCCACCTGCAGGAACACGCCCAGCGGCGGCAGGATGATGGCGATGAGGATGCGGATCAGGTCCATGCAAAAGCTCCTTGTAGGGAAATTCGTCTACCTCCTGATCGACTGCGGGCGAGCGCAAAGGGTTCCTTGCCGATGTTTCCGCGCCCCGCCCATAATCCGTCGCACCCGCCCCTCCGGACCTCACCGCCCATGGCCATTTCCCGCGACGACCTCGATGAACACGGCCTGATCATCGGCGTCTCGCCCGAGCGCTTCCGCGCAGTGGCGATGCCGCTGTTGTTCGATCACCTCAACGCCCAGTGCGAGGGCACCATCGCGGTGAACCGCCAGGCGCGGATCGTCTGGATCAACGACAAGTACGCGCAGAAGATCGGCATCGCCGACCCGCGCAGCGTGCTGGGCAAGGAGGTCGAAGACGTGCTCCCGGCGAGCAAGCTGCGCGAGGTGGTGGAGAACGGCCTGCCGAGCATGCTCGACCTGATGGCCTTCGGCGACGAGCACTTCGTGGTCACGCGCATTCCCCTGAGCGATGAAGACGGCACCCTGGTCGGCGCGCTCGGCTTCGTGCTATTCGACCGCGCGCGCCACCTCAAGCCGGTCATGGCCAAGTACAACCAGTTGCAGACCCAGCTCGCCGCCACCCAGCACGAGCTGGACCGGGCCCGCCGCGCGCGCTACACCATCGCCGGCTTCATCGGTGCCAGCCCGGCGGCCGGCGAGGTCAAGCGCCAGGCCCGGCGCGCCGCGCAACTGGATGCCACGGTGCTGCTGCGCGGTGAGACCGGCACCGGCAAGGAGCTGCTCGCCCAGGGCATTCACAACCTGTCGCTGCGGGCCAACGGTCCCTTCGTGGCGGTCAACGTCGCGGCCATTCCGGAATCCCTGGTGGAGGCCGAACTGTTCGGCACCGCCCCCGGCGCCTTCACCGGAGCCGAGCGCCGCGCCCGGGCCGGCAAGTTCGAACTGGCCAACGGCGGCACCCTGTTCCTCGACGAGATCGGCGACCTGCCCCTGCCGCTGCAGGCGAAGATGCTGCGCGTGCTGCAGGAGCAGGAGGTGGAACCCCTCGGTTCCAACCAGGTGAAGCCGCTGAACGTGCGGGTGATCGCCGCCACCCATGTCGACCTCGAAGCCAAGGTCGCCGCCGGCGAATTCCGCGAGGACCTCTACTACCGCCTCAACGTGCTGGCCCTGCGCGTGCCACCCCTGCGCGAGCGTCGCGAAGACCTGCCGACACTCATCGAACACCTGCTCGACGACATCGCCACCCGCTCCGGCCAACCGCCCCAGGAGCTGCGCCAGGACGCCCTCGACCTGCTCTACGCACAGGCCTGGCCCGGCAACGTGCGCGAATTGCGCAACCTGCTGGAGCGTGCGCAACTGCTGGGGGACGGCAGCCGCCCGCTGAGCGCGACGGAATTGCGCGAGTTGCTGGTGGACCCGCTGCCCGCCGCATCCAGCCCCGCGCCGTTGCGTGCTGCCGAGCCTCTGCAAGCGGCCGTGCGCCCACTCGCCGACAGCCTCGCCGAGGCCGAGCGCCAGGCCATCCTCAGTGCCCTCGCCGCCTGCGACGGCAACCGCACCCAGACCGCCGAACGCCTCGGCATCGCCCGCGCCAGCCTCTACAACAAGCTCCAGGCCCACGGGTTGTAGGGGCGAATTCATTCGCCCGCAGGGGCCAGGCGCTCGCCTGGGAGCCTTGGGGACGCTGCGCATCCCTTGGCGAATGAATTCACCCCTACATGTCCAGATTTATGGACACACGCAAAACCAAACCGTCCAGAAATTTGAGCAATGTCCATTTATCTGGACGCCCGTTCGATCAGCAGCTGATCCTTGGTTTCCCCTGAAGCTCCCGCTCCAGAGCCTCTCGCAACAACCGCCCACAGGCTGGCACGCCTTTCGCTCTACAGCTTCCCAAGGGCCGCAACAGGCCCACCTCCGGCCGTCACGAGCGGCTGAAAACAACAACAAGAAGGAATGCCCCATGGGAACCCTAGGTATCCTGATTTCCCTCGCACTGCTGATGTACCTCGCCTATCGCGGTATCAACGTGCTGATCCTCGCGCCGCTCATGGCCCTGCTGGCCGTGCTCTTCGCTGGTGACGCGGCGCTGATGCTGCCCACCTACACCCAGGTGTTCATGAAGTCCCTGGGTGGCTACCTGATCCAGTTCTTCCCGCTGTTCCTGCTCGGCGCCATCTTCGGCAAGCTGATGGACGACTCCGGCTCCGCCCGCGCCATCGCCCACGGCATCGTCACCCGCCTGGGCCGCGAGCGTGCCGTGCTGGCCATCGTGCTGGCCTGCGGCCTGCTCACCTATGGCGGTGTCTCGCTGTTCGTGGTGGCCTTCGCCGTGTACCCCATCGGCACCGCGCTGTTCCGTCAGGCCGGCATCCCCAAGCGCCTGCTGCCGGGGGCCATCGCCCTGGGCGCCTTCACCTTCACCATGACCGCCCTGCCGGGCACCCCGGCGATCCAGAACGCCATCCCCAGCCCGTTCTTCGGCACCGACGCCTTCGCCGCGCCCATCCTCGGCCTGATCGGCGGCCTGATCATGCTCGGCCTCGGCAGCTGGTGGCTCTCCACCCAGGCACGCAAGCTGGTGGCGGCCGGCGAAGGCTACGGCAATTACGAGGACGACCCGGCCCAGGATCAGGGTGTGCCCGCCATCGGCTTCTGGCTGGCGCTGCTGCCGATCCTGCTGGTGATCGTGCTCAACTTCCTGATGGCCAAGCAGGTGCTGCCGAACATCGACACCAGCTACCTGGCCAAGCCCGAGTTCGGCGGCCTGCAGGACGCCAAGTCGGTGGTCGGCATCTGGTCGATCATCGTCGCCCTGGGCGCCGCCGTGCTGCTGCTCATCGGCCTGCACTGGCAACGCTGGGCCGACCTCAAGCAGAGCCTCAACGACGGCACCTTCGGCTCCATGCTGCCGATCCTCAACACCGCCTCCGAGGTGGGCTACGGCACCGTGATCGCCTCCCTCGCCGGTTTCGTGGTGATCCGCGACCTGGTGCTGAGCGTGCCGGGCAACCCGCTGGTGTCCGAGGCGGTGGCGGTGAACATCCTCGCCGGCATCACCGGCTCGGCCTCGGGCGGCATGTCCATCGCCCTCAAGACCCTGGGCGCGCAGTACCTGGAGATGGCCAACGCCGCCGGCATCAGCCCCGAGCTGCTGCACCGGGTCGCCGCCATGGCCTCCGGCTGCATGGACACCCTGCCCCACAACGGCGCGGTGATCTCGCTGCTGGCCATCTGCAAGCTGACCCACCGCGACTCCTACCGATTCATCTTCATGAACACCGTGATCTTCCCGCTGCTGGCCCTGGTGGTGGTGATCACCCTGGGCAGCCTGTTCGGCAGTTTCTGAATGCACAGCCTGTTTTGCATCGCTCGAGGTATGACATGAGCAAAGTGATGAGCGCCGCCGACGCCGTGGCGCGTATCCCGGACAACGCCAACCTGGCCACCGGCGGCTTCGTCGGCATCGGCTTCGCCGAGGAGATCGCCATCGCCCTGGAGCAGCGTTTCCAGGTCGAGCAGGCGCCGCGTGACCTGACCCTGGTCTACGCCGCCGGCCAGGGCGACGGCAAGGGCCGTGGGCTCAACCACCTGGCCCACGAAGGCCTGGTGCGCCGGGTGATCGGCGGCCACTGGGGCCTGGTGCCCGGGCTGCAGAAGCTGGCGGTGGAGAACCGCATCGAGGCCTACAACCTGCCCCAAGGGGTGATCTCCCAGCTGTTCCGCGACATCGCCGCCGGCAAGCCCGGGCAGCTGTCGCGGGTGGGCCTGGGCACCTTCGTCGACCCCGAGCACGGCGGCGGCAGGCTCAACGCACGCACCACCGACGAACTGGTGCGGCGCATGGCCATCGACGGCGAGGACTACCTCTTCTACAAGGCCTTCCCCATCCACGTCGGCATCGTCCGCGCCACCAGCGCCGACGAGGACGGCAACCTGAGCATGGAGCGCGAGGCGCTGACCATCGAGAGCCTGGCCATCGCCATGGCCGCGCGCAATTCCGGCGGCCTGGTGATCACCCAGGTCGAGCGGGTGGTTGCCCGTGGCTCGCTGAACCCGCGCCAGGTGAAGATCCCCGGCATCCTCGTCGACTGCGTGGTGGTCGCCGAGCCGGAGAACCACCAGCAGACCTTCGCCACCGCCTACAACCCGGCCTTCGCCGCCGAGGTGCGGGTGCCCGAAGGCAGCCTGGCGCCCATGCCGCTGGACCTGCGCAAGCTGATCGCCCGTCGTGCCGCGCTGGAGCTCAAACCCGGCGCGGTGGTCAACCTCGGCATTGGCATGCCCGAAGGCGTGGCCGCGGTGGCGGCGGAAGAAGGGGTGATCGACCTGCTGACCCTCACCGCCGAACCCGGGGTGATCGGCGGCGTGCCCGCCTCGGGGCTGGACTTCGGCGCGGCGAGCAACCACAGCGCACTGATCGACCAGCCCTACCAGTTCGACTTCTACGACGGCGGCGGCCTCGACATCGCCTTCCTCGGCCTGGCCCAGGCGGACGCGGCGGGCAACCTCAACGTGTCGAAGTTCGGCGCGCGTCTGGCCGGTGCCGGCGGCTTCATCAACATCAGCCAGAACGCCAAGGCAGTGGTCTTCGTCGGCACCTTCACCGCCGGCCCCCAGGACATCCGCATCGAGAACGGCGCCCTGCGCATCCTCAAGGACGGCGTCGTGCACAAGTTCGTCCGCGAGGTGGAGCACCGCACCTTCGCCGGCCGCCTCGCTGCCGAAGCCGCCAAGCCGGTGCTCTACGTCACCGAGCGCTGCGTGTTCCGCCTGACCACCGAAGGCCTGGAGCTGATCGAGATCGCCCCGGGCATCGACGTCGAGCGCGACATCATCGAGCGCATGGATTTCCGCCCCATCGTCCGCGCCCTGAAGCTGATGGACGTGCGCCTGTTCGGCGAGGCGCGCATCGGCCTGCGCGGGATGATCGGCGAGGCCTGAAGGTTGTGCGTGAAACGCGGGCCCGCCCTGGGCCCGCGTCTTTTTTCGCATTGGCGCAAAGGTGCCCCGTGGGAGCGGCTTCAGCCGCGATGTTCCGGGCATCGATTCGCGAATGAATTCGCTCCCACAGGGTCATGCCCACGCACCAGTACGTCCCGTAGGAGCGAGCTCTGCTCGCGAAGCCCTTCATCCAGGCATGACCGCTCCCGGGCTGAAGCCCGGGCTACAGGCTCGGCATAAGCTCCTACCGCTCCCCCAACTTATGCCGCGCCGCGTACAGGCAGACCATCTCCATTGCCAGGGTCGCGCCGGCCAGGGCGGTGACTTCGGCGTTGTCGTAAGGCGGCGCCACTTCCACCACATCCATGCCCACCAGGTTGATGCCGCGCAGGCCGCGGAGGATCTCCAGCGCCTGGTGGCTGGAAAGCCCGCCGCACACCGGCGTGCCGGTGCCCGGGGCGAAGGCCGGGTCGAGGCAGTCGATGTCGAAGGTCAGGTACACCGGGTGGTCGCCCACCCGCGCGCGGATGCGCTCGGCGATCTGCTCCGGGGTATGGCGGTGCACCTCGCGGGCGTCCAGCACCTGGAAGCCCATCACGTCGTCATTGGTGGTGCGCAGGCCGATCTGCACCGAGCGCGCCGGGTCCACCAGGCCCTCTCGGGCCGCGTGGTAGAACATGGTGCCGTGGTCGATGCGCTGGCCTTCTTCATCCGGCCAGGTGTCGCTGTGGGCGTCGAAGTGGATCAGCGACAGCGGCCCGTGCTTGGCCGCATGGGCCTTGAGCAGCGGGTAGCTGATGAAGTGGTCGCCGCCCAGGGTGAGCATCGCCGCGCCGGCGTCGAGGATGTGCGCCGCGTGGGCCTGGATCACCTCCGGCGTGTGCTGCGGCGTGCCGTGGTCGAAGGCGCAGTCGCCGTAGTCGATCACCGCCAGGTGGTCGAAGGGGTCGAACTCCCAGGGGAAGTGCCGCGCCCAGGCCATCTGCACCGAGGCGGCGCGGATGGCGCGCGGACCGAAGCGGCTGCCGGGGCGGTTGGTGGTGGCGGTGTCGAAGGGCACCCCGCTCACCACCAGGTCGACGCCACGCAGGTCGCGGCTGTAGCGCCGGCGCATGAAGCTGGTGATGCCGGCGTAGGTGGCTTCGGCGGCCGTGCCAAGCAGGCTGTCACGGGTGATGGCCTGGTCGTTCTCGAAAGCGTGTTCCATTTCATCGGGCTCCATCGGTGGGGTGTTTCCCGTCTGCGCGGGTTCAGTACTGAGTGCGGAAGCGGGTCCAGATGCGGGTGCGCTCGCGCTGGTCCTTGAGCGTCAGTTCCTGCTCGCCGAACAGGCGGTCGCGCACGGCCTTGTCCGGGTAGATGTCCGGGTCGTTCGCCACCGCCGGGTCCAGCAGTGGCGTGGCGGCCTTGTTGGCGTTGGCGAAGAACTGGCTGTTGGTCAGCTCGGCGATGGCCTCGGGGCGCAGCATCCAGTCGATGAAGGCGCGGGCCGCCTGCGGGTGCGGCGCGTCGGCGGGGATGACCATGGTGTCGAACCAGATCAGCGTGCCCTCGCGGGGGATGCGGTAGATCACCTCGAAGGGCATCTTCGCCTCGCGGGCCTGCTCGGCGGCGATGGCGGCGTCGCCGTTGTAGGTCAGCGCCAGGCAGATCTCGCCCTTGGCCAGGTCGTTGATGTGCTTGCCGGCGCCGACGTAGCGCAGGTTCGGCTGCACCCGGGTGAGCAGCTCATGGGCCGCCGCGAGGTCGGCCTTGGCGGTGCTGTAGGGGTCCTTGCCGAGGTAGTGCAGGGCGACGCTGATCACCTCCTGGGGCGAGTCGATCACGGCGATGCCGCAGTCCTTCAGGCGGCTGGCGTACTCGGGCTTGAACAGCAGATCGAGGCTGTTCAGCGGCGCGTCGGGGATGCGCTTCTGCACCGCATCGCGGTTGATCCCCAGGCCGATGGTGCCCCAGGTATAGGGCACGCCGAAGCGGTTGTCCGGGTCCACGCTGGCCAGCTTGGCCAGCAGCTCCGGGTCGAGGTTGGCGTAGTTGTGCAGTTGCTCGCGCTCCACCGGCTGCACGGCTTTGGCCTTGATCGCCCGTGCCAGCCCACTGCTGGCCGGGAACACCACGTCATAGCCGCTGCCGCCGGTGAGCAGCTTGGCGTCCAGGGCCTCGGCGCTGTCGAAGATGTCGTACTTCACCTTGATGCCGGTCTCGGCCTTGAAGCGCTCCAGCGCCTGGGGCGGGATGTAGGCGGACCAGCTGTAGAGGTTCAGCTCCCGGTCCTCTGCGTGGGCGGGCAGGACGCAGGTGGCGAGCAGGGCGAACAACAGGGAAAGGCGCATGGCGAAAGCTCCCGGGGGTCGGTGGATGGAACGATCCTGCGCCGGGCTTTGCTTCGGATAAATATGAAGTGTTCTACTTTGGCATCTACCGCCATCAATGTATGGAGATCGCCATGCTCGCCCAGCTCCAGGACCTCGATCTGCAACTGCTGCGGCTGTTCATCGCCGTGGTGGAGAACGGCGGCTTCAGCGCCGCCCAGGGCGAGCTGGGCATCGGCCAGTCCACTATCAGCACACAGATGGCCAAGCTGGAAACACGCCTGGGCTTTCGCCTGTGCGAACGGGGCAAGGCCGGCTTCCGCCTCACGCCCAAGGGCGAACAGGTGCTGGCGGCGACGCGCCGGCTGTTCGGCGCCATCGAAACCTTCAAGGGCGAGGCGCGGGGCATGGCCGACATGCTCCTGGGCGAGCTGCGCATCGGCCTCTCCGAATCCCTCGACGACACGGTGATGCTGCGCCTGGCCGACGCCATCCGCCGCTTCCGCGCGCGCAACCAGGCGGTGCGCATCGAGCTGCTCAGCGCCATGCCCGCCGAGCTGGAGCGGCGCCTGCTGCAGGACCAGCTGCACCTGGCCATCGGCTACTTCTCCGGCAACCAGCAGGCGCTGGAACACCAGCCGCTGTTCATCGAGGAGCAGATTCTCTTCTGCGGCGCCGGGCACCCGCTGTTCGAACACAAGCGCATCAGCGAAGACGACCTGCGCCGCTGCGACCGCGTGCTGCACCCCTACCGCTTCATCGGCGAAGCCGAACCCTTCCAGTCCGCCGCCAGCAGCGCGGTCACCGAACAGGTGGAAGGCACCCTGGCGCTGATCCTCTCCGGCGCCCACATCGGCTACCTGCCCCGCCACATCGCCGCACCCTGGGAGACCCGCGGCCAACTGCGCGCCCTGCTCCCGGAGCGGCTGGGCTTCAACGTCGAATTCCGCCTCACCCACCACCGCGGCCGCGAACCCAGCGAAGCGCAGCAAGCATTCGTCGAAGATATCCTGGCCGCCTTCGCCGCCCTGTAGGGGCGAATTCATTCGCCAAGCAGTGCGCAGCGCTGCCCCGACTCGGTGTCACAGGTAGCGCCGCTGGTGGATGGAAAAAGCGCCATCCACCCTACGCCCGATCATCACCCGAGCCTCGATGCCACTGACTTGCCGCTTGGAGCTTGCCACTTGCCACAGCGGCCCCGCCGCTACATATACCAGCGATATTCCCGCGCGCTGACTTCGTTGATGAAGTCGAGGTATTCCTGGCGCTTGTTCTCGCAATAGACCATCACGAACTCGCTGCCGAGGCCTTCGTTGACGGCGGCGCTCTGGCGCATGGCGGTGACGGCGGCGGGCATGTCGGTGGGGAAGTCGATGCCGCTGGAGCGGTCCTCGTTGAGCGGGGCGATGGGTTCACGGGCGGCGTCGAGGCCGTGTTCCATGCCGGTGAGGATCGCCGCCAGCACCAGGTAGGGGTTGGCGTCGGCGCCGGCCAGGCGGTGCTCGATGCGCAGGTTGCGGCCGTCGGATTCGGGGATGCGGATGCACGCGTCGCGGTCCTCGAAGCCCCAGCTGGCGCGGCTGGCCGCGTTGACCATGGCGCCGTAGCGGCGGAAGGCGTTGTGGTTGGCGGCGAAGATCGGCATGCAGTCGGGCAGCAGCTCCAGGCAGCCGGCCACGGCATGGCGCAGGGGGCGCTGACCATCGGCGTCGAGCAGGTTGGCACCGGCCTCGTCGTAGAGGCTGACGTGCACGTGCATGCCACTGCCCGGGGCGTCCAGGTAGGGCTTGCTCATGAAGCTGGCGCGGTGGCCGTGTTTCAGCGCCACGCCCCGGGTGCTGCGGCAGAACAGGGCGGCCCAGTCGGCGGCCTGCAGGCCGTCGTCGCAGTGGCCGAAGTTGATCTCGAACTGCCCCGGGCCCAGTTCGGCGGTGATGACGTTGGCCGCCACGCCCTGCTGGTTGGCCGCCTCGACCATCTCGTGGAGCACGGTGGAGAAGCGCGACAGGCGCTCGATGTGCATGTTGGGCTGGTCGTCCTCGTCGTCGCACAGGGCGTCGCGGGGGAACTGCGGCAGGCCGTCCTTGAGCTTGCGATCGAACAGGTAGAACTCCAGCTCGAAGGCCACCACCGGGCGGATGCCACGGCGCGCCAGGCGCTGCAGCACACGGGCCAGCACCTCGCGCGGCTCGAACTCGATGGGCGCCGAGGTGCCGTCGGAGGTGATCAGCATCTGCCCCAGGGGCTGGCGCTCCCAGCACACCGGCTTGAGGGTGCCCGGCACCAGGCGCCGCGGCGCATCCGGGTCGCCGTCGGCGAAGCAGTAGTCACCGATGGGGTACAGCCCGCCCTGGGTGCCCAGCAGTACGCAGTTCTGCGGCAGCTTCAACGGGCTGCCGCCAGCGACCTTCTCCAGCATCTCCACCGGGTAGCGCTTGCCATAGAAATGCCCGGGAATGTCCAGGCAGATCAGGTCCACGTAGCGGATTTCCGGGTACTGGGCACGGAAGGCACGCACTTCGGCGAGCAGGTCGGGATGCGGGTTTGTTGTTGTCATCGCTGTGGTCCTGCAAGGAAAGATAAGAGTCGGTTTAGGGCTGAGCGAGCTAGAGCGAGGCAAGGCGAAAGCGATCGAGGAAGCGGAGTCTACGAGCGGTAAATGAGCATTCTGAGATCGCTTTCAACGCCGCATCGCCGACGCGCAGCCGGCCATAAGCCGGCTCTAGGTGAATACCCATAGGACTCGAGTTGGCCTATCGGAAAGGTTGGCGTAGCGAAACTGCGCGTGGGCCGGCAGCTGGAAGCTGTCGTTGGGCTGCAGCACCACCGGTTCCTCGGCGTCGTCGAGCCAGATGCACAGCTCGCCCTCAAGCACGAAGCCGCCCTGCTCGGAGCTGTCGTCCAGGTGGCCTTCGCCGCTGGTGGCGCCGGGTTCCAGGTGGCTTTCGAGCATGGAGAAGCCGGCCGACATGTTCGGCGAGGCCAGCACGTCGGTGATGCCGCCGGCGTAGTAGAGCGTGCGGCGCTCGCCGGGGCGGGTCACCCAGCGCACCTCGCGGGGCTTGCTGAGGCTGTAGAAGTAGGTGGTGGGCACGCCCAGCGCCTCGCTGATGGCCGTGAGGTCGGCCACCGTCGGGCGCGACAGGCCGCGCTCCACCTGGGAGAGGAAGCCCACCGAGCGGTCGATGCGCGCGGCCAGTTCGCCCAGGGTCAGGTTCTTGTGCTTGCGCAGGTCGCGGATGAGGATCGCGAGGCCTTCGATCTCGTCTTGCATGTCCATATCGGATCTCCTTCGGTACCGGCTGGCGCTGGCGTCAGGCCAGGTCGCGCAAGCGATACCAGGCTTTGCCGGCGGCTTCCAGCGGGGCTGCCAGCAGCGAGCCGCCGGGGAAGCGCGGGTTGTCGAGGCCCTGGTAGAGCGCCAGCAGCTGTTCGTCACCGAGGATGGCGTCGGCCACCGCACGGGCGCCGGCCAGGGTCGGCAGCACGCCGTGGCCGGAGAAGCCCTGCAGCCAGTAGCGCTGGCCCTGGCGGCCGATGTCCGGGGTGCGTTTCATGGTGACGTCGATGTGGCCGCCCCAGCCGTAGTCGATCGGCACGCCCTTGAGCTGCGGGAACACCCGCTCCAGGTAGGGCCGGGTGGCCGCCGGCACGTCCTTGGGCAGGCCGCCCAGGTAGGTGCAGCCGCCGCCGAACAGCAGGCGGTGGTCGGGGGTGAGGCGGAAGTAGTCGGGCACGAACTGGTTGTCGATCACGCAGCTGTTCTTCGGCAACAGCGAGCGCGCCAGCTCCGGGTCCAGCGGCGCGGTGGCCACCTGGTAGGAACCCACCGGCAGTAGGCGCGAGGACAGCTGGCGGTCGAGGCCGTCGACATAGGCGTTGCAGGCCAGCACCAGCACATCGCCACGCACCTCGCCTTCGGGGGTGTGCGCCACGTAGCCGGCCGGTGTGTCGCGGTACTCCAGCACCTGGCTCTGTTCGAAGATGCGCCCGCCGGCGGCCTCGATGGCGGCGGCCAGGCCCTGGGCCAGCTTCAGCGGGTTGAGGTGGGCGGCTTCCGGGTCATAGAGCGCGGCCTTGTAGCGCGGGCTGGCGATCCACTCCGGCAGCTCGTCGCGCTCGATCAGGCGCATGGCGTCATAGCCCCACTTCTGCTCGGCGTCGCGCTGGGCCTCGCGCAGCAGTTCGACGCGGCGCTCCAGCACCGCCGTCCACAAGCTGCCCACACGGTAGTCGACGTCGAAACCGTGGCGCTGGGGCAGCTCGCGCATCTCGCCTGCGGCCCAGCGCATGCTGTCCCAGAGGCGGCGGGTGCGCTCCTGCCCCAGGGCCTTTTCCAGCGGCGGCATGTCGCAGGACCAACCCAGCAGCGCCTGCCCGCCATTGCGCCCGGACGCGGCCCAGGCCACCCGGCTGGCTTCCAGCAGCACCACGCGCTTGCCGGCCAGGGCCAGGCGCAAGGCGGTGTGCAGGCCGCTGAAGCCGGCGCCGATGATCAGCACATCGCTGTCCAGGCTGCCCTGCAGGCGCGGGCGCAGCGGAATGGAACCGGGGTAGGTGGCGGCGTAGAAGGTGCCGACATGCTGGGCGGATTGCTTGAACATGCGAGCCTCATGAAATTTTTATTGATAAATTTCATGAAAATCTATCACTAGAATTTCACAAAACCAAGCGGCGAGATGCCGACGATCACGACCGGCTCACAGGATGGCGTTGCACCCGAGGCAAAAGCTGTTGTCCGATAAGCCGGTAAGAACCATCGAGCCGCGAGCCCTCGCGGCGGCAGGAGTGAACGGATGAAAGCGACAACCCTGGCAGCGCTCTGCGCCCTGGCCCTGCTGGCCGGCTGCAGCCATGACCAGCCCAAGCCCGAGGCGCCGCCGCAGCGCCTGCCCAACCAAGTGCAGGACCAGCCCACGCCCCTGGAACTGCTGCGCACCAACGCCGAGCGCGGCGACCTGGAAGCGCAATTCCAGCTGGGCAGCCACTTCTTCGTGGCCAAGCCCGCCGACCTCAAGCAGGCGGAGTTCTGGTGGAAGCGTGCCGCCGACAAGGGCCACGCCATGGCGGCGGTGAGCCTCGCCTACCTCTACACCGGGCGTAACGACCCGGCCTACGCCAACCAGCAGGCGATGCTGCAGTACCTCAACCAGTCCGCCGCCACCGGCAACCCGATGGCCCAGCACGTGCTCGGCAGCCTCTACCTCAAGGGTGAACAGGGCGTGCCACGCGACCCGGACCAGGCCCGGCGCCTCTACCAGGCCGCCTGTGGCCAGCGCTACGAGGCCAGCTGCGCGGCCCTGAAAACCCTGCCCTGACCCCGAGCCTCAAGGACGAACCATGCGCCCGACACTCCCGCTCTGCCTCGCGCTGCTGGCCCTGCCAGCCGCCGCGCTGGCCGACGAAGACTCCGGCTCCTGGCTGCTCAGCAGCAGCGCGGCCATCACCTTCGCCCCCGCTACCACTAGCAACCTCAGCCAGGAGGAACGCCAGCCGGGCATCCAGGCCCAGGCGCGGGATGATGCGATGGCCTTCATCGCCAGCAATGGGCGCATCCGTGGCGCGCAGCTGGAGCGCGCCCTGCAGGAACTGCACCGACAACCGGCGACGGCGAGCGCCGACGACATGAGCCTCGCCCGCGCCCTCGCCGCCTCGGCCTATCGCTGAGGCGTGCGCACCAGGGTCAGCCCCGCATAGGCGGCGCGCTGGCGCTGCACCCAGGTCGCGTACACCACCAGCACCAGCAGCACGCCACCGAGCACCAGGGAGGAGCCGACGGTGCCGAAGTCCAGCCCGCCCTTCTCGTGGGTCTTGGTCAGCACGTCGCCCAGGGTCGCGCCGAAGGGCCGGGTGAGCACGAAGGCCAGCCAGAACAGCAGCACGGTGGAGATGCGCGTGAAGTAATGGGCCGCCACCACCAGCGCCAGGGCACCGCCGATCAGCAAGGCGCCACCGGCGAAGCCGAGCCCGGAGTCATCGGCGAGGAAGTCGCCCAGCGCCGTGCCCAGGGTGTTGGAGAAGAGAATCGCGCCCCAGTAGAACAGCTCGCCCCGCCGCGAACGGATGCGGTCCACCGACAGCGAACCCTCGGTGACCCGCCACAGCGCGAAGATGCACAGCAGGATGCCCACCAGGATCGCCGAGCCGGTGGCGTAGCCCAGGCCCAGGGTGCGGTCCATGAAGTCCGACATGGTGGTGCCGGCGGTGCTGGTGGAGAGGATCACCGCCCAGTACACCAGCGGGTTGTAGCGCTTGCTCGCCAGCTGCGTGAACAGGGTGGCGAAGAAGGCGCTGATGAGGATCAGCGAGCTGATGGCGTAGCCGACGTCCAGGGTCATCGACAACAGGTCCCCGGCGGTCTCGCCCAGGGTGGTGGCGCAGATCTTCATGATCCAGAAGGCCAGGGTTATCTGGGGCAATTTATTCATCACGACTCCCGGGGCCCGCACGGATGTGGCTGCCTGATGGATGCAGCCCTCTGCGCGGACACGGACCCGGTCTGCCCAGCGCGAGGCGAGAGTGACCGGGAAGGAGTGAAAACGCGGTGAAGGAAGGATGAAAAAAACATCACCCGAGGGGGCTCAGCCCACTTCGGCAGCCAGGGTCGCGCGGTTGCGGCCCTCCCCTTTCGAGGTGTAGAGCGCCTCGTCCGCCCGCTTGTAGAGGCTGTCGCGGGTGTCGCCGGGCTGGCTCAGGGCCATGCCGACGCTGACGGTCAGCACCGGGCCGATGCTGGAACCCTCGTGGGGGATGGCCAGCCCTTCGATGCGCCGGCGCACCTCTTCCGCCACCCGCTCGGCGAACACCGGCACCAGGTCGCAGAACACCAGGGCGAACTCCTCGCCACCGAGCCGCGCGGCGAAGTCCAGGGAGCGCCGGGGCGTGCTCTGCAGGGCCTCGGCCACCGCCTTGAGCACCGCGTCCCCGGCCGGGTGGCCATAGAGGTCGTTGTAGCGTTTGAAGAAATCCACATCCACCAGCATCAGCCCCAGGCAATGGCGCTCGCGCTGGCTTTCACGCAGGGAGCGATCCAGCAGGATCTCGAACATGCGCCGGTTGCACAGGCCGGTCAGACTGTCGCTGTCGGCCAGCTCCTTGAGCGCCGCGCGGGTGAGGAACTGGCGCCGCGTGGCCGATTCCTGGAAGTAGCGCGACATGCCGGTGAAGCACATGGCGACCAGCGGGTAGATGGACAGCGCGACGAAGTCGTCGAGATAGCCTTCCGGCAGGTAGAGCGGGATCAGCACCAGCATGGCGATGAAGGTGATCACCGCGCAGACCACCGAGCCCCAGTAGCTGTAGCCCACGGGAAAGAAGATGGCGATCAGCACCAGGATCATGCCGTCGATGTTGAAGGGCATGCCCACCTCTTCCAGCAACTGCATGTAGAGGATGTTGCTGGCCAGGGTCGTGGCGCTGATGACGAACATCGCGCAGGGCACCCAGAAAGCCCCGGCACTGCGGTCGTTGCCCTGCAGCACCATGGTGGCCGAGAGCATGATCCCGGCCAGGGCCACCAGGCGCATGGCGAAGATCGCCGGGGTCAGCGTCGCGTCGTAATGGCGCAGGGCGTAGAAGACATCGACACCGAGAAAAAACAGCAGCGCCAGCAGCAGGATCGAAATGGCTCCGATGCGCGTGTTGCGAAAGGCCCGGTAATTGGAGATGCGGTATTCCGCCTCCAGTTCGGGCTCGAAACGCAGCCACCCAAAGCCTTTATTGAGCTGCCGCGTGTAACGGCTCTCGGCGTAGTGGCTGAGCAACAGCTGGACCTTATCCATCCCTGACCTCACCTCCCGCACCCTCAGGTAAACAGCTTCCAGGGGATCGCCCATACAAAGCCGACTTGCCGAAAGTATGGCACGGCGCCACCAGCGCCAACCGTCCCTGTATCAATCCTTGTGCGGGTTTCAGGCCATACCGCTGGTCGTCAGGCGCCGCCTCGCAACCCCTGGCGCCATGCCGTTGAAACGCTTGAAGGCGCGACTGAATGCCGCATCCGACTGGTAGCCGAGGCGCTCGGCGAGCTGGCCGACGCCCATCTCGCCGTCCTGCAGCCAGCTCAGGGCCAGGCTCATGCGCCAGCGCGCCAGGTAGTGCATGGCCGGCTCGCCCACCTGCTCGCTGAAACGCGCGGCGAAGGCCGAACGCGACATGGCCACCTCGCCGGCCAGGGACTCCAGGGTCCAGTTGCGCGCCGGGTCGCGGTGGATCAGCGCCAGGGCGCGGCCCACCTGGCGGTCCTGCAGGGCGCCGAGCCAGCCGGTACGAGCCGCCGGGTCACGCTCCAGCCAGGCGCGGATGGCCTGGATCACCAGGATGTCGGCCAGCCGGGTGATCACCGACTCGCCACCGGGGCGCAAGGTGCGCGCCTCGTCCCGCATGAAGCGCAGCGTGCCCTGCAGCCAGTCGCCATTGGCGCCCTCGTCCGCCCCCAGCACCAGCACCCGGGGCAATGCCTCCAGCAGTTGGCGGGCCAGCGGGTGATCGAAGCGCAGGGCGCCGCAGACCATCTCCGCCCGCTCGCCACCGCCGCCGTGGCGGAGAATCTCGTAGCGCTCGCTGACCGGCTCGCGGGGCAGGTCGAACAGCCCCTGGGCCGTGCTGCCCGGCTCGTCCACCAGGCGATGGCCACGCCCATGGGGCACCAGCACCAGGTCGCCCGGAGCCATGGCCAGCGGCGTTTCGCCATCCAGTTGCAGCCAGCAGCGCCCGCTGGTGAGCACATGGAACATCAGGCACTGGGGCATGGCCGGCAGCTCCAGGCCCCAGGGGGCGGAGAACTCCGAACTGCAGTAGAAGGTGCCGCTCATGCGCAGGCTGTGCAGGGCCTCGCCGAGAGGGTCGGGAAGGGACCAGGCGTCTTGGGTATCCATGCATTCCACTCTGAACCCGGCATTGCCGGGCGTCCAGAATATCTGGACGAATGAGCATATCGGCGCGACTCCGAATCATTGTCCGTCCAGCTGGAGGCGCCGAAACTGGATTCCCGGCACAGGCATCCCGCCTGCCGCCCAGCGATCAGGAGCAACACCATGATCATCACCGTGATGGGCGCCACCGGCCAGACCGGCCACGTCATCTGCACCCGCCTGCTGCACGCCGGCGCCACCGTCCGCGCCCTGGGCCGCAGCGAGGAAAAGCTCGCCCCTCTGGCAGCCCTCGGCGCCGAACCCTGGGTCGGCGCGCCAGACGACGCCGCCTTCCTCGCCCGGCCCTTCGCCGGGGCCGACGCCGCCTACCTGCTGCTGCCCTACGGGCTGGACGTGGACGATTACCTGGCCCGCCAGCGTGAACAGAGCGAGGCCATGGTCGAAGCCATCCGCGCCTCCAGGCTGCCCCGCGCGGTGGCCCTGAGCAGCGTCGGTGCCGAACTGGCGAGCGGCAACGGCCCGATCCGCAGCCTGCACAGCCACGAAGCGCGGCTGCGCGGGATCGAGGGGCTGGACCTGCTGATCCTGCGGGCCGGCGCCTTCTTCGAGAACTTCGTCCCGGCGCTCGGGGTGATCCGCGAGCACGGCATGGTGGCCGATGCCATGGCCCCCGATGTCGACCTGCCGATGATCGCCAGCCGCGACATCGCCGAAGCCGCCGCCCAGGCGCTGCTGGCCACCGACTGGCACGGCCAGCGGGTGCGCGAGCTGCTGGGCCAGCGTGACCTGAGCTATGCCGAGGCCACCCGCATCATCGGCGCGCGCATCGGCCAACCCGAACTGCCCTATGTACAAATGCCCCAGGAGGAGATGGCCGGCATCCTCGCCGGCGCCGGGTTCTCCGCCAGCCTCGCCGCCCTCTATGTGGAACTGGCGCAGGCCATCAGCGACGGGCGCATCCGCTCGCTGGAGGGGCGCGACGCGAGCAACAGCACGCCGACCGCCTTCGAAGCCTTCGCCGACGAACTGGCCGCCCTGTACCGCTCGGCTTGAGCACGAGAACGGTGGCGCACCCGTGGTTCCGGTGCGCTGCTAAGCTCGCTGCCTCACAGGCCCATGGATGACGACGATGAAACGGCTGCTGCCGCTGGCCCTGCTGTTGATCAGTGCCAACGCCCTGGCCCAGGGCTGCGATTACCGCCCTGCCCCGCAACAGACACTGGCCGGCGGAAAGCTGGCGGGCCTACCGCTGGTGCTGGCGGGTAAGGAGAAGCTGCAACTGGGCCTGGTGGAACAGCCCGAGCTGCTGCTGCACAGCGGTGATCTGCTGATCGCCCGTTACCCCGGCGGCCACAACATCGCCCACCACGTGATGACCGCTCAGGAGTTGGGCAGCGCCAACCTGGGCACCCCGGCGCAACAGGTGCGCCTGCTGTTCGGCGATGACAGCGCCGCCACGCTGGAGGCCCGCGAATGGGTGACCTCCATGCGCCAGGCCATGGACCTGTGCAGTGGCAAGGCCAGCCTCACCCCCTACCGCATCGACGGCATCGAGCTTTTCGCCTGGCGCACCAGCCAGGACGGCAAGCCCTACCAGGTGTTCTTCATCCCCGATGGCGAGCAGGTGCACTACCTCGAAGTACGCGGCCCCGCCGCCTTCGCCGACCAGGTGCTGGCCGGCGTGCACAGGCGACCGCCGAAGCGATAGCGGAGCGTCGGGTTTCACCCGACCTACGAGAGCGGCGTTATGCACGCTCGTAGGTTGGGCCGAGGTATGAGGCCCAACGCGCGGAGTCGAACCCGGCATCGGAGGTTCCCGGGCCCCTTGTAGGGCGGGTGAAACCCGCCACCTCGGCGTCGCCAAGCTTCGCGAGCAGAGCTCGCTCCTACGAGAGCCGGCGTCATGCACACCCGTAGGTTGGGCCGAGGTACGAGGCCCAACGCGCGGAGTCGAGCCCGGCATCGTTGGGCCTCGCTGCGCTCGGCGCCAACCTACAGAGAGCGGTCCATCATCGCGTGCATCAACTGCCGATCACGCCGCCGTCGTTCTTGGTGATGAGCACGGTGGTGGAGCGCGGGCGGCTCTTGCCGTCGCTGGCGGGGTAGCTGATGCCGGGGTGCTGGATGTTCACCCACATGCTGCGGCCGTCCGGGGTGAAGGTTATGCCGGTGAGTTCGCAGCCACGCGGGCCGACCAGGAAGCGACGCACCTCGCGGGTCTTGGGGTCGGCGCAGAGCAGCTGGTTGCAGCCGATGCGGGCCATGGCCGGCTCGATGTCGTCGAAGTCGGTCTCGATCCACAGGCGGCCGGCGGGGTCGAAGGCCAGGCCGTCCGGGGAGGAGAAAGCGTCGCCGTTGATGGTGCCGATGAGGTTGGCCGGCACCGCCTGGCCCTTGTCGTCCTTGGCGCCCTGGGGCTCGCCGGCGAGGAGGAAGATCTCCCACTGGAACGTGGTGGCAGTGGGATCGCCGCCCGCCTCGTTCCAGCGCAGGATCTGCCCGTGCAGGTTGTGCGGGCGCGGGTTGGCGGCGTTCACCGGCTTCTTGCTGCCCCGGTCGTCGTTGTTGGTAAGGGTGACGTAGACCTCGCGGGTCTCCGGGTGCGCGGCCACCCACTCGGGGCGGTCCATGGGCGTTGCGCCGAGTATGTCCCCAGCGGCACGGGCGTTGAGCAACACCTCGGCCTGGCTGGCGAAGCCGTTCTCGGCGGTGAGGCCGTTCTGCCCGTGCACCAGGGCCAGCCACTGGCCCTTGCCGTCATCGTCGAAGCGGGCGACGTAGAGGGTGCCGTCGTCCAGCAGGTCGCGGGCGGCCTTGGGGTTGGCGGCATCGAAGCGGCCGCTGGGCACGAACTTGTAGATGTACTCGCCCTTGGTGTCGTCGCCGTAGTAGTAGGCCATGCGCCCGTCCTTGCCGAGGGACAGGGTGGAGCACTCGCGGCAGAAGCGGCCGACCGCGGTGCGCTTCTTCGGCTTGCTGCTGGGGTCGAAGGGGTCGATCTCCACCACCCAGCCGAAGCGGTTGGGTTCCTGCACATGGCCATCGTGGGGCTGGTCGCGGTAGGGCGTGGCGTCGAAGCGGGCATCGGCGGTTTCCCAGCCGTAGTTCTTGCTCACCCCTTCCTTGGCGATGCCGTAGCGCTTGTGGGACACGCGCTGGGCGTAGTCGGCCGGGTCGCGGTTGATGAAGTAGTTGTGCCAGTTCTCCTCGCAGGCGAGGTAGGTACCCCAGGGGGTCACGCCCATGGAGCAGTTGTTGAGGGTGCCGATCACCTCCAGGCCGCTGGGGTCGGAGGCGGTCTTCATCGCGGCGTTGCCGGCCAGCGGGCCGGTAAGCTGCATGGGCGTGAGGGTGGAGATGCGGCGGTTGTAGCGCGAGCCGGCGACCCGCTGCCAGTGGCCGTCGCCGTCCTTCTTCACCTCGATGACGCTGACGCCGTGGGCCGCCTGTTCCTTCTTCACGTCCTCCGCCTTGCGCTTGCCGTCGACGAAGACGATGCCGGCGCTGTGCAGCGTGGGGTTGATGTACTCGTGGTTGATCACCAGCAGGCCGTGGTCATTGGGCGCATCGGGGAAGGGGAAGAAATGCATGCCGTCGTGGTTGTCGCCGGCCTGCTTGAGCTGGTCTTCCCAGGTTTCGCTGGCATCGCCCTTGAAGGCCGGCGCATCGGCCAGCACCGCATCACCCCAGGAGAAGAACGGCGTGGCGCTGTAGCCGTCGGCGACTATCACCTTGTCGAACTTGGCATCGAACTGCTGAGGCACGCCCTTGAAGCCCAGCAGGCCGTCATCGGCCACCGCGCGGCAAGCGCTGATGCCGCCACCGAAGAAGCCCAGGGCGGCCATGGCCAGGCCGCCCTTGAGGACGTTGCGGCGGCCGGCGTCCACCATCTGGTCCAGGCTGCGGTTGCCGCTGGGGTTGATGGCCACGTCGTCATGGGCGGCGAGTGCGGCGTGGAAGGCGTCGAAATCCTGGGTCATCACGGTTCTCTTCTGGTTATGCGCCGGCGCTCCGCGCTCAGCGTTCGATGCGGTAGTGGAAGGTGTTGCGCACGCCGGGCACGGCCACGGGCTGGCCGTTTTCGAGGCGCGGCTGGTAGCGGAAAGTCTGCGCCGCGACCAATGACGGGCGGATGAACAGCGGGTGACAGTCGCCCACCACCTGCGGGTCCTCGACGCGGCCTTGCGGGTTGACCCGGTACTCCACCGTGCAGTCGCCCTGAATGCCCTTGTCGAGGGCGCGCTGGGGATAGTCCGGCGCCTCCTTGGCGATGGGCAGGTACTGGCGGCTGTTGGCGGCGGCTTCGGCCTGGCGGGCACGCTCGGCGGCCTGGCGTTGCTGTTCCGCCTGACGGGCAAGGTCGAGCTGGCGCTGCTGCTCGGCAGCCGCGGCGACGCGCTCGGCTTCCAGGCGCTGCTGCTCGCGGCGCCGGGTTTCCTGCTGCACCTGCTCCTGGCGCTTCTGTTCTTCCACGCGCTTGCGGGCCAGGGCGGCCTGTTCCAGCTTGCGCTGCTCGATTCGCGAGTCCACCTGCAGCTGCACCGGCTCGACGGGCGTCGGCAGCGGTTCCACCGGGGCGGCTTCGGCAATAGCCGGCTGCACCGGCGCGGGAGCCGGTTCGGGGGCTGGCGCAGGCAGGCTGATCAGTTGGGTGGTAAGCACCCGCTGGGCCGGTTCGGCGGGGCGCTCGGGGGCCCAGCCGGCCATCAGCAGCGCCAGCACGCCCAGGTGCAGGGCCAGGGCGCAGCCGGCGGCGAAGGCGTTGCGCCAGGTGCGGGCGCTGGGCAGCGACAGACGGGAGAGAGGCGCATCGCTCATGACCATCACGCTCATTGCGGCGCCTCGGTGATCAGCCCCAGGTTGGCCACCCCGCCCTGCTGCAGCGCGGCCATGGCAGCCACCACCTTGCCGTAGCCGGCGTCCTGGTCGGCGCGGATGTACACCTGGGTGTCGCCGCGCTCGGCGATCAGCGCGCCCACCTTGGTGGTCATCTCCTCCAGGGCCACGGCGCTGTCGGTCTGGCTTTCGGTGTCCAGCTCCGCGCCCAGGTTCCAGTAGTAGCCGCCGTCGGCCTTCACCGAGAGGGTGAGGATGCGCTGCTGGCTGTCACGGGGCAGCGCCTCGCTGGCCACCTTGGGCAGTTCGATCTTCACGCCCTGGGTGAGCATCGGCGCGGTGACCATGAAGATCACCAGCAGCACCAGCATCACGTCGATGTAGGGCACCACGTTCATTTCGGCCTTGGGGCCGTGCTTGCGCTGGGGACGGACGAGCATGCTGCACCTCAGGCCGCGGCGGCGACGGGGTTGGCGCCGGCCAGGCGACGTTGCAGGCGGCCCTGCAGTTCGTTGCCGAAGGCGTAGTAGCGTGCCACCAGGCCCTGGGCGCGGGCCGAGAAGCGGTTATAGGCGATCACCGCGGGGATGGCGGCGAACAGGCCGATGGCGGTGGCGATCAGTGCTTCGGCGATGCCCGGGGCGACGGTGGAGAGGGTCGCCTGCTGCACCTGGGACAGGCCGATGAAGGAATTCATGATCCCCCACACGGTGCCGAACAGGCCGATGTAGGGGCTGACCGAGCCGACGGTGGCGAGGAAGGTGAGGCCCTTCTCCAGGCGCTCTTCCTGCTCGGCGATGGCGACATAGAGGGCGCGCTCGACGCCGTCCACCACCATCTCCGGGGCGATGCCCGGCTCGCGGCGCAGTTGGGCGAATTCCTGGTAGCCGGCCTGGAAGATGCGTTCCAGGGCGGCGTCCTCGTCCGCCTCGTCGCGGCGCTGCAGCTGGGTGAGGTCGGCGGTGCCACGGAAGCGCGCCTGGAAGGCCTTGGCCTGGCGCTCGATGCGCGCCAGCAGGGCGCCGCGCTGGACGATCAGGTACCAGCTGAACAGGGAGGCGAGCAGCAGGATCGCCATCACCCCTTTCACCAGCAGGCTGGCGTCGCTGATCAGGCCCCAGACGGTCATCTGTTCCAATGTTGCGTGCATGGTTGGTTCCTCGTGTTGCCGGGCCCCGCAGGGCCCTATTCGATTACGCGGCGATGACGGGTTGATGACAGCTCAGTGCAGGCCCAGGGTCCGGGCCACCTCGGCCCAGGGCACGAACTTGAAGTTCTGGGTCTGCTCGGGCATGCGCTTGCGGCCGTCCTGCACCACCAGCATTCCCTGGTTCCAGGGGCCGCCGAGGTTGGCGGAGGTGACTTCCAGGCCGTCGGTCTCCGAGGCGCCGTCGATGCCGGCCGCGGCGTTGAGGCCGACGCGGAAGGCACCGCGCAGGGCGAAGGGCGGCTCGGCGTCGAGCACCACGTAGCTGTCGTTGCCCTGGCTGGAGATCACCAGGTAGTCGCGCGCGTCGCTCTGGTACAGGCCCAAGCCCTCGACGTCGGCGTGCAGCGTCTCGCCCACCTTCATCACCGAGTGCAGCTCGGCGGGGGCTTCGGCGCGGGCGTCCAGGGCCCAGACGCCGACGTCTTCCTCACCGATGAACAGGCGCTGGCGCTGGTCGTCGGCGACGCAGCCCTCGGGCTGGCTCTCGACGCGGAACTCGCGCACCAGCTGCCCGCTCGCCTCGCCGCTGGCACCGTCCAGGCGGTACTGCAGGAAGCGCCCGTCCTTGCCGTTGGCGAAGGCGTAGATCTCGCCGGAGGCCGGCTGGAACAGGCAGATGCCGTAGATCTCCTTGAGCGGGGTGCGCACCTCGCCGGCCGGCTTCACCTCGCCCGTGGCACGGTCGATGGCGAACAGGCTGAGGCTGTTGGTGTCACGGTTGCTGGCCACCGCCAGGTCGACCCGCTGGCCGCCGAGGGCAAAGCCGGGGCGCACGTCGACGTTGTTCAGGCGGCCCACCGGCAGCTCCTGCAGCAGTTGGCCGTCGAGGCCGTAGACCAGCAGGCCCTGCTTCTTGTTGGTGCCGAGCACGCGACTGGCGCCCGGGTCGTTGGGGTTGACCCAGATGGCCGGGTCGTCCGCCGCGTCGCCCTGGCGGCCCACCGGCTCGCTCTGGCGCAGGGCGGCGACGCTGGGCAGTACCGGCGGCAGGGCCACGGGCTGCGCCTGCCAGTCCAGGCGGCCCTGGTACAGGCGCCCGCTGGCGTCGTCCTGCACCAGCAGGTCGGTGCCCTGGGCACTGGCGGCGACAGCGATGCGTTCGGGCTCTTCCAGACCGGCCAGCGCCAGGCTGGCCACGGCTTTCCAGGCCTCGCCCTGCTGCTGGTAGAGGTGCAGGCGGGCGGCGGCAGGGTCCAGCGCCAGCAGGCCGCCGGGGACCACGGCCATGGCGCCGGCGCTTTTCGCCAGGCCGCCGAAGGGGGCGACCAGGTCCACTGGCACGCGGGCGCTGTCAGCTTCCGGGTGGGCCGGGTAGGCCCAGAGGCCGACGTTCTCTTCGTTGACGAAGAGACGGTTGGCGGCGTCGTCCACCTGGCAGTACTCGGCGGCCGGCGGCAGGGCCAGGCCGCGCACGTGACGGGCCTCGGCGTTGAGGCGCTCGCCGGCACCCACCAGCCACTGCTCGCCGTGGCCGTCTTCGCCCACCAGGAACAGGTAGAGGTTGCGGGCGTCATCGCGGTACAGGCAGAGCCCAGCCACGGCGTAGTCACGGGCCGGCAGCTGCAGCGGCGTGCCCCAGCGATGGGTGTCGGTATCCAGGCCCACCAGGGTGGCCTGCTGGGTGGCGTTGTCGAGGCTGGCGGCGATCAGGCCCCTGGGGCCGGCGCTGCGCAGGTCGAGGCTGGAGAAGGAGCCGGGCAGGCGCGCCAGCTCCTTGCCTTCGCCGTCCAGCAGGAGCAGGCCGTTGCGCTCGCTGGCGGCCAGGCGCATGGCGGAGCCGGGCAGCTGGCGCAGCTCTTCGGCCTTGATCTTGGCCGAGGCGCCCCAGGGGCTGAGGGCCAGTTGCGGGGCCTGGGCTTCGGCGGCCGGCTGCGGCTGGCAGGCGGCCAGGCTGAGCAGGGCCGCGAGCAGCAGGGGATTGTGGGTGCGGGTGTGGGTCATCGGGCGGTTCCAGGCGATACGGGGGAACGGCCCTCCCCTGGCGGGGAGGGCGTGGCGATCAGAAGTGAGTGAAGGTCAGGCCGAGGGTGTAGGTCGGGCCGTATTCCTCGTATTGGGCGTTGTAGCTGCGGCTGCCGGTGTAGACGTAGTAGCTCTCGTCGGTGAGGTTCTGCGCCTCGAAGGACAGCTGCAGCTCCTTGGTCAGGAAGTAGCGGGCGCTGAAGTCGACGAAGGTCTGCGCATCCACGTGCAGGTCGTGCTGGCGGTCGCCTACTGGGGCCACTTCGTAGAGGTAGTCGGACTTGTAGTTGGCCGAGAGGCGCAGGCTGAGCTTGTCGTTCTCCCAGCCCAGCATCAGGTTGCCGACGGTGTCGGACTGGTTGGGCAGGTCGATGTCGCGCTTGAGGGTGCGGCCGCTGGCCTGGTCGAAGCCCTCGATGCTGGCGTCGGAACGGCTGAAGGTGGCGTTGGCGCCCAGCAGCAGGCCGTTCCAGGGGGCGGGCAGCCAGTCGAATTTCTGCGAGTAGGCCAGTTCCAGGCCGTAGAGCTTGGCGCTGTCGCCGTTGGCGAAGGTGTTGGCTTCGTCGAAGGTCGCCCAGTCGCCGGTGCCGGCCAGGTCGGTGTTGTAGACGAAGTTCTGGATGTCCTTGTAGAAGACGAAGGCCGAAACCACCCCGGCGCGGCCCAGGTAGTGCTCGATGCCGAAGTCGTAGTTGGTCGACTCCAGGGGCGACAGGTCGGGGTTGCCGAAGCTGGCTTCGTCGCCGTCGATGACGAAGCCCGGGGCCAGTTGGCCGAAGGTCGGGCGCACCACGGACTTGGTCCAGGCGGCGCGCAGCTGGGTGTCCTTGTCGATCTGGTAGCGCGCGTGCAGGCCGGGCAGCCAGTGGTGGTAGTCGCGCTTGCGCTCGATGCTCTCGTAGTCGCCATCGCGGATGCCGGTGCCCTTGGCTTCGAACTCGGTGCCCTCGTAGCGCATGCCGGCGATGAAGCGCCAGTCGTCCACGTCCAGGGTGTTCATGAGGTAGGCGGCGTTAATGTCTTCGCTCATGTCGAAGTCGTTCACCCGCGATTCTTCCTCGTTGTAGAAGTCGGCGGCGTTGAGCTGGCCGATCAGGCCCTTGATGGCGCTGGCGCTGATGCCGGGGCCGAAGCGGTCGAGGGCGTAGTGCACGTTGCCCTTCTGGAACTGGCCGAGGTTGAGCTGCTCGTCGCTGAAGAAGGTGTCCAGGCCCTCGTAGGTCCAGGCTTCCAGGTCGTTGGTCTTGTCGCGGCGGCTGAGCTTGCCGCCGAACTTGGCCTGGGCGGCGTAGCCGGAGAGGTCGTAGTCGCGGGCCAGGTCGAGGCGGATATTCTTCTCGGTGTCCTCGGTGTTCTGCTTCTCCCAGTCGACCTGGTCGAGGGCGAAGTTGGCCGGGTCGTAGAAGCCGTTCTCGACATTCAGGCGCGGCTTCTTGCTGTCGTTGAAGCCGGTGCCGGTGAAGTCGCGGATGCCTTCGAAGGTGGCGCCGGCGATGTGGCCGGGGCTGTCTTCGCTGGATTGGCTGTAGCCGGCCTGCCCGCTCAGGGTCCAGAGGCCCATCATGCGTTCGCCGCCGAAGACGTAGGACTGGATCTCCTGGGTTTCCTCGCGGTCCTTCAGCTCGCGGTAGCCCTCGCCGTCACCGGTTTCGCCCGGCAGGCGCGCGTCGTCGAACTCGATCCCGGCGGCGTTGCGCGTCTCGCTGTCCTTGTAGCGGCTGTAGAGGGTGCGCAGGTAGTAGCTGGAAACGTCGTCGGGCTTGTAGTCGAAGTTGAGGCCACCGCCGGCGCGTTCGCGGGTGATGGCGTAATCACGCTGCTCCAGCTCCTCCAGGCGGGCGCCGTCTTCGAAGTCCCAGGCGCCGCCGGTCTCGACGTTGTCGGAGCCGAACTTGCGCTTCTGCCAGCTCAGGGCGGCGGCCACGCCGAAGTTGTCGATGCCGTCGCCGAGGCTGAAGCGGTCGCTGATGGCGCCGGAGAACTTGGGGCTGGTCTTGTCGGTGTTCTCGTCGTAGCTGGCTTCGGTGCTGCCGGTGTAGAACAGCCCCTCGTGGTCGAAGGCGGAGAGGCTCTCCACGTCGACGGTGCCACCGAGGGAGTTGGCGTCCATGTCCGGGGTCAGGGTCTTGATCACGGTGAGCGACTGCACCAGTTCGGCGGGCAGCACATCCAGGGCCACGGCGCGGCGGTCGCTTTCCGGGGCCGGCACCAGGGTGCCGTTGATGGTGACGCTGTTCAGGTCCGGGCCCAGGCCGCGCACGCTGACGAAGCGACCTTCGCCCTGGTCGCGCTCCACCGATACGCCAGGCAGGCGCTGCACCGCTTCGGCGGCGTTCTGGTCCGGCAACTGGGCGACGCCGTCGGCATGCACCACGCTTTCCACGCTGTCGGAGGCGCGCTGCTCCTTCAGGGCCTTGTCGATGCTGGCGGCCTGGCCGACCACTTCGACGTGCTCGGTGGCGCCGGCAGCGCCCTCGTCGGCGGCCCAGGCAACGCTGGCCACGGCCAGGGTCAGTGCGCTGAAGGTGAAGCCCGCAAGCCGGGCGGCGGTGCTGCGCTTGTACATGAATGCTCTCCCCAGGAATCCAGGCCGAGCAAATGGCCCGGCAACTTGGGAGCGGACGCTAGGCAGCACGGATGAAGCTTCTGTGACAGCGAATGGGCGCCAGGCAGGAATGACGGGGTTTTGCCGGGGTGACCGGGGTGTTTTGAGCTGATATGACCCGAGCACGACGATGCAAGCATGGCCGGCGGCTCCTGTAGGGGCGAATTCATTCGCCCGCCGATCCCCTGCTGCAGGCCCCGCAGGGGCAGCCCTGCGGGCTGCTGGGCGAATGAATTCGCCCCTACGTAACGGCTCCGGAACAGCAAAAAACACCGCACCTTCCCTGAGCCAATCCGACCCTCCCGGCGCCCGTCGGCGCTGCAACTTCGCCGTCACAATCATCTGCTCTGCTGGCCCGGTCGAACCACCCGGACACCGCCATGACCTCCCTGCTCAAGCTGCATCGCCTCAAGCTCACCGCGCTGTTCCTGGCGGCCAATATCGGTTTGCTGCTGCACCTGGCGGTGGGCGACCTGAAGGCGACGTCGGAGTGGGTCTGGCTGGACATCCTCGGCGAAGGCGGCTCGGCGCTGCTGTCCCTGGTGTGGATCGGCCTGGTGCTGAAAAGCCGGCCCGCCGGGCGGGTCACCAACCTGCTGGTGCTGGGGCTGGCCGGGGTGTTCTTCTCCTGGTGGATCGACAGCCTCGACGAGTTCATCCGCATGCCCGACACGGTTCACTGGGATCATTGGCTGGAGTCGGTGCCCATGCCCATCGGCCTGGTGCTGCTGACCCTGGGCATCTACCACTGGCACCGCGAACAGCTGGCCATCAGCGCGCAGATGGAAAAGCGCGAGCGGCTGTTCCGCGAGCACCGCCAGTTCGACAAGCTCACCCCGCTGGGCGACGCCGACTACCTGCGCCGCCAGCTGGAACTGGGCCTGGCCGAGGCCGCGACGAACAACCAACCGCTGTCCCTGGTGATCCTCGACCTCGATGACTTCAACGGCCTCAACCGCCGCTTCGGCCATGGCGAAGGCGACCACCTGCTGCTGGCGCTGACCCAGTTGCTGCTGCTCAACCTGCGCCGCCAGGACCTGCTCTGCCGCCTGGCCGGCGATCGCTTCGTGGTGCTGCTGCCCAACACCGGCGAGGCCCAGGCACGGCAGCTGGCGGAGGAGTTGCGCGAGGCCGTGCGCCACTTCGCCCACAAGACCCGCCAGCACGGCGAGCGCCTGGAACTGCAGGCCACCGTGGCCGTGGCCATGGCCCTGCAGGACGACGCCGAGAGCCTGCTGCGGCGCCTCAATCTCGCCCTGGCGCGGGCCAAACCGCCGCGCCTGGCCCACAGCGCCTGAGGCCCGCCATGACACACAGGGGCAATGGCTACGAGTGCGACAGCCGTTTCATCGCCGCCCACCACCAGCCGGCGACGCTGATCGACCTGGCGCTGTCGCGGGACATCGACAGCCACCGCCTGCTGCGCGGCACCGGGCTGTTCTACGACGACATCGTGGCGGGCGAGCAGCGCATCAGCCCGCAGCAGTTTCTGGTGCTGATCGGCAACGCCCGGCGCCTGCTGGACGCCGACGACACCAGCTTCCTCTTCGGCCAGCGCCTATTCCCCGGCCACTACGGCGCCGCCAGCGACGCCCTGCGCCACGCCGCCAACCTGCAGGAGGCACTGGACCTGCTGGTGGCCCAGCGTGCGCTGCTCAGCCCGCTGCTGGCGCCGCGTCTACTGCTGGACGAGCAGGACGCCTGGCTCTATTGGGTGGATGCCTGCGGGGCCGGCGAGCACCAGCGCTTCCTGGTGGAAACGGCGATGACCGCGGTGCTGGGCATGAGCCGCTGGCTCTCCGGCGAACGCCTGCCCTGGCGCTGCCACTTCAGCCATGGGCAACCCCGCTGGGTGGAGCAGTACTGGGTGCACCTGGGCGAGGACGTGCTGTTCGAGCGGCAGATCGACGCCCTGCAGATACCCCGCCAGTACCTGGCCCGCCCCTGGCCGCAAGCGTCCCTCACCGCCGGGCGCGTAGCCCAGCAGCAATGCGAGCGGCAGCGAGAGGAACTGGGCTTCGACACCAGCCTGCTGGAAGGGCTTTATCACTGGTCGCTGGCGCGGGTGCGCGAGGCACCGACCCTGGAGCAGGCGGCCCTGGCCTTCGACATGAGCCCGGCCACCCTCAAGCGCAAGCTGGCCAAGCACGGCACCCACTACCAGGAGCAACGCGACCTGGTGCGCAAGCACGTGGCGCTCTACCTCTATCGCATCAAGGGCTACAGCAACGAGGAGGTGGCGAGCTACCTGCACTTCCACGACGCCACCAACTTCCGCCGCTCCTTCAAGCGCTGGACCGGGCTCTCGCCCAGTGCCCTGCGGCGGGTGCTGATGGGGGGCTAGGCGCTCACTCGTAGAAAAGCGACAGTGTGGCGAGGATGTTGATCATGCCCGGGGAAACCTTCTCCTCGGTCTGGTAGTACTGCGCGTAGATGGGGATCGTGCTACGTCCCTCCACTGGCCCCGAGTCGGCGAAGAAGGTCTTTTCCCCCAGCACAATCGGCCTCATGTCGTTGTTCCCCCTGAGCAGTTGCACGCCAACACCCTTCGCCAATTTCGGGCCCACGCTGTTCTTCAACACGCTGGGTTCGTCTTGCAGGCCCATGATCGAATAGGACACCCGGATATCCGAGTCGCAGGTCAGGGGAATGCCAAACTCCCGGGGGCGGGCAGTAGAGCCGATGCCCTTGAAGTCATGGAGGAAGGCAGTGGGAAGCGGCATCGGAATATTGCTGAGCGCCAGGCGGCAGCCGCGCTTCTGGAACTCCAGCCGGGAACCCGCAATGTTCAGCCGGTTGGTCAGGAGCTCTTGGTAGTAGACGTCGATCGGCGGGATATTGAAGGTGCCTGAGGTTATTTCCCCGGTCTTGATCAGCTGAATCCACCATCGCTGGGCCGGAAGATAAGTGTTGGGTGATATCGCCGTGGCACGAGTGGGGTAGTTCATGAGCACACCACCGCTCATCTCGCTGGGGAGGTTACTGGCGCTGTTCGACCAGGCCACCTTGATGCCGATGCCGGGTACGCCACTGGCATAGACCCCATCCTGCGTGGTCGCGGTCATACCCTGGGAATAGCCGTGCTTCTGCCTGATGGTCCCGGGGCCCCTGCAGACCGCGCTAGCCTCGCCGCTGCCTATCCAGCCGCGAGTGTCATAGATCACGGTCCCTACTGCTGCATCCCGGTTGACCTTGAGCGTCGCCGGCAGGTTGAAAGGTGTGCTCACCCCACTGCCAACGCACGATGCTCCCCACGCCGGCACCTGACTGAACAGCAAGAGCAGGGCGACTGGCAGAACGAGGGAAAAGGGACGATTCCATAAATTTTTCATGGGGCACCCGTGGTTCCTGGCATCGACGGTCAGCAAGGGACCGGGAATGCTAGCGATTAGCCCGGAGGTGGAAAATCAGCCCTGTCCGATAGTGCTGTAGTCGAACCTCTTCACGCCCGGCAACTGCATCACCGCCACGACCCGCTTCTACCAACCCGAGGTATTCGGTAGCCTTGACGCCTCACCTCCTCACCCGATTTTCCCATGCCAGACCTGACTCACAGCGTCCTCGACGAGATCGACCGCCAGCTGATCGCCGCCCTGCAGATCAACGCCCGCGAAAGCGTCGCCACCCTGGCGCGCAACCTGGGCATCGCCCGCACCACGGTGAATTCGCGCCTGGCGCGGCTGGAGAAGAGCGGCGTGATCACCGGCTACGGCGTGCGCCTGGGCCAGCGCGTGGCCGACGGCGGCCTGCAAGCCTACGTGGGCATCACGGTGAAACCGCGCAGCGGCAAGGAAGTGCTGCGCCGCCTCACGGCCATGGCCGAGGTGCAGGTGCTGTGCACCGTGAGCGGCGAATTCGACTACGTGGCCTGGCTGCGCGCCGACTCCCCCGAGCGCCTGGACCTGCTGCTGGACGAGATCGGCAATGTCGAAGGCGTGGAGCGCACCACCACCTCCATCATCCTCAGTTGCAAGATCGATCGCGGCCAGCCATTGGCACCCTCCTCCGGGGCGTAGAAGCCGCGCGTCAAAAGAGCACGGCTTCGCGAGCAGAGCTCGCTCCTACGGGTGGGGCCGTCGGTTCCAGGGGTCAGCGCTCGCGCCTACGCGCACCTTCCACGGCAGCTAGCCTGAAACAGGAAGCGAGCGCGCGAAATTCGTCATAACGCTATTAATAGTCGTCATTTTGCATCATGCGCAATCCAATCGACGACATTCTGCTTCTTATGGACGAAACCCGCGCTCCCTAGAATGCTCCCTTTCGCCGCGCTCAGACGGCCCCTTTTCGCCTTGCAGGTCCAGCATGAACAAGAACAATCGCCACCCCGCCGACGGCAAGAAGCCGATCACTATCTTCGGCCCGGACTTCCCCTTCGCCTTCGATGACTGGATCGAACACCCCGCCGGCCTGGGCAGCATCCCCACCGAGCGCCAGGGCGAGGAAGTGGCCATTGTCGGCGCCGGCATCGCCGGGCTGGTGGCCGCCTACGAACTAATGAAGCTGGGCCTGAAGCCGGTGGTGTACGAGGCCTCGAAGATGGGCGGCCGCCTGCGCTCGCAGAGCTTCGAAGGCACCGAGGGGATCATCGCGGAGCTGGGCGGCATGCGCTTCCCGGTGTCGTCCACGGCCTTCTACCACTACGTCGACAAGCTGGGCCTGGAGACCCGCCCCTTCCCCAACCCGCTGACGCCGGCTTCCGGCAGCACGGTGATCGACCTCGAAGGCAAGACCTACTACGCCGAGAAGATGGCCGACCTGCCGGCGCTGTTCCGCGAGGTGGCCGACGCCTGGGCCGACGCCCTGGAAGACGGTGCGCAGTTCGGCGAGATCCAGCAGGCCATCCGCGACCGCGATACCAAACGCCTGAAGGAACTGTGGAACAGCCTGGTGCCGCTCTGGGACGACCGCACCTTCTATGACTTCGTCGCCACCTCCAAGGCCTTCGCCAAGCTGTCGTTCCACCACCGCGAAGTGTTCGGCCAGGTGGGCTTCGGCACCGGCGGCTGGGACTCGGACTTCCCCAACTCCATGCTGGAGATCTTCCGCGTGGTGATGACTAACTGCGACGACCACCAGCACCTGGTGGTGGGTGGCGTGCAGCAGGTGCCGCTGGGCATCTGGCGCCACGTGCCGGAGCGCATGGCCCACTGGCCGGCGGGCACCAGCCTGGCATCCCTGCACAATGGCGCGCCGCGCCCGGGGGTGAAGCGCATCGCCCGCGCCGCCGATGGCCAGTTGGCGGTGACCGACGCCTGGGGCGACACCCGCCACTACGCGGCGGTGCTGACCACCTGCCAGAGCTGGCTGCTGACCACCCAGATCGAATGCGAGGAGTCGCTGTTCTCGCAGAAGATGTGGATGGCCCTGGACCGCACCCGCTACATGCAGTCGTCGAAGACCTTCGTGATGGTCGACCGCCCCTTCTGGAAGGACAAGGACCCGGTCACCGGCCGCGACACCATGAGCATGACGCTCACCGACCGCCTCACCCGCGGCACCTACCTGTTCGACAACGGCGACGACAAGCCGGGGGTGATCTGCCTCTCCTATTCCTGGATGAGCGATGCCCTGAAGATGCTGCCGCAGCCCATCGAGAAGCGCGTGAAATTGGCGCTGGATGCGCTGAAGAAGATCTACCCGGACGTGGACATCGCCAGCCACATCATCGGCGACCCGATCACCGTTTCCTGGGAGGCCGACCCGCACTTCCTCGGCGCCTTCAAGGGCGCGCTGCCGGGCCATTACCGCTACAACCAGCGCATGTACGCGCACTTCATGCAGGACGACATGCCTGCCGAGCACAAGGGCATGTTCATCGCCGGTGACGACGTGTCCTGGACCCCGGCCTGGGTGGAGGGCGCGGTGCAGACCTCGCTCAACGCCGTGTGGGGGATCATGAAGCACTACGGCGGCGCCACCCACGCCGCCAACCCCGGCCCGGGCGATGTGTTCGCCGAACTCGGCCCCATCGCCCTGCCGGAATGATCAGGAGAGACGCCATGCGCATCGCCCTCTACCAGTGCCCGCCTCTGCCGCTGGACCCGGAGGCCAACCTCGTGCGCCTGCACCGCCAGGCCGCCGAGGCGGCACGGCGTGGTGCACGCCTGCTGGTGGGCCCGGAGATGTACCTGAGCGGCTACAACATCGGCCGCGAGGCGGCGCAGGAACTGGCCCAGCCCAGCGATGGACCCTGGGCGCAGCGCATCGCCGCCATCGCCCGCGAGCAAGGCATCGCCATTCTCTATGGCTACCCGGAACGGGGCACGGACGGCGCCCTGTTCAACTCGGCGCAACTGATCAACGCGCGGGGCGAGCGCCTGGGCAACTACCGCAAGACCCACCTGTTCGGCGAGCTGGACCGGGGCATGTTCAGCCCGGGCGACGCGCCCTGCCCGATCCTCGAACTGGAAGGCTGGAAGCTCGGCGTGCTGATCTGCTACGACGTGGAGTTCCCCGAGAACGTGAGGCGCCTGGCCCAGGCCGGTGCCGACCTGGTGCTGGTGCCCACCGCCAACATGGTGCCGTACGACTTCGTCTGCGACGTGCTGGTGCGCACCCGCGCCTACGAGAGCCAGTGCTACCTGGCCTACGCCAACTACTGCGGCGCCGAGGGTGCCATCCGCTACTGCGGCCTCTCCAGCCTCAACGGCCCCGACGGCGAACAGACCGCACGCGCCGGCCGCGACGAAACCCTGCTGCTGGCCGATATCGCCCACGAAGCCCTGGAAACCTCCCGCGCCGCCATCACCTACCTGCACGACCGCCGGCCGGAGTTGTACCGGCCGTAGGGCGCCGCCGAGCCCTGTTGCTCGGAAATCGACCACCCAACGAAGCGTTGCGCAGTGCAAGGCGCGCAGCCATGTACACACACCTTATCCACAGCTCCATCCACGGTTTCCGGGGACAGGTAGGGCGGGTGGAACCTGCATGGCTTGGTGATCGGACCGTCGGGTTGCACCCGACCTACAAACCCGTACCGCCCTTAGGTTGGCGTCGAACGTAGCGAGGCCCAACGGAACCAGGGCGACCCCGTTTGCTCGGAAACCGATCACCCGATGAAGCGCTACGCAGTGCAGGGCGCGCAGCCAGGTACACACAGCTTATCCACAGAACCATCCACGGCTTTCGGGGACAGCACCCGTAGGAGCGAGCTCTGCTCGCGAAGCTATTCACCGCTCCCTTGTCACCCTCGCGAAGACCATCCCACGCCATGAATGAAAGACCGCCCGGGGCAAAGGGCAGGGCCACCGGGCGGTTGAGAAAACAGACTCGAGGGGAAAGGGTCAGGTCAGCACGGCGTGGGGGCCGGTGAGGTAGTCGAGCAGGCGGAACAGCGTCGGCGCCAGGGCGCTGCAATGGGGGTAACCGTCACGGATGGCCGCGGCGCTTTCAACAGAACCGGCGAGCGCCAGGTCCTCGGGGCAGGCTTCGAGCAGCTCTTGGATGCTTTCGGGCGTGCTTTCCAGGTGGCATTGCAGGCCGATGGCGCGCTCCTGCCAGACGAAGCCCTGGTTGGCGCAGGCAGCCGAGCCATAGAGCGGGATGGAGCCGGCCGGCAGGTCGAAGGTCTCGCCGTGCCAATGCATGGCCATCAGGCGCTGGGGCAGCATGCGGCCCAGGGGCGAGTGTTCGGCCAGGGCGTGCTTCTCCATGGGCCACCAGCCGATCTCTGCCTCGCCCGGGCGCACCTGCGCTCCCAGGGCCTCAGCCAGCAGCTGGGCGCCCAGGCAAATACCCAGCACCCGCTTGCCGCCCTCGAGCGCCGCGCGGATCAGTGCCTTCTCGCCGACCAACCAGGGCAGCACGGCTTCGTCGTGGACGCTCATCGGGCCGCCCATGACGATCAGCAGCTCGAAGTCATCCAGCTGCGGCAGCGGGCATCCGGCATAGAGGTAGTGCACCCGCACCTGGGCCGAACGCAGGTCGAGCCATTGGGCGATGCGGCCGATGCCCTCGAAGGGTACGTGCTGGAGGATGGCGACGCGCATATCAGGCGGGCTCCTTGTGTTTGCCCTTGGCCAGGGCGAAGGCGCGGTTGAGGCGCTTGAGCATTTCATCGACGTTGGCGTGGCTGACCGTGAGCGCCGGGGAGAAGCGCAGGCAATCGCTGGCCAGGCCGTTGATCAGCAGGCCCTCCCCCAGCGCGGCGCGGACCACGGCATCGGCGCGCTGCTGGATCAGCGGCATGCCGATCAGCAGGCCATGACCGCGCAAGGGGCCGTGACCGTGACGGCGGGCGACGCGGGCCAGGCCTTCGCGCAGGTGCTGGGCGACCTCGCGCACCTGTTCGAGGAAGCCCGGCTCCAGCACGGTGTTGAGCACGGCGAGGCCGGCGGCGGTCATCAGCGCGTTGCCGTGGTAGGTGCCGCCCTGCTCGCCCGGTTCGAAGCAGCAGGCGTTGCCCCGGGCCAGCAGCGCGGCCAGGGGCACGCCGCCGCCCAGGCCCTTGCCGAGGGTGATGATGTCGGCGCGCACGCCGTAGAGGTCTTCGGCCAGCAAGGCGCCACAACGGCCGACGCCGGTCTGCACTTCGTCGAGGATCAGCAGCACGCCGCGCTCGCGGCACAGGCGCTCGGCGCCCTGCAGGTATTCGAGGGTGGCGGGGATGACCCCGGCCTCGCCCTGCACCGGCTCCAGCATCACCGCCACCGTGCTGTCGTCGACGACGGCGCGCAGGGCGTCGAGGTCGTTGAACGGCACCTTGGTGAAGCCGGGCACCTTGGGCTCGAAGAGGTCCTGGAAAGCCGGTTTGCCGGACGCGGACATGGTGGCGAGGGTGCGCCCGTGGAAGCTGTTGCAGGCGGTGACGATGCCGTAGGCGCCGGCCCGGTGCAGTTGGCCCCATTTGCGCGCCAGCTTGATCGCCCCCTCGTTGGCTTCGGCACCGCTGTTGAGGAAGTAGACCTGGTCGCTGCCACTGGCCTGGCACAGGCGCGAGGCGAGCTTGAGCATGCCGCGGTTGTAGAAGGCCGGGCCGGGGTTGATCAGCGCTTCGGCCTGGCGCTTGAGCGCCTCCACCACCACCCCGGGGCTGTGGCCGAGGCTGTTGACCGCCCAGCCCTGGGTGAAGTCGAGATAGGCGCGGCCGTCGGCATCCCACAGCCAGGAGCCCTGGCCACGCACGAAGACCTGGGAGGGGCGCTCGACGGTGCGCATCAGGCGCAGGCCGGCCAGGGGGTCACGCATGTTCGGGCACCTCTTCGTGACGGTATTCGATGCCCAGCAGGCGCAAGCCCTCCGGGCCCTGTTCGAGGATGCGGCGCAGCTCGCGGCGACGGCGGATGCGCAGGGCGAAGCCTTCGGCGACGGGGAAGCGCTCGCGCAGCAGGGCAGTCATTTCGACGTAGCGCGCCTGACTGACCTCCAGGTTGGCGAACAGCACGCCGTTCCGCTCCAGGGTGATCTGGTAGTCGCTCATGCGCGCATCCCCTCCAGCGGCAAGCCGTGCAGGCGTGCGTTCCAGTCCTCGACCTGGCCACTGTCCAGGCGTCGGGCAGCGCCATCGCGCCAGCGGCCGCTGAGGGCTTCGCACTGCAGCAGCTGCCGCAGCCCTTCGTGCTCCAGCGGTGAGTGGAAATAGGCACGCACCGCCTGGGCGACGCTGAGCTCGGGATAGCGGCGCTCCTGCAGTTCGAGACGATCTTCCTGGCTGACGAAGCCGGGGCGCAGCACCCGGTAGAACCAGCCGCAGCGGCCCGTGTCCTGGACGAAGCGCGGCAGTTCCTCGATGCCCCAGCGGCGGCTCAGGCGGTAGCAGGGCGAGCGCGGCTGGCTGACCTGCATCAGCGCCTGGCCCCAGCGGAACACGTCGCCGATGCACACCTGCTCTTCGGTCAGGCCGTAGGTGGAGATGTTTTCGCCGAAGGACGGCGCCTTCCAGGCGAGGTGGCGGTAGTGCTTGCGCCAGAAGCGGTAGTGCTCGGCCGGGTAGTGGTGCAGCGCGCGCTCGGGGCCGCCATGGAAGCGCGGGTCGCCCTGCTCGTCGCTGCCCAGCCCCTGGGGCCAGAGCCAGAGGCGGTGGTCCACTTCGCGCTTGTCGATTGCGCTGCTGAGGCCACCGCCGATATCTTCGGCTTTACCTATGAAAATCGCTTTTACTTCTACGCCCTGCATCACCCGCTCCAGCGCTTGAACCAGCATTTATGCTGGCTAGACTAGGGCGTTGCCGCTGCGCATGACATTTCGTTTTTTCAGCTTCATTGATAAGAAAGACTTATGGATTTTCGTCAGCTTCGCTACTTCGTCGCGCTCTATGAGGAAGGCCATGTGGGCCGCGCCGCCGAGCGCCTGAGCATTTCCCAACCGGCCCTGTCGCAGCAGGTCCGCCAACTGGA
This sequence comes from Pseudomonas sp. PDM13, assembly GCF_025685765.1. Classification (NCBI taxonomy): domain Bacteria; kingdom Pseudomonadati; phylum Pseudomonadota; class Gammaproteobacteria; order Pseudomonadales; family Pseudomonadaceae; genus Pseudomonas; species Pseudomonas sp. PDM13. The sequence goes on along the minus strand of NZ_JAOTQU010000018.1, from coordinate 56,061 downwards.
ACAGGGGCTGGACGTGAGCCTGTTCCAGCGCACCGGCAAGCGCCTGCTGCCGACCCTGGCCGCACACACGCTGTACAACCATGCGCTGCCCCTGCTGGACGGCATGGAACGGGCACGGGAGGCGTTGCGCAATTTCCGTGGCCAATCGCCCCGCAGCCTGGCCATCGGCGTGCTGCAGACGGTCAACGCGAGCCTGGTGCCGCTGCTGCTGGAGCGCCTGCGCGAGGCCCAGCCGCACCTGGTGGTGCAGATCTACGAATTGTCGGGGCTGGATATCGAGCGGCGACTGCTGACCGGCAACCTGGATATCGGCATCGGCTTCCTGCCGCCGCGCCAGCCCGGGCTGCACAGCCAGCTGCTGTACGAGGACGAGTTGCAGCTGGTGATCCCCGAGGAGCATCCGCTGAAGGAGTTCCGCAAGGTGTCACTGGCCCAGGCGGCCGAGCTGCCGATGCTGTTGCTGGGCGAGGAGTTCCGCGTGCGGCAGATCTGGCAGGAGCAATTGGCGCTGATCGGCCGGCGCCCCCAGGTGCAGGCGGAGCTGAACCATATGGCAGGCATCCTCGACAGCCTGCCGCATACCCGCCTGGCCACGGTGCTGCCCGGCCGGGCTCGGCAGCTGCACGCCAACCAGGCGCTGCTGTGGAAGCCATTGAGCGAACCGCGGGTGCCGCTGAAGGTGGGGCTGGTGTTCCGCGATGCCCAGCGCCAGCAGGCGACGCTGGAGCTGCTGCAGGCGTTGCTAGAGAACCTGGTAACCCCTGCCGTGTGAAGAGGCGTGGGCCAGAAAAAGAAAAACCCCGCCGAAGCGAGGTTTTTGCAGACTTGTATCCCTGACATCCTTGATCTACCCACCATCCTGGCGGAAATCCGGCGTAGTCCGTGTTATTCAGTGCGCTTCCTGCGCTACGTCCCTATGGAGCAAAGATTAGTCCTGTACCCATGTAGGCGGAAGCAGCCAAAACCTTCAGACAATGTAAGCATTAACTTACAAATCAGTGGATTGGCGATCTGATCACAAAATGCCATCAGTTCGATAAAACACCCATTCCAGAGGCGCTACCGCTACCGAGCAAGCGATCGGTAGGTTTTGTCTTCAGAATAGCCGCTTGATAGACTCAGCATTGTCCTACAAGAACGAAGTAGCCAGCCTTTTGTGGCGGTCTTACAGGGTCATGACCATGCGCGTAGTAACGATTGCGCTTTTCTGCCTCGCTCCCTGCATCCCCCTTTCCGCCCTGGCCGGCGGCCAGACACGGCTCCCCGACCCGAAGGCGGCCGTGACCCAGGCCTTCTGGCAGCAGCTCTACCCCGGCGCGGGTACCACGCTCTATTGCGGCAAGGCCTTCAATGGCGAGAGCGGCCTGCTGGCGGCGAGCCCCGTCTACCCCACCAAGCAGATCAAGAGCGCACTGCGCTGCGTCACCGATGGCCAGTGCAAGACCGCCAACCCGCAATACCCCTTCATGCTCGCCGACCTGCACAACCTCTACCCGGAGCTGGCGCGGGTCGAGCTGGCGCGGCGCAACGCACTGTTCGGCATGGTGGGCGATGTGCCGAGCAAGTTCGGCGCCGACTGCGACCTCAAGGCCAGCTTCCAGCTGGTGGAGCCCCGCGATGCCGCCAAGGGCAACGTGGCCCGGGCGATCTTCTACATGCACATCGAGTACGGCCTGCCCATCGTCGGCCAGGTGCAGATGTTCAAGGAATGGCACCGCCTGGACCCGGTGGACGCCGAGGAGCGCGCACGCAACGATCAGATCGCCGGCCTCCAGGGCACGCGCAATCGCTTCATCGACGACCCGGGCCTGGTGGACAAGCTGATTGCGGATTGAAGTGGGCTGCCTGGCGGATGGCTTCGTCCCTGCTGGCACTCTCTCGCATCACTGCCTGAAATGAAAAAGCCCCGCATCGGCGGGGCTTTTTCGTTTGCGGGGGCCGCTTAGAACTGGGCAGCGTCCAGCAGGTACAGCGACTCGCTGCCGGCTTTCACCGAGGCGGTCAGGGAGTGGATGCGCGGCAACAGGCGGGCGAAGTAGAAACGCGCGGTACCCAGCTTGCTGGCGTAGAACTCGTCCTGGCCTTCCTTGCCCAGCGAAGCCTTGGCCATCAGTGCCCACATGTAGGCATAGGCGGTGTAGCCGAAGGCATGCAGGTACTCGACCGACGCGGCGCCGATCTCGTTGGGGTTGGACTTGGCGCTTTCCAGCAGCCAGGCGGTGAGGTCGTCGAGGTTGGCGACCGCAGCGTTCAGCGGCTCGACGAACTCGGCCAGGTCAGCGGAGGCGCTGCCGGTGAAGGCCTTGATCTCATCGGAGAAGTGCTTGTAGAACGCGCCGCCGCTGCCGACGATCTTGCGGCCGACGAGGTCCAGCGCCTGGATGCCGTTGGTGCCTTCGTAGATCTGGGTGATGCGCACGTCACGCACCAGCTGCTCCTGGCCCCATTCGCGGATGAAGCCGTGGCCGCCGAACACCTGCTGGCCGTGGACGGTGGTTTCCAGGCCGAGGTCGGTGAGGAAGGCCTTGGCCACGGGGGTAAGCAGGGCGACCATTTCTTCGGCGCGTTTGCGCACGACGGGGTCTTCGCTGAACTTGGCGGTGTCCAGCTGCATGGCGACGTAGGTGGAGAAGGCACGGCCGCCTTCGTTGGACGCCTTCATGGTCAGCAGCATGCGACGCACGTCGGGGTGCACGATGATCGGGTCGGCGGCCTTGTCCTTGGCGACCGGGCCGGTCGGCGCGCGGCTCTGGATGCGGTCGCGGGCGTATTCGACGGCGCTCTGGTAGGAACGCTCGCCGGAGGCCAGGCCCTGGATACCAACACCCAGACGCTCGTAGTTCATCATGGTGAACATGGCGGCCAGGCCCTTGTTCGGGGCGTCGACGATCCAGCCGGTGGCGCCGTCGAAGTTCATCACGCAAGTAGCGGAGGCCTTGATGCCCATCTTGTGCTCGATGGAGCCGCAGGACAGGGTGTTCTTCTCGCCCAGGGAGCCGTCGGCGTTGACCATGAACTTGGGCACCAGGAACAGCGAGATGCCTTTCGGGCCGGCAGGCGCGTCGGGCAGCTTGGCCAGGACCAGGTGGATGATGTTCTCGGTGAGGTCGTGCTCGCCGCCGGTGATGAAGATCTTGGTGCCGGTGACCTTGTAGCTGCCGTCGGCCTGGGGTTCGGCCTTGGTGCGGATGATGCCCAGGTCGGTGCCGGCGTGGGGTTCGGTCAGGCACATGGAGCCTGCCCAGACGCCCGCGTACATGTTCGGCAGGTATTTTTCCTTGAGCTCTTCGCTGGCGTGCGCGTTGATCGACAGGCAGGCACCCGCGGTGAGCATCGGGTAGAGACCGAAGGAGAGGTTGGCCGAGTTGACCATTTCCTCGACCTGGGCGGAGATCGCCTTGGGCATGCCCATGCCGCCGTAGACCGGGTCACCACCGACGCCGACCCAGCCACCTTCGGCGTAGGTCTTGTAGGCCTCGGGGAAACCGGCAGGCGTGGTGACCGCGCCGTCGCTCCACTGGCAGCCTTCTTCGTCGCCGGAGCGGTTCAGCGGGGCGATGGTGCCGCCGGTGACCTTGCCGGCCTCTTCGAGGATCGCGGATGCGGTTTCGGCATCGACGGTCTCGGCCAGGGCGGGCAGCTCGGCCCAGAGCTTGGCAACCTCGAAAACCTCGTTGAGGACGAAGCGCATATCGCGCAGGGGCGCTTTGTAGTCAGCCATGTGCAAAACCTCGCAGGAACTCTACAGGCGGCCGGAAGGGCCGGTTTCACGGAACAGGGCGGCAGTGTACCCGAACAACTTTTGAGACACATAGGGTCGTTGCGTGACCATATGTTATCGATAAGTCACAATTCGCAACCCGGATGAAAAGGGCCCGCACATGGCGGGCCCCTGGATACACCGAGATTAGACGCTTAGAGGGCGAACTGTTCCGCTGGCAGCGCCATCAGGCAGTCGCTGCCCGCCTCGACCCCGGCCTGATGGGCGGTGGTGCGGGGCAGCAGGCGCTTGAAGTAGAAGTCGAAGGTGGCGAGCTTGGTCTGGTAGTACGCCGCCTCGCTGGTGCCGGCGTCGAGCTTGGCCTGGGCGACCACGGCCATCTGCAGCCAGAACCAGGCGAGCACGATGTAGCCGGAGTACATCAGGTAATCGACGGAGGCAGCGCCCACTTCGTCGGGGTTCTTCATCGCGGCCATGCCGACCTTCTGGGTCAGCTCGCCCCACTGCTGGTTGAGCCGAGCCAGTTCGGCGGCCTGAGCCTTGAACTGCGGGTGCTCGGCCTGGGCCAGGCAGAACTTGTGCACGCGCTTGGTGAAGCCGCGCAGCAGCTTGCCCTGGCTGCCGAGCACCTTGCGGCCGAGCAGGTCGAGGGCCTGGATGCCGTTGGTGCCTTCATAGATGGGGGCGATGCGGCAGTCGCGCACCAGTTGCTCCATGCCCCACTCGCGGATGTAGCCGTGGCCGCCGAACACCTGCATGCCGAGGTTGGTGGCCTCCAGCCCGGTCTCGGTCATGAAGGCCTTGCAGATTGGGGTGAGGAAGGCCAGCAGGTCATCGGCTTCCTGGCGCTGCTCGGCTTCCTGGCTGCCGTGGGCGATGTCGAGCAGTTGCGCGGTGAAGTAGGAGAGCGCGCGGTTGCCTTCGTTGAAGGCTTTCATGGTCAGCAGCATGCGGCGCACGTCGGGGTGCACGATGATCGGGTCGGCGGCCTTTTCCGGGGCTTTCGGCCCGGTGAGCGCGCGCATCTGCAGGCGGTCGTTGGCGTAGCGCACGGCGCCCTGGTAGCTGGCCTCGCCGAGGCAGAGACCCTGCATGCCGGTGCCCAGGCGGGCGTGGTTCATCATGGTGAACATGCAGTTGAGGCCCTTGTTGGCCTCGCCGATCAGGTAGCCGGTGGCGGAGTCGAAGTTCATCACGCAGGTGGCGGAGGCCTTGATGCCCATCTTGTGCTCGATGGAGCCGCAGGAGACGGCGTTGCGCGCACCGACGGCGCCATCGGCAGCGGGCATGAACTTGGGCACGATGAACAGCGAGATGCCCTTGGTGCCGGCGGGGGCGTCGGGCAGCTTGGCGAGGACCAGGTGAACGATGTTCTCGCTCATGTCGTGCTCGCCGGCGGAGATGAAGATCTTGGTGCCGCTGACCGCGTAGCTGCCGTCGGCCTGGGGCGCGGCGCGGGTCTTGATGATGCCGAGGTCGGTGCCGCAATGGGGCTCGGTGAGGCACATGGTGCCGGTCCAGCGGCCTTCGGTCATGCGGGTCAGGTAGGTCTGTTTCTGTTCTTCGGTGCCGTGGGCGTGGATGGCCGACATGGCGCCGTGGGTGAGGCCGGGGTACATGGCCCAGGACTGGTTACTGGAGGCGACCATCTCGCTGATGATCAGGCCGAGGGAATGCGGCAGGCCCTGGCCGCCGTAGGCCGGGTCGGCGGCGAGGCCGTTCCAGCCCCCTTCCACGTACTGGGCGAAGGCTTCCTTGAAGCCCTTGGGCGTGGTGACCACGCCGTCGTTCCACTGACACTCTTCTTCGTCGCCGGAACGGTTGATGGGCGAGAGCACCTGCTCGCAGAACTTGGCACCCTCTTCGAGAATCGCCGAGACCATGTCCGGGGTGGCGTCGCTGGCGCCGATGGCGGCGTAGGTGGCCGGGAAATCGAAGACTTCGTCGATGAGGAAGCGCATGTCGCGCAGGGGGGCCTTGTACTCGGGCATGGCAGGTTCTCCGTCGGGTGAGCGCCATGGTCGGCGCCAATCATCCGACCCTACTGCTCAAGCCGCAGCCGGACAACGACGCTGCAAGCGCTGAATGCAGCGCCATAACCTGCGGTCTACGTGGCCGCCCGCTTCACCCGCACGGCACCGCGACGGTTCTGCCCGTGCAGGAACACCCGGTTGCGGCCGGCGCTCTTGGCACTGTAGAGGGCCTGGTCCGCCACCTTGATGACTTCCTCCGGCGTGCGCTGTTCGGCGTCACGCTCGGCCACGCCGATGCTGATGGTCACCGAGACGCTCTGCCCGGCACCGCCGCTGCGCTTGCTGCGGCCCTGCTCGTCGCTCTTGGGGCGGCTGTCCTTGTCGCGCAGCTGCATGCTGTAGTTCTCGATGGCTTCGCGTATCGCCTCCAGGTGCGGCTGGCACTCCTCCATGGTCTTGCCGGTGAAGACGATGGTGAATTCCTCGCCGCCGTAGCGATACGCCTTGCCGCCGCCGGTGACCTTCTTCAGGCGGCTGGCGACCATGCGCAGCACCTGGTCGCCGACATCGTGGCCGTAGGTGTCGTTGAATTTCTTGAAATGGTCGACGTCGGTCATCGCCAGCACATAGTTGCGCCCGAGGCGCTGCAGGCGCTCGTTGAGGGCGCGGCGGCCGGGCAGCCCGGTGAGTTCGTCACGGAAGGCCATCTGGTAGGCCTCGTGGGCCACCGAGGCGGTCAGCGCGAGCATCGCCAGGCTGCTCATGGCGTGCAGCGCGTGGGGCAGGACGAAGACCTTGGGCAGCATCCACCAGATGCCCAGCAGGGCCAGGAGCTGGGCAGCATGTTGCGGCCGAGGCTGGCGCACATAGATGACCGCCAGGGCGATCAAGGCGCCGACGAAGGCGAAGTAGGAAAGCTGGATCAGGCTCATCCAGGTGCCATGCAGCAACGGCCAGTACACCGAGGTCAGCGCCGGCAGCACGGACTCGGGGTAGCTGCGGCCCAGGGCGACGGCAACGCCGACCACGGCGAGCATCACCGCAGCGCGGGCGACGAAGTCCTGCAGCAGGTGGGTGCGTTCCTGCCAGCAGCCGAACAGGCCGAACAGCAGGGGCAGCAGCAGGCTGCAGAGGTGGAACACCAGGGCCGCGTCTTCACGCACTACGCGCTCGGTCTGGTAGTAGTCGACCTGGGTGTCGAGCAGGTAATAGGCGAGGTAGAGGATCAGCAGCAGGAACAGCTGGCGCAGGCGGCCGTAGGCGGCGCAGAACGAACCGCCGAGCAGCAGCAGGAGCGTGGGCAGCACGTTGAACAGCGAGACGAAGAACTCGGTCATGACCGTCAGCGAGCCCATCACGCCGCCGGCCAGGATCAGGGCCAGGGGCGGGACGAAATGACTGACGCGAAAGGACGAGAGAGACCGCACTGATGCTGATCCAGACAGGTATCGAAGGGGGTGGGCGAGCTGGCCATATGATTGCATTTCTGCAGGGGCCACGCATCCGTCTGCGCGACGAAACGCCCCTATTCGCGCCCTCTTGGCCGAGGTTGCGGGCACATTCACACGCCCATGAAAAAGCCCGCCTTGCGGCGGGCTTCTTCGTACAGCGCTAAGCCTTAGTAACCGAGGGCGAAGTCTTCTTCGGCCAGGTCCATCAGGTTGTTGGCGCCGGACAGCATGGTTTCAACATGGGTACGGGTACGCGGCAGGATGCGCTTGAAGTAGAAACGCGCGGTCTGCAGCTTGGCCTTGTAGAAGGCGGCGTCGCCTTCGCCGGCAGCGATCTTCTCGGCAGCCAGGCGAGCGATGTCGGCCCAGAAGTAAGCCAGGCAGGCGTAACCGGAGTACATCAGGTAGTCCACGGAAGCGGCGCCGACTTCTTCGCGATCTTTCATCGCAGCCATGCCGACCTTCATGGTGATGTCGCCCCACTCCTTGTTCAGCTTGGCCAGCGGCTCGACGAATTCCTTGACGGCTTCGTTGCCTTCGTTGGCCTGGCAGAACTTGTGCACGATCTTGGTGAAGCCCTTCAGCGCTTCGCCCTGGGTCATGAGGATCTTGCGACCCAGCAGGTCCAGAGCCTGGATGCCGGTGGTGCCTTCGTACAGCATGGAGATGCGGCTGTCGCGAACGTTCTGCTCCATGCCCCACTCGGCGATGAAGCCGTGGCCGCCATAGATCTGTACGCCGTGGTTGGCCGACTCGAAGCCGACTTCGGTCATGAACGCCTTGGCGATCGGGGTCAGGAAGGCCAGCAGCGCGTCGGCGGCTTTCTTCTCTTCCTCGTTCTGGCTGTATTTGACGATGTCGACCTGCTTGGCGGTGAAGTACACCATCGCGCGGTTGCCTTCGGCGAAGGCTTTCATGGTCAGCAGCATGCGGCGCACGTCCGGGTGGACGATGATCGGGTCAGCGGGCTTCTCGGGCGCTTTCGGGCCGGTCAGAGCACGCATCTGCAGACGCTCGCGAGCGTATTTCAGGCCACCCTGGAAACCGATTTCGGCGTGGGCCAGGCCTTGCAGCGCGGTACCCAGGCGAGCGGTGTTCATGAAGGTGAACATGCAGTTCAGGCCTTTGTTCGCCGGGCCGATCAGGAAACCGGTAGCGCCGTCGAAGTTCATCACGCAGGTGGCGTTGCCGTGGATGCCCATCTTGTGTTCGAGGGAACCGCACGCAACGGCGTTGCGCTCGCCCACGCCGCCTTCGGCAGTCGGCATGAACTTCGGCACGATGAACAGGGAAATGCCTTTGGTGCCGGCCGGTGCATCGGGCAGGCGGGCCAGGACGATATGGACGATGTTGTCGGCCATGTCGTGCTCACCGGCGGAGATGAAGATCTTGGTGCCGGTGACTTTGTAGGAACCATCAGCCTGGGGCTCGGCCTTGGTGCGCAGCATGCCCAGGTCGGTACCGCAGTGCGGTTCGGTCAGGCACATGGTGCCGGTCCACTCGCCGGATACCAGCTTGGTCAGGTAGGTGTGTTTCTGGTCGTCGGTGCCGTGGGCGGACAGGGTGTTCATCGCGCCGTGGGACAGGCCGGGGTACATGCCCCAGGACCAGTTGGCTTCGCCGACCATTTCGCTGATGGCCAGGCCGAGCGACTCGGGCAGGCCTTGGCCGCCGTGGTCGACGTCATGGGCCAGGCTCGGCCAGCCGCCTTCGACGAACTGCTTGTAGGCTTCCTTGAAGCCGGTCGGGGTCTTCACGCCGGACTCGCTCCAGGTGCAACCCTCGATGTCACCCACGCGGTTCAGCGGAGCGATCACCTGCTCACAGAACTTCGCACCTTCCTCGAGAATGGCGTCAACCATGTCCGGGGTGGCGTCCTGGCAGCCAGGCAGGCTCTGATAGTGCGCTTCGTAGCCGAGCAGCTCGTCACGTACGAAACGGATATCACGCAAGGGGGCCTTGTAATCAGGCATAGCAGTAAACCTCTACGGTGGGTTCCTAGTTAAGGTGACCGGCACATCGGTCGCTTACAACATCACGGTAGTCGCTGTGGGCTGCGCGGAAGCCGCCCGACAATCAAACAGGTGTTTGAAACATACGTTTACGCCAATCCCTTGTCAAGCATCCGCCCATCGGCGCTCAGGCGCGGATGTCGAGCAGGGGGCCGAGGGCGCTGGGGCTGGCGACCTGAAGGTAGATACCCAGATCCTGATTGGCCGCAGGAGAGGCCGAAGAAGACGACTCGTCCTCCGATTTGGCACGGGCGGCGGCCTTGCTCGCGGCCTCCTCGGAAGCCTCTTCGCGACGCAACTGGGCCAGTTCGACCAGCGCCTGCCCGGCCTGGGCAGCGGCTTCGGCGGCGACGCGGCGGTCCTGGGCCGATGGATCGGCCGGCGCCAGCGCTGCACGCTGCACCACCGCCATCTTGCGCAGGGTGGCGGCGGGGTCACCCGCCACGGCACTCACGTCGATGCCGACTTCGCCACCCGTGGCATAGGACTGGCCATCGGGGCCACGCTTGAAACTGTAGCTGGGGGAACCGGCATAGGCGGCGCCTACCGCGGCATGGGCCTGCTCGTGGGCACGCACTTCGCGGTCCCGGGCGGCCAGTTCGGCGATTTCCTGCAGGTCCTGCTGTTCCTGCTGCCGGGTCGCACGTGCAGAGGCGGCGCTCTCGCCGTCACGCACGGTTGAGCGGGGGTCCGAGGAAAGCGCCTGATCAGCGGCAGCCGATGGAGAACGCAGAGAAGAGGAGGAATCGGCTGCAGCGGCACTCAGCGAACCGCGCGAAGACGGCGACGCCAGTGTGGGCGAGGGGAGATATGCAGCACTGCCGATCCGCATGGGGCCCTCCCTGCCCGCGCCAGACCACCGGCCGCTAACGCAGTCGGGATGCCCTCAGTCAGGCGTGGGTGTCGATCAGGGTTCCGAGTACATCGTCAGCGGTCTTGATCACCTGGGCCCCGGCTTCCGCCTGGAACTTGCCGACGTTGAGGTCCACCAGGTTGCTCGCCTGGTCGGTACCGTTGAATTCCTGCACGCGAGCGCTGGGGGCCTGCTGGTTGCGCTGCACGGACGAGCCGGCGATATCCGCACCGGCCTGGTCGATACGACGCTGGCCAGACTGCAGAGCACTCAATCCTGCGCTGAAGGCACTACCGGAGATTTCCATCGCCAACCCCGAAACAAGAAATTAACGCTGTAATTGAAGCAGAAAACGCCTAAAAAACGTACAAACAAAAGGCTATCAGCCTCTGTTTGCTTATAGCTCAAGCGGGGCGAGGTCCAGCCAGGCGGCCACCGCAGCGGGTGTCGGGGCGTCGAGACGCGGGATACGGCCCAGGCAAGGGGCCGGAAGACGCTCTGCCAGGGTGGCGAGGTTCTCTTCCAGGCGCGAGGTGTTCGGGTCCACCAGGTTGGCCACCCAGCCGGCGAGCGGCAGTCCATCCCGCAGGATCGCCTCGGCGCTGAGCAGTGCGTGGTTGATGCAGCCCAGGCGTACGCCGACCACGAGGATCACCGGTAGGCCCAGGGCAATCGGCAGGTCGGACAGGTTGGCCCGGTCCGCCAGCGGCACCCGCCAGCCCCCCGCCCCTTCCACCAGGGTGAAATCGGCGCCTTTGTCGAGAATCCGCCGCACGGGAGCCGAGAGCGCGGCCAGGTTCAGCTCGACACCGGCTTCGCGGGCAGCCAGGTGCGGGGCGATGGCGGGCTCGAAGGCCAGCGGGTTGACCTCCCCATAGGCCAGCGGCAGCGAGCACTCCCCCAGCAGCGCCAGGGCGTCTTCGTTGCGCAGGCCCTCGGCGGTGACCAGGCAACCGGACGCCACCGGCTTGCTCGCCGCCGTGGACAGCCCGGCCCGACGTGCCGCATGCAGCAGGCCGGCAGCCACCGTGGTCTTGCCGATCTCGGTGTCGGTACCGGCGATGAAGAAGGCAGCAGCCATTCAGGAATCCTTGCGCAAGAGGCCGTGGACGACCTGATAGGTGACGGGCAGGCCGGCGTCATCGCGGCGACGCTCGTAGGCGTCGATCAAGGCGAGCATGCGCGCCCGGCCGGTCAGGCCACCCGGGCGACCGGGGTTGAGATTGTGCGCACCCAGCGCCTTGAGTTCATGGGTCAGGCTGCGCAGGTCGGGGAAATGCAGGGTTCGCGGGCGACGTTCGAGCTGCAACGGAGTCAGTCCGCTTGCGCCGCAAAGCGCCTGGTAGCGCTGGAACTCGCGGAAGCGGTTGACGTGGACGAAGCCGTCCACCTCCTGCCAGCTGTCGCGCAGCTCCTGCAGGGTGCCGACACAGAGGCTGCTGAACACCAGCAGTCCACCCGGGCGCAACACCCGCCGCGCCTCGGCCAGCACCGCCGCGAAATCGCCGCACCACTGCACCGCCAGGCTGCTGAACACCAGGTCCAGGCAGCCATCGGCCAGCGGCAGGCGCTCGGCGTCGCCCGCCGCGAAATACCGCGCGCCCCCCAGAGGTTGCGCGTGCTGCAGCATGCCTTCGGCGATATCCATCGCCAGGCCGGACGAAGCCGGGAAACGCTCCGCCAGCAGCCGTGAGAAGTACCCGGTGCCGCAGCCCAGGTCGAGCCAGCGCTCAGGAGCGAAGGGCTCGGGCAGGCTGTCGAGCAGGGCACCGCCGACGGCGCGCTGCAGCTCGGCAACGCTGTCATAGCTGGCCGCTGCGCGGGAGAAGGAAGCCGCTACCTGGCGCTTGTCCGGCAGGGGCGAAGCATCTTGGGAGGCGCAGGGCAGAGGCAGGGCAACGGATTCAGACATCTTCACCTTCGAACATGAACGCCAGCATCGCCTCGGCGACCGCATCCGGGCACTCCACCGGCAGGCCGTGGCTGGCCTCGCGGATGATCGACGCTTCCACGTCCGGCAACCAATCCAGCAGTGCCTGGCAGGCGGTTGCGGGCACCAACGCATCGCGGCCGGCGAACAGGTGCAGCTGGGGGCCGCTGTAGGCACGCAGGGCGCCACGGGTATCCAGCCCAGCCAGCAGTTGCAGGCCGGCTTCCAGCACCTCGGGCTGCGTCGACGGCTGGGTGACCTGCAGTTGCCGCGCCAGGGTGCGCGGGTCCTTGGCGCCCTGGCTCACCAGCATGCGGAAGCGCTTGAGGGTCAGCGCAGGGTCAAGGCCGAAGGCTTCATGGAAGGCGGCGAAGACCTCGCCAGGCATGGCGCTCGGCCAATCTTCGCGGGCACGGAAACACAGGTTGCTGGCCAGCCCGATGAGCCCGCGGCAGGACGCGTCCCGTCGCGCCGCCAACTGCGCGGCCAGCATGCCGCCCAGGGACCAGCCCGCCAGCCAGCAGTCGCTCGGCAGGCGCGCATCGAGTTCGTCGAGCCAGGCTTCCGGCTGCGCCAGGTCGGGCAGTGCTTCGATCTCGATGTTCAGGTGCGGCGCACGCTCGGACAGGGCATCGCGCAGCGGCTCCAGGGCCGCCGGGCCCAGCGCCCAGCCGGGCAGCAGGATCAGTCGATCACGCATCGGGGTTTCCTTCCTTAGCCAGAATGTTCCAGCTTTCGGACAACGCCAGGAGCAACAGTTCCAGCTGGGCCTCGCTGTGGGAGGCACTGAAGGTCACCCGCAGGCGCGCACTGCCGGCCGGAACCGTAGGCGGGCGGATGGCGCCGACGAGAATGCCGCGCTCGCGCAGCAGTGCCGCGAGCCTCATGGCCCGGGCGCTGTCGCCGACGAGGATCGGCTGGATCGGCGTCGGGCTGTCCATCAGCGTCAGGCCGATCTCGGCGGCGCCCTCGCGGAAGCGCTGGATCAACCGGTTCAGGTGCTCGCGGCGCGAGCTCTCCTTCTGCAGCAGCTCGAGGCTCTTGAGCGTGGCGCAGGCCACGGCGGGCGGCTGGCTGGTGGTGTAGATGTAGGGACGGGCGAACTGCACCAGCGTCTCGATCAGCTCCTCGCTGCCGGCAACGAAGGCACCGGCGGTGCCGAAGGCCTTGCCCAGGGTGCCCACCAGCACGGGCACGTCGTCCAGGCCCAGGCCGAAGTGCTCGACGATGCCGCCGCCAGTGGCGCCCAGGGGACCGAAGCCGTGAGCGTCGTCGACCATCACCCAGGCGCCCTTCTCCCGGGCCTTGGCGCAGAGCGCGGGCAGGTCGGCGAGGTCGCCGTCCATGCTGAACACACCGTCGGTGACCACCAGGGTGTCGCCTTCGGCCTTGTCCAGGCGCGAAGCCAGGCTGGCCGCATCGTTGTGCAGGTAACGGGAAAAACGCGCACCGGAGAGCAGGCCCGCGTCCAGCAGGGAAGCGTGGTTGAGGCGGTCCTCCAGCACGCTATCGCCCTTGCCCACCAGGGCAGTGACGGCGCCCAGGTTGGCCATGTAGCCGGTGGAGAACAGCAGTGCGCGCGGCCGACCGGTGAACTCGGCCAGGGCCAGCTCCAGTTCGTGGTGCGGCCCGCTGTGGCCGATCACCAGGTGCGAGGCACCCCCACCGGCGCCCCAGCGCTCGGCACCGGCACGCAACGCGGCAATCACCTCGGGGTGGTTGGCCAGGCCCAGGTAGTCGTTGGAACAGAAGGCGAGCATCGCCCGGCCATCCACCACCGCCTCGGGCCCCTGGGGGCTTTCCAGCAGGGGGCGCTGGCGGTAAAGGTCGGCGGCGCGGCGCTCGGCGAGTCGGGAAGCGAGATCGAAGGGCATAACGTCAGTTCCAAGCGGCAAGCCTCAAGCTGCAAGCAGAAACCGGAAGCGCACTCCGGCTTGGGGCTTGCAGCTTGTGGCTTGGAGCTGCCTTAAACAGCAGCGTTATAGAAGAGCTTGGAGTCTCTCTGCTCCACCAGCGCCTGTTCGATGGCGGCCTGGTGCACTTCGTCGGCGTGTTCTTCGCGCTCTTCCGGCTTGATGCCGAGACGGGCGAAGAGCTGCATGTCCTTGTCCGCTTGCGGGTTGGCGGTGGTCAGCAGTTTTTCGCCGTAGAAGATGGAGTTGGCGCCGGCCATGAAGGCCAGGGCCTGCATCTGCTCGTTCATCTGCTCACGGCCGGCGGAGAGGCGTACATGGGACTTCGGCATCATGATGCGCGCCACGGCCAGGGTGCGGATGAAGTCGAACGGGTCGACGTCCTTCTCCTCCGCCAGCGGCGTGCCCTTGACCTTGACCAGCATGTTGATCGGCACCGACTCCGGGTGCTCCGGCAGGTTGGCCAGCTGGATCAGCAGGCCGGCGCGGTCGTCCACCGACTCGCCCATGCCGAGGATGCCGCCGGAACAGATCTTCATCCCCGCCTCGCGCACGTAGGCCAGGGTCTGCAGGCGCTCGCTGTAGGTGCGGGTGGTGATGATGTTGCCGTAGAACTCCGGCGAGGTATCGAGGTTGTGGTTGTAGTAGTCCAGCCCGGCATCGGCCAGCGCCTGGGTCTGCTCCTGGTCGAGGCGGCCGAGGGTCATGCAGGTCTCGAGGCCGAGCTTCTTCACGCCCTTCACCATCTCCAGCACGTAGGGCATGTCCTTGGCGGAGGGGTGCTTCCAGGCGGCGCCCATGCAGAAGCGAGTGGAGCCGATGGCCTTGGCCTCGGCAGCGGCCTGCAGGACCTTCTGCACCTCCATCAGCTTTTCCTTGTCCAGGCCGGTGTTGTAGTGGCCGGACTGGGGGCAGTACTTGCAGTCTTCGGGGCAGGCGCCGGTCTTGATAGACAGCAGGGTGGATACCTGCACGCGATTCGGGTCGAATTGGCTGCGGTGCACGGTCTGCGCCTGGAACAGCAGGTCATTGAAGGGTTGCTCGAACAGCGCCCGCACTTCGGCGAGGGACCAGTCGTGGCGGGTGGAGATGGCTGCGGTTGCACTCATGGGAGCTTCCTTCGACGCGTGGATCGCGCCTCTTGTAAGGGGAAATCCCGACGGCGAGCGCGGGAATTCAGGCTGATGGGCATCTTGATTTTGGGGTATGACGCTGTCAACCAAAAACTCGACACAGGTTTACATCTGGTTATTTATTAACCACAAAGAACCCTTGGCTGCCGTTTGGATCAAAGACCCTGACGGTCCTGAACGCATAAGGAATGAGCATGGGTAACGACGGTTTCTTCAGTTGGCTGGGCGAGGCGATCGGCAAGGTGATCCGCTTCATCGTCGACCTCCTTTCCACCGTCCTCGGCGGCGTCTGGGCGGCCATGGACGACTTTCTCCACGGCCTCGCGCGGGCCATCGGCATGGATGTGTCGATCTTCAGCTTCGTCGTACTCATTCTCGGCCTGCTCCTGCTGTTCAGCGGCGTACGCGCACTGCTGCGAAAGGGCATCATCAGCGGCCTGATCCTCATCTTCCTCGGCCTGGTCGTCATGAGCTGGCTGATTCACTGACCTCGCCCTTGGAGGGGCGCCATGGACAGGATCGTCCACCTGCTGCGCCACCTCGCCACCCCATCCCCAACCTGCGCGCTATGCGGCGCGCGGGCGAGCAGCGGCACCTTGCCCATCTGCCCCGGCTGCACAGGCGACCTGCCCTGGCTGGACGGCTGCTGCAGCGTCTGCGCCCTGCCCCTCCCCGCCCACGGCCTGGTGTGTGGCGAATGCCTGAAGCGCCCACCCGCCTTCGATGCCGCCCATATCGCCTGGCGCTATGACTTCCCGGTAGACAGCCTCATCACCCGCTTCAAGCACCAGGCCCAATGGCCCTTTGGGCGCCTGCTGGCGGAGCTGCTAGCCAACCACCTGCAACGGACCCAGGCCGCAGGTGAACCGCGCCCCGACGCCCTGCTCGCCGTGCCGCTGGCCGCCCGGCGCCAACGCCAGCGCGGCTTCAACCAGGCGCAGATGCTCGCCGACTGGCTTGGCCGTCAACTGCGCCTGCCCGTGCACGACGACTGGCTGCTCCGCGCCCTCGAAACCCCCGCCCAGCAAGGCCTGGACGCCGCCACCCGCAAGCGCAACCTGCGCGGTGCCTTCCAGCTCGCCAGGCACGCTGCCCCCAGCGGGCTGCACCTGGCCCTGGTGGATGACGTGCTGACCACCGGCACCACCGCGCAATACCTCGCCCAGTTGCTGAAACGCGCCGGCGCCGCGCGGGTCGACATCTATTGCCTGGCCCGCACGCCCAAACCCGGCAGCACGCCCTGAGTGCTTGACTGAAGCGTCAGACTCACTCAGCCTGCTGCGCCATATTCACCAGCAGTTATCCGCCATGAGCCAGCTCACGCCCCTGACCCAGCAATTGACCCGCCGCCCGCAGCGCATGGCCCTGCTGGAGCAGATCGCCGTGCAGGGCTCGATCACTCGCGCCGCCAAGGCTGCGGGGCTGAGCTACAAGGCCGCGTGGGACGCCATCGACGAACTCAACAACCTTTCCGAGAAGCCCCTGGTCGAACGCAGCGTCGGCGGCAAGGGCGGTGGTGGCGCGCGCCTGTCAGCCGAGGGCGAGCGCCTGCTGGCCCTTTTCAAGCGCATGGAAAGCCTGCAGGCACGCCTGCTGGAAAGCGCCGAAAGCGAGCAGGACCTCGAGCGCCTCGGCCGCCTGATGCTACGCACCAGCGCCCGCAACCAGCTCAGCGGCAAGGTCGTGGCGCTGCATGCCCAGGGCCGCAACGACGTGGTGGAAATCGAACTTCCCGGTGGGGCCAGCATGCGCGCGCAGATCACCCATGACAGCAGTGAAAAGTTGGAGCTTGCCCCCGGTGGCGGCGTGATCGCCCTGATGAAGGCCGGCTGGCTCAGCGTGCAGCCCCTGGGCGCTACGCCCGACCCACAGATGAACGCCCTGGAAGGTCGCATCGAGGCGATCCTGCCCGATGACGAAGGCCCCAGCGAAGTACGCCTGACCCTGGCCAGCGGCCAGACCCTGTGTGCCCTGGCCGAAGCCCAGCAACTCAAGGCCGATGGCCTTCAGCCCGGCAGCATGGCCCGCGCCCAGTTCTCCCCCAGCCAGGTTCTGCTCGGCACCCCGCTCTGAGATGCGCTCCTTATAGATAGGCCGCCCCGTCGGTGCCATTGGCGCTAGACTTGCCGCCCAATCCATCGGAGCCACCCATGTCCCATCCCTTCGCCGAACTGACCCCCGACCTGGTGCTCGATGCAGTGGAGAGCCTGGGCTACCTCAGTGACGCCCGCGTGCTGGCCCTGAACAGCTACGAGAACCGCGTCTACCAGGTCGGCATCGAGGACGAGCAGCCGCTGATCGCCAAGTTCTATCGCCCGCAACGCTGGACCGACGCCGCGATCCGCGAAGAGCACGCCTTCAGCGCCGAGCTCGCCGAACATGAAGTCCCGGTGGTAGCCCCGCTCTCCCGGGATGGCGAAACCCTGTTCGAGCACGCCGGCTTCCGCTTCGCCCTGTTCCCCCGTCGCGGCGGCCGCGCCCCCGAGCCCGGCAACATGGACCAGCTCTACCGCCTCGGCCAGCTGCTCGGCCGCCTGCATGCGGTAGGCGCCGTGCGCCCCTTCGAGCACCGCGAGACCCAGACCGTCCAGGCCTTCGGCCACGACTCGCTGCACACCCTGCTGGAGGGCGGCTTCGTGCCCAAGAGCCTGCTCCCCGCCTACGAGTCCGTTGCCCGCGACCTGCTCAAGCGCCTCGACCAGCGCTTCGGCGAGGTGCGCTACAACGCCATCCGCCTGCATGGCGACTGCCACCCCGGCAACCTGCTGTGCCGCGACGAAACCTTCCACATGGTCGACCTCGACGACTGCCGCATGGGCCCAGCGGTGCAGGACCTGTGGATGATGCTGGCCGGCGAGCGCCACGAGCGCCTGACGCAGCTCTCCGAGCTGGTGGACGGTTATCAGGAATTCCACGATTTCGACCCCCGCGAGCTGCCCCTCATCGAAGCCCTGCGCGCCCTGCGCCTGATGCACTACAGCGCCTGGCTGGCGCGGCGTTGGGACGACCCGGCCTTCCCCATGAGCTTCCCCTGGTTCGGCAGCGAGCGTTACTGGGGCGACCAGGTGCTGATCCTGCGCGAGCAGCTGGCGGCGATGGACGAAGAGCCGTTGCGGCTGTTCTAGTCGCTCGCGGACGAGAGCGGAACGCGGCGTAACGTATTTCTTACGCCCGTTTCGACGGGGGCCTGCAGGAAGATCCTGAACACACAGACAAGTCGGCCAAGCGGCCTCTAGAATGTCGGACCTTTCGTTAGCGACCTAAGCAAGGACCTTGCATGGCCACCGCCAACCCGCGTCGCGGGTACATCCTCGGCCTGACCGCCTACATCATCTGGGGCCTGTTCCCCATCTACTTCAAAGCCATCCAGGCCGTCCCTGCCCTGGAGATCATCGTCCATCGCGCGGTCTGGTCCGCCGTGTTCGGCGCCCTCCTGCTGCTGGTGTGGAAGCATCCCGGCTGGCTGCGTGAACTGCGGGCCAACCCGAAACGCTTCGGCATCCTCGCCGCCAGCGGCGTGCTGATCGCCTCCAACTGGCTGGTCTACGTCTGGGCGGTGAACAACGGGCGCATGCTCGAAGCCAGCCTGGGCTACTACATCAACCCGCTGGTGAACGTGCTGCTGGGAATGCTGCTGCTCGGCGAGCGCCTGCGTCGCCTGCAATGGCTTGCCGTGGGCCTGGCGACCGCGGGCGTGGCGCAGCAGATCTGGCAAGTGGGCAGCCTGCCCTGGGTGTCCCTGACCCTGGCGCTGACCTTCGGCTTCTACGGGCTGATCCGCAAGCAGGCGCCGGTAGCGGCGCTGCCCGGCCTGGTGGTGGAAACGTGGCTGCTGCTGCCCATCGCGCTGGGCTGGCTGGCCCTGCACCCGGCGGCACAGACCAGCCAGATGGCATTCTGGAGCACGCCCGAAGCCTTCTGGCTGATGGCCGCCGGCCCCATCACCCTGGTGCCACTGGTGTGCTTCAACGCCGCCGCCCGCCACCTGCCCTACACCACCCTGGGCTTCCTCCAGTACCTGGCGCCGACCCTGGTGATGCTGCAGGCCATCTTCCTCTATGGCGAGCACTTCGACCCGAGCAAGCTCATCGCCTTCTGCTTCATCTGGGCCGGCCTGTTCGTCTACAGCGTCGACGCCTGGTTCACCCTGCGCCGCAACGTCGGCTGAGCAGAAAACGAACGATCGGCTACAGGCCACGCAACGCAAGGCCTGTAGCCGCTTCTCCCAAGGTTATCCACAGCTCCATCCCCGCCCTTTGTGCACAAGCCGCTGATTTAGCTCGTTTTTCACCCAGGTAGCGGAAAGGCCCGCCCCGCGTGGCGCAGCCGTTACGCTCCCCAGGTTATCCACAGGCTTGCCCAGGTTTTCCGGGGATAGCGGCTCAGGAGGCCTGAGGCTGCAGGTTGAGTTCCACCATCAGGTCGTCGGCCAGGGTCTCCAGGCGCCTCTGCAGCACATCCAGCGAAAGCGTCAGCGGCACCGCCAGTAGCGCTTCGGCATGGAACAGCGGTTCGCTGCTCATGGGCGCCGGCTTCACCTCGGTCACCAGGCGCTCCAGGTTCACCCCCTCCTCGGACAGCAGCCGGGTGATGTCGCGGACGATGCCGGGGCGATCATTCCCCACCAGGTCCAACAGGATCGGCTTCCAGGTGCAGGAGGGCTCGATGCCGCTTTCCGCCAGCATCACCCGGATGCCGTGGGCGGCCAGGCCCTGCAGCCCTTCCACCAGTTCGTCATAACCCTCGGCCGGCACCGCCACCCGCAGGATGCCGGCGAACTGCCCGGCCATGCGTGACATGCGGCTTTCCAGCCAGTTGCCGCCATGGGCGGCGATGCACTGGGCGACCCGTTCCACCAACCCGGGCTGATCCGGGGCGATTACCGTCAGTACCAGATGGTCCACGTTCTACTCCTTATCTCAGTGGGGCCGCCTCAGGCGAGGCTCAGCCAATAGGTCAGGTACACCTGGTCACGCACGTAGCCCAGGCGCTCGTACAGCGCCTGGCCGGCCAGGTTGGTCTTCGCCGTCTCCAGCTGCAGGCCGCAGGCACCGGTGGCCTCGCCATGGGCACGCGCCGCGTTCATCAGCTCTTCGCCCACGCCTTGCCGGCGGGCATCGGGGGCGACGTACAGGTCGCTGAGCAACCAGGCCGGCGCCAGGGCCAGGGACGACATGAAGGGGTAGAGCTGCACGAACCCTTGCGCCCTGCCCTCCAGGCTACGCGCGATGAACAGTACCGAGTCGCCGCGCGCCAGGCGGTCGCCGAGAAAGTCGCGCACCTCGCCCAGGGGGCGCGGCACTTCGTAGAAATCCAGGTAGCCGGAAAAGAGTGCGGCGAGCTCATCGATATCGGCAGCGGTTGCGGCATGCACAGCCATGGTGGAACTCCGTTTTTTGTAGTGGGAGGAGTATAGAAAAGAGCTGGATGTAGTCCCGAAATCTACCTTCACAGCCTGCGGCGCTGGGTCGCAGGCACGGTTTTTCAGAAATCGTGTACGTTTTTAAGATTTATCTGGAACAATCACCCAGTTTTTTGAGAACATTCTGCCCCCGCTGTGACTGTAAGGCGTTTTCCGGTCGCATAGCGACGCACGCCCATGATTTTTACGACGGGTTCATGTAGTATGCCGCGGCTCGGACTACAAGCACTGGAGCATGGTCCGAAGCGGATATTGAGCAGAGTGAGGCAAGCAATGACTGAGCGCGTTCAAGTCGGTGGCCTGCAGGTCGCCAGAGTCCTGTTCGACTTCGTGAATAACGAAGCCATCCCCGGAACCGGCCTCAGCGCCGAGACGTTCTGGGCCGGAGCCGAAGCGGTCATCAATGACCTGGCGCCCAAGAACAAAGCCCTGCTCGCCAAGCGCGACGAACTCCAGGCGCAGATCGATGCCTGGCATCAGGCCCGCGCCGGCCAGGCCCACGATGCCGTGGCCTACAAGACCTTCCTTCAGGAAATCGGCTACCTGCTCCCCGAGCCGGCCGACTTCCACGCCACCACCACCAACGTCGACGAAGAAATCGCTCGCATGGCCGGCCCGCAGCTGGTCGTACCGGTGATGAATGCCCGCTTCGCGCTGAACGCCGCCAACGCCCGTTGGGGTTCGCTGTACGACGCGCTCTACGGCACCGACGTGATCAGCGAAGAAAACGGCGCCGAGAAAGGCAAGGGCTACAACAAGGTCCGTGGTGACAAGGTCATCGCCTTCGCCCGCGCCTTCCTCGACGAAGCCGCCCCGCTGCACGACGGCTCCCACGTCGACGCCACCGCCTACGCCATCAAGGACGGCGCCTTCGCCGTGACCCTGAAGGACGGCACCACGACCGGCCTCAAGGACGCTGCCCAGTTCATCGCCTTCCAGGGTGATGCCGCAGCCCCGCAAGCCCTGCTGCTGAAGCACAACGGCCTGCACTTCGAAATCCAGATCGACGCCAACAGCCCCATCGGCAAGACCGATGCCGCTGGCGTCAAGGACGTGCTGATGGAAGCCGCCCTGACCACCATCATGGATTGCGAAGACTCCGTTGCCGCCGTCGACGCCGACGACAAGACCGTGGTCTACCGCAACTGGCTGGGCCTGATGAAAGGCGACCTGGCCGAGAGCGTGTCCAAGGGCGGCGAGACCTTCACCCGCACCATGAACCCCGACCGCGTCTACACCAAGGCCGACGGTTCCGAGCTGACCCTGCACGGCCGCAGCCTGCTGTTCGTGCGCAACGTCGGTCACCTGATGACCAACCCGGCCATCCTCGACGCCGCTGGCAACGAGATCCCGGAAGGCATCCAGGACGCGCTGTTCACCAGCCTGATCGCCCTGCACAACCTCAACGGCAACACCAGCCGCAAGAACACCCGCACCGGCTCGGTCTACATCGTCAAGCCGAAGATGCACGGTCCGGAAGAAGTCGCCTTCGCCGCTGAAATCTTCAGCCGCGTCGAGGATGTGCTCGGCATGCCGCGCAACACCCTCAAGGTCGGCATCATGGACGAAGAGCGCCGCACCACCATCAACCTCAAGGCGTGCATCAAGGCCGCCAGCGAGCGCGTGGTCTTCATCAACACCGGCTTCCTCGACCGCACCGGTGACGAAATCCACACCTCCATGGAAGCTGGCGCCGTTGTGCGCAAGGCCGCCATGAAGAGCGAGAAGTGGATCGGCGCCTACGAGAACAACAACGTCGACATCGGCCTGGCCACCGGCCTGCAAGGCCGCGCCCAGATCGGCAAGGGCATGTGGGCCATGCCCGACCTGATGGCCGGCATGCTCGAGCAGAAGATCGGCCACCCGCTGGCCGGCGCCAACACCGCCTGGGTGCCGTCGCCGACCGCCGCCACCCTGCACGCGCTGCACTACCACAAGGTCGACGTGTTCGCCCGTCAGGCCGAGCTGGCCAAGCGCACGCCCGCCTCGGTGGACGACATCCTGACCATCCCGCTGGCGCCCAACACCAACTGGACCGCTGACGAGATCCAGAACGAACTGGACAACAACGCCCAGGGCATCCTCGGCTATGTAGTGCGCTGGATCGACCAGGGCGTCGGCTGCTCCAAGGTGCCGGACATCAACGATGTCGGCCTGATGGAAGACCGCGCCACCCTGCGCATCTCCAGCCAGCTGCTGGCCAACTGGCTGCGCCACAACGTGGTCACCGAGGAGCAGATCCTCGCCAGCCTCAAGCGCATGGCCCCGGTGGTTGACCGTCAGAACGCCAACGACCCGCTGTACCGCCCGCTGGCCCCCAACTTCGACGACAACGTAGCCTTCCAGGCTGCCGTCGAACTGGTGGTCGAAGGCACCAAGCAGCCCAACGGCTACACCGAGCCGGTCCTGCACCGTCGTCGCCGCGAGTTCAAGGCGAAGAACAGCCTGTAAGCCGAGCTCCACAAAAAACCGCCCCTCGGGGCGGTTTTTTCATGTCTGTGAAAACGTCATTTTTCAGGGCAGCAGCGGCAGCAGCTCCGCCTCGATCAATTGCAGCGGCCGCAGCGAGCGCTGCACCCGGGCCACGCCCAGCGCGCCTTCCAGGGCGGCGATCAGCAACCAGGCACGGCTCTCGGCGACAGCCGCCGGCACACCGTCCGCGCTCAGCGCCTGCTCGAACACGCCGTGCCAGCCAGCCAGCGCAGCGCCGCAACGCTGGTGAACGCCGTTCAGCTCATCGTCGATGCTCAAGGTGGTGGCGAAGATCGGGCAGGACTCGGCGTAGCCCGACGCCTCCAGCCAACCGCGCAGTGTGGCGGTGAAGCCCAGCAAGGCGTTGCGCGCATGGGGCGCCCGGCTCGCGGCCTGTTCGAGATGCGCACGCACTTCGCTGGCGACGAAGTCGATGGCCGCGCCGACGATCTCCGGCTTGCCATCGGGGAAATAGTGATAGAGCGACCCCTTGGGCGTTTCCGAGCGCGCGATGATGTCGCCCAGGGCGGTGCCGAAATAGCCCTTGCTCGCCAGCAGTGAGGCGGTGGCGCGCACGACGCGATCGGCAGCGTTGGATTTCTTCGGCAAGGGAACTTCTCCAGGGCAGTGACGCGCGCCGGTCACCCGGCGCGCGCAAAGCATGCCCGAGCTTCAGGGAATATGAAACACAGCGCTGGCGCGGGCCACGGGGTGCCCGCTGCTGCTCAGGTCGGCACTGGCGAAGGCCAAGCGCTGGCCGATCTTGTGGATCGCCGTGCGCACCTCCACCAGGTCACCCAGGCGTGCCGCTCCACAAAAATCCAGGCTCAGGTTCACCGTGGCCATCGCCAGGGGCGGTTCCTGGGAAAATGCCGTGGAGTAGCCCAGCGCGACATCCGCCAGGGTGCAGAGCAAGCCGCCATGGGCGGTGCCCCGCAGGTTGCAGTGCTTCTGCTGGATGCGCGCAGCGATGACCAGGCCGCCCTCCTCGTCGCGCCGGGAATACAGCGGGCCCAGCAGATCGAGGAAGGGGCTGCTGCGGAACAGCGGCTCGAAACCGGGAGGGATCGCGTCGTCCATCAGCGCCCACCCTCGCCACCGACCTTGGCCACGCTGGCCAGGGCCACCGCCACCAGCTTCTCCTCGCCACCCCTGACCGCGAAGACCTCGGCGAAGGTGGCCAGGGACCGACTCGACGCCTTCAGCACCCGCCCCCGGGCCAGCAACCGCTCACCCACCGCCGGCGCCAGCAGGTTGAGTTTGTATTCCGAGGTCACCACGTCCCCCGCCACCGAGGCCGCCGCCCAGGCGCAGGCGCTGTCGGCCATGAAGCCAACCACTGCGCCATGCACGAAGCCATGGTGCTGATGCATCACCTCCGGCTTCACGTCGACTTCCAATTCGACGGTGCCTTCCCCTATGGCATTGACGCGCGCGCCCATCAACGCAGCGAAGGGGGTGGCGCGGATCACCGCCTCGAGTCTTTCCAGCAAACGCGGATTCTCACTCATGACACGTCCTCCTGAAGAAAATGGCCGGCTTATTTATATAGACCGGTCTAAATATTTTGCTCAGAAAGCGATCACCCACAAGCAGGCGCATGCCTGCATCAGGCCGGCGAATGCCAGGCCAACCAGCACCTTGATGAACGGAGGGAGGAAATGAAAAGCCGCCTCGCGGCGGCTTCAGGCGCTTTTCAGCGCGAGGATTTCGGCCTTGCCTTGCCTCGCCCTCACCGGTGGGCTCTTCGCCGGCGGAGCACCCAGCTCGTTGCGCACCAGCGTGACCAGGCGGCTGATATCCACGGGCTTGAGCAGGAAATCGAGCACCTTCAGGCGCATGGCCTCGATGGCGTCCTGCACATCGGCGTCACCGCTGGTGATGATCACCGGCAGGTCGGCGCGGGCCGATTGGCGAACCTCGCGGACCAGCTCCAGGCCGCCGCCGCAGGGCATGTGCAGCTCGGTCACCAGCAGGTCGATGGAGGGGCGCGCCAGCAGCAGCGCCAGTGCCTGCTCGGCACTGCCGGCGGTGGTGCAGACGATGCCCTGGGCCAGCAGCCGCTCGGCCAGGGCATCGCGCGCCGCCTCGTCGTCGTCCACCAGCAGGACGCTGGGCTGGGCGTTGGGCACACGCACGAGCTCGTCGAGGGCCTTCATCTCCTCCTGGCTCAGCAGGTCACCGTAGTTCATGGACTTCACCTCATAGCGGCCGTTGCAGGCGCGCTGCTCCACACAAAACCGGAATGCGCGGGATTACGCCTGTGTGATAGCGGATGAACATAAGAGTTCCTGCACCGCCGCCGAACGGTACGAAAAGCGACCAACGCAACGGCACGCACGCAAAACCCCGGTCCAGACAGCCCCGCCCCTGGCGGCCGAGCGGCCGGGAGGCGCCGGCGGCCTCTCTATACTTACGTCCAATGTGCAGCGCCGCTGCAGCCACCGACCATGCACCCCACAACAAGAGAGCCGTGGAACACACAGCATGAGCACGACGGACGCCTTCGCCCAGGCGGGCAAGCTGGCGGTGATGCAGAACGTCCATGGCACCATGGAATTCCTGCAGAAGTTTCCCCCCTTCAACCAGATGGAAAGCGCCCACCTGGCCTACCTGGTGGAAAACTGCCTGCTGCGTTTCTACGGGCGTGGGGAATCCATCATCAAGCCCAGCGACGGGCCGGTGGAGCACTTCTACATCGTCAAGCAGGGCCGGGTCGTCGGCGAGCGCCCGCACTCCGCCAAGCGCGGCACCGAAACCACCTTCGAGATCGCCGGCGGCGAATGCTTCCCCCTCGCCGCCCTGCTCGGCGAACGCGCCACCCGCACCGAGCACCTGGCCGGTGAAGACACCTTCTGCCTGCTCCTGGCCAAGCCCGCCTTCGTGCGCCTGTTCGCCATCTCCGGCCCCTTCCGCGACTTCGCCCTGCGCGGCGTCAGCAGCCTGCTCGACCAGGTCAACCAGCAGGTGCAGCTGCGCGCGGTGGAAACCCTCGGCGCCCAGTACTCCCTCGACACCCGCCTGATCGACCTCGCCGTGCGCCAGCCCATCGCCTGCCCGCCACAGATGCCCCTGCGCGACGCGGTGCGGCTGATGCACGAGAACCAGGTGGGCAGCATCGTCATCGTCGACGAGCAGCAGCGGCCCCAGGGCATCTTCACCCTGCGCGACCTGCGCCGGGTGATCGCCGACGCCTGCGCCGACCTCGGCCAGAGCATCGCCGAGCTGATGACCCAGCAGCCTTTCCACCTGCCCCCGGATGCCAGCGCCTTCGACGCCGCCATCGCCATGACCGAGCGCCACATCGCCCACGTCTGCGTGGTGGACGACGGCCGCCTGCGCGGCGTGGTCTCCGAGCGCGACCTGTTCTCCCTGCAGCGCGTCGACCTGGTGCACCTCGCGCGCACCATCCGCCACGCCGGCCGGGTGGACACCCTCGCCGCCCTGCGCAGCGACATCCAGCGCCTGGTGGACAGCATGCTCGCCCATGGCGCCAGCTCCACCCAGATCACCCACATCATCACCCTGCTCAACGACCACACCGTGTGCCGGGTCATCGAACTGGCCATCGAAGCCCTGGGCGACCCCGGCCTGCCCTTCACCTGGCTGTGCTTCGGCAGCGAAGGCCGTCGCGAGCAGACCCTGCACACCGACCAGGACAACGGCATCCTCTTCGAGGCCCGCGACGCCGCCGAAGCCGCCGCCATCCGGGGGCGCCTGCTGCCCCTGGCCGAACGCATCAACCAGGACCTGGCCAAATGCGGCTTCGAGCTGTGCCGGGGGCGCATCATGGCCAGCAACCCCGAGCTGTGCCTGTCGCGCCAGGAATGGAGCCGGCGCTTCGCCGGTTTCATCCGCGAAGCCACGCCGGAAAGCCTGCTGGGCTCGAGCATCTACTTCGACCTGCGCACCGTCTGGGGCGACCGCGAGAGCTGCGAGCAACTGCGCCGCGAGGTGCTCGCCCAGGTCGCCGACAACCGTCTGTTCCAGCGCCTGATGGCCGACAACGCCCTGCGCCAGCGCCCGCCCGTGGGCCGCTTCCGTGATTTCGTGGTGGCCCGCAAAGGCGCCGAGAAAGACACCCTCGACCTCAAGGTCCAGGGCCTCACCCCCTTCGTCGACGGCGCGCGCCTGCTCGCCCTGGCCCACGGCATCGACAGCTGCAACACCCTCGAACGCCTGCGCCAGCTGGTCGCCAACGAAGTGATCGACGCCCAGGACGGCGCCGCCTTCGAGGAGGCCTACCACTTCATCCAGCAGACCCGCATGCAGCAGCACCAGCAACAGGCCCGCCAGGGGCTGCCCTTCTCCAATCGCCTCGACCCGGACAGCCTCAACCACCTGGACCGGCGCATCCTCCGCGAATCCTTCCGCCAGGCCCAGCGCCTGCAGGCCAGCCTCGCGCTGCGCTACCAGCTATGAACGCCCTCGCCTGGCTCACCCGACGCCACCGCCCGCCGTTGAGCGATGCCCAGCAGCGCCGGCGGGAACAGCTGCCCGCCCCGCTCGGGCTGGGAGACGGCCCCCTGGGCGAACAGCGCTTCGTGGTGCTCGACCTGGAAACCAGCGGCCTGAACATGAGCCGCGACCTGGTGCTGTCCATCGGTGCGGTGAGCATCGAGAACGGCGCCATCGACCTCGGCCACCAGTTCGAAGCCACCCTGCACCGCGAAACCGGCCGTATCAGCCCCAGCGTGCTGATCCACGGCATCGCCCCCAGCGAGTCGGCCGAAGGCGTGGAGCCCGCCGAAGCCCTGCTGGCCTTCATGGAGTACCTCGGCGACAGCCCGCTGCTGGCCTTCCACGCGCCCTTCGACCAGCGCATGCTCGCCCGCGCCCTCCGCCGTGATCTCGGCCACCGCCTGCAACACCCCTTCCTCGACGTCGCCGAACTGGCCCCGCTGCTGTGCCCCGACGCCGGCATCCGCAACGGCGGGCTGGACCAATGGGCCGAGTATTTCGGCCTGCAGGTGCAGCAACGCCACCACGCCAGCGCCGACGCCCTGGCCACCGCCGAAATGGCCCTGATCCTATTCAGCCGCGCCCGCCAGCAAGGCCTTGGCAGCCCCGCCGCCCTCGCCGCCGCCCTCACCCGCTGGCAACGCCGCCAGCAGCAACCCGGCCTCTGAGCCCACCGCGAACGGTCGTCGCCAACCGACGGCCTGCGATTGCGGCCCGTGGCCAGCATGGGCATAATTGCGAATCATTCTCGCTCTATTTCCTACCAGCCAGCTTCGAGCGGCGGAGGTTGCAGTGTCGCTTGGGGAAACCACGAACCATGCTCTGGCGGGCGCGCTCTATCGCGACCATCGTGACTGGCTGCTCGGCTGGCTGCGGCGCAGCCTCAGCTGCCCCCATCGGGCGGAAGACCTCAGCCAGGACGCCTTCGTGCGCATCCTCGGCAAGCCCGACCTGCACCAGGTGCGCGAACCCCGCGCCCTGCTCACCACCATTGCCCGTGGCCTGCTGGTGGACCACTTCCGCCGCAGCGCCCTGGAACGCGCCTACCTCGACGAGTTGGCCCTGGTGCCCGAAGCCGTGCACCCGGACCTGGAAGAACAGGCGCTGATCCTCGAAGCCCTGCGCGAGATCGACCGCCTGCTGGGCAAGCTCTCCAGCAAGGCGCGCGCCGCTTTCCTCTACAACCGTGTCGACGGCCTGGGCCACGCCGAAATCGCCGAGCGCCTGGGCGTCTCCGTGCCGCGCGTGCGCCAGTACCTCGCCCAGGGCCTGCGCCAGTGCTACATCGCGCTCTACGGTGAGCCGACGTGAATCGCGCCCCGGTTTCCTCACAGGTTCTCGACGAAGCCATCCACTGGCAGCTGTGCCTGGGGTCGGGCGACGCCAGTGCCGGCGAGCAGGCGGAATTTCTCCACTGGCACGCCGCCAATGCCGAGCACGCCCGTGCCTGGGCGCAACTGGCCGGGCTCGACCAGCAATTCATCGCCGCCGGCAGCGCCCCGGCCCGCCGTGCCCTGCTGCGCTCGCCGCGCAGCATGCGCCGCAGCGGCGGCCTGCTCGGCCTGGTGCTGGTCGGCGCCCTGGCCCTGGGCCTGGCCAACCAGCAGCGCCCACTGAGCGACTGGCTGGCCGACGAAGTCACCGCCAGCGGCGAACAACGCGACCTGCTGCTGCCCGACAACACCCACGTGCGCCTCAACAGCCGCAGTGCCCTGGACATCGAGTTCGACCCGGCCCAGCGCCGCATCCACCTGCGCAGCGGCGAGATCCTCGTCGAAACCGCCCACGGCGACCCGCGCCCCTTCGTGGTCGGCACCGAGAACGGTGACCTGCGCGCCCTCGGCACCCGCTTCCTGGTGCGCGCCGAGAAAGACGGCACGCGCCTGGTCGTCCTGCAATCGGCGGTCGCCGCCCACCCGGCCCAGGCCGACGACGAACGCATCATCAAGGAAGGCCAGCAGGTGCTGATGCGCCGCACCCAACTGGAGGCCAGCCAGCCCGCCGCCGTGGGCGCCGACGCCTGGGTGCACGGCATGCTGGTGGTGGAAAATGCCCGCCTCGCCGACCTGCTGGAGCAGTTGGGCGAATACCGCAGCGGCTACCTGGGCGTCGCCCCGGAAATCGCCGACCTGCGCATCAGCGGCAGCTTCCCCCTGCGCAACAGCGACCTCGCCCTGGACGCCCTGCCCCCCAGCCTGCCCGTGCGCATCGAACGCCACACCGGCTGGTGGACCCGCGTGGTGCCCGCCGAGAAATAGCGCTTCAACCCGGGCTCCGGCCCGGGAAAACCGCCATCCGGCGGACTTTCAAAAAATATTTCGCAGGGCCCCTATCACTTTTCTATCCTGATCCGGCAACAGGTCATTGAGACTTATTTCCTATCAGGAGTCGTTCGCAATGACGTTTGCCTTCCGCCCCGCTTTCCGCCCCAGCCTGCTCGCCGCCGCCATCGTCCTGGGCAGCCTGTCCGCCCATGCCGTCGCCGAAACCCAGCAGTACAAACTGCCCGCCGCGCCCATGGCCAGCACCCTGAGCCGCATCGCCAGCGAAGCCGGCATCGTCCTGAGCATCGACCCATCGCTGACCGCCGGTAAAACCGCCCAGCCGGTGCAAGGCGAATACTCGCCGGTCGCCGCCCTCAACGCCGCCCTCAACGGCAGCGGCCTGCAACTGGTGAAGAGCCCCTCGGGCACCTTCAGCCTGGAGCCCGTGGCCGATACCGGCCTGGCTCTGCCGGCCACCAATATCGACGCCGCCGGTGTTGGCGAAAGCGCCTGGGGCCCCACCACCGGCTACCTGGCCAAACGCACCGCCGCCGGCACCAAAACGGATACCGCGCTGGCCGAGGCTCCGCGTTCGATCTCCGTCGCCACCCGCGAGCAGATGCAGGAGCGCAGCGTCCACAGCCTCGATGACGCCGTGAAATACATGCCCGGCATCGTCTCCGCCAGCTTCGGCAGCGACACCCGCTACGACTGGATGCGCGTGCGCGGCTTCGAGCCGACCCACTTCCTCGATGGCCTGCCGCTGCCACGCGGCGTATACGCCAACCCGAAACCGGAAACCTGGAACCTGGACCGCCTGGCCCTGCTGCGTGGCCCGGCCTCTTCCGTGTACGGCCAGACCCCGCCCGGCGGCCTGCTGGACATGGTCAGCCGTCGCCCGAGCGCCGAGACCAGCCACGAGATCGAAGTGCAGTACGGCAGCGACAACCATCGCCAGATCAACTTCGCCAGCACCGGCAAGATCGACGAGCAGGGCCAGTTCCTCTACGGCCTGAGCGGCGTGGTACGCGACAGCGGCACGCAGATCGACCACGTCGACAACAAGCGCTACAACCTCGCCCCCAGCCTGACCTGGAACATCGACCCCGACACCACGCTGACCCTGCTGTCGCAGTTCACCCGCGACGATACCGGCACCACCAGCCAGTTCCGACCGATCCAGGGCACCAAGATCGACATGCCGTTCGGCAAGATCTCCCACCACAAGAACCTGGGCGATCCGGACTACGACTTCTACGACCGCACCTACTACGCGCTGGGCTACGCCTTCGAGCATCGCTTCAACGATGTCTGGCAGTTCCGCCAGAACCTGCGCTACACCAAGTCCGAGCTGTCGTTCCAGACCGTCACCGTCAACAGCTACATCCCGTCCCTCGCCGGTTTCGGCTACGTGGTCGACGCCAACGGTAATGTCGGTCGCAACAGCACCAACACCGATGAAGACATCAGCCAGTTCGCCGTGGACAACAACTTCCAGGCCGACTTCGCCACCGGCGAGATCAACCACACCCTGCTGCTCGGCCTCGATCACCAGCGCATCGAAACCGACTACATGTCGGTCTTCGGTACCGCCTTCAACGGCTACGCCCCGCCGGACATCAACGTCAACAACCCGGTATACGGCCAGCCGATCGTCCGTCCGCCGCGCTCGCTGGCGTACTACGACTACAACCAGAAGACCAACCAGACCGGCCTCTACGTTCAGGACCAGATGGCCCTCGACCAATGGCGCCTGACCCTCGGCGGCCGTGAGGACTGGGTGCACACCGGCACCACCTTCCTTAACCAGAGCGATGCCACCAACACCGAGCGCGACAAGGCCTTCAGCGGCAACGCCGCCCTCAGCTACGTGTTCGACTCCGGCTTCACGCCGTACCTGTCGTACGCCGAGTCCTTCCAGCCCACCAGCAACGCCACGGCATCGCCGACCGACTCCTTCAAGCCGACCGAAGGCAAGCAGTGGGAACTGGGCGTGAAGTACCAGCCGCCGGGCAGCGACATCCTGCTGACCGCCGCTGTCTACGACCTGACCCAACAGAATGTGTCCGTCACCAACCGCATCAACGGCACGCCGGTCACCAACCAGAGTGGCGAAGTGAAGGTCAAGGGCCTGGAGCTGGAAGCCGTGGGCAACGTCACCGATAGCCTGAAGCTGATCGCTTCCTACACCCAGGCGAAGTCCGAAGTGCAGGACGGCGAGTTCAAGGGCAAGCGCCTGCAACTGATGCCCAACCGCCAAGCCTCGCTGTGGGCCGACTACACCTGGCACAACGGCGTGCTCGACGGCTTCGGCATCGCCGCCGGCGCCCGCTACACCGGCAACACCTTCGGTGACCAGGCCAACTCCGAGCTCGGCTTCGCCAAGTCCTACACCGTGTTCGATGCCGCCGTGCACTACGACCTCGGCCGCCTGGACAGCAGCCTGAACGGTGCGTCGGTAGCGCTCAACGCCACCAACCTGCTGGACAAGGACTACATCTCCACCTGCGACGCCTACTACTGCTACTACGGTGACGAGCGCAGCGTCGTCGCCAGCGCCA
The DNA here is from genome assembly GCF_025685765.1 of Pseudomonas sp. PDM13. NCBI lineage: Bacteria > Pseudomonadati > Pseudomonadota > Gammaproteobacteria > Pseudomonadales > Pseudomonadaceae > Pseudomonas > Pseudomonas sp. PDM13. Next base: position 23,895 of record NZ_JAOTQU010000018.1, on the reverse strand, counting down.
CCTACAAGTGGTAAGCCACTAAGTCGTACACCACGCGCCACCGAGGCCGCCCGCTGGGCGGCCTTCGGCTTTTGGACAGGCTCATGAAATCAACCACCATCCGCCGCTGGTCCTTCGTCCACACCTGGACCAGTCTCATCTGCACGGCCTTCCTGCTGCTCCTGGCACTGACCGGCCTGCCGCTGATCTTCCACCACGAGATCGACCACCTGCTGGGCGACGCCCCGGTGCTGCGCGAGATGCCGGCGGACTCGCCGCGCCTCGACCTGCAGCAACTGGTGCAGGCCGCCGAGGCCCATCGCCAGGGCGAGGTGGTGCAGTACCTGGGCTGGGAAGACGACGAGCCCAACGGCGTGGTGGCCATCACCGCCGCCACCGCCGGCACCGAACCCAATTCCTCGCACACCTTCATGCTCGACGCCCGCAGCGGTGAGCCGGTGGCCATGCCCTCGGCCAACGGCGGCTTCATGATGACCATGCTGCGCCTGCACGTGGACATGTTCGCCGGGCTGCCGGGCAAGCTGCTGCTGGCCTTCATGGGCCTGCTGTTCGTGGTCGCGATCGTCTCCGGAGCGGTGCTCTATGCGCCCTTCATGCGTCGCCTGGAGTTCGGCACCGTGCGCCGCGACCGCTCCACCCGCACCCGCTGGCTGGACCTGCACAACCTCATCGGCATCGTCACCCTGACCTGGGCCCTGGTGGTCGGCGTCACCGGGGTGATCAGCGCCTGCGCCGACCTGGTGATCGCCGCCTGGCGCAACGAGAGCCTGGCCGCCATGGTCGAGCCCTACCGCGACGCCCCGCCGCTCACCGAGCGCGCCCCGGCCACGCGTCTGCTGGAGATCGCCGCCCAGGCGACGCCGGGCATGGAGCCGGACTTCATCGCCTTCCCCGGCACGCGCTTCTCCAGCGAGCACCACTACTCGGTGTTCATGAAGGGCAGCAGCCACCTCACCTCGCACCTGTGGACGCCGGTGCTGATCGACGCGCGCACCCTGGAGGTCACCGCCATCGGCGAGCGGCCCTGGTACATGGACGCCCTGGCCATGTCCCAGCCGCTGCACTTCGGCGACTACGGCGGCCTGCCCATGCAGCTGCTGTGGGCGACCCTGGACGTGCTGACCATCATCGTCCTCGGCAGCGGGCTCTACCTCTGGTGGGTGCGTCGACGGGCGCCGGCGCGGCAGCGTGGGGAGGCGACGGCATGAACCTGAAACGCATCTTCGCCGTGCCCGCACTGCTGGCGGCGCTCACCGCCATCGGCCTGGTGGGCGCGCTGCTCGGCGACGGCATCTGGGACGCCCTGGCCTGGGTCGGCCTGGGCATCCCCGCCTTCCTCGGCATCCGCCCCTTCCTGCTGCGGCGCTGAACGGGCGCCGGCAAATTCCCGGCGAACCCTTGGAGCGTGACGGCGTCCATAACTCTGTCTCCCAGACCTGGAGGTCGCCATGCTCCGCAACGCCGCTGCGGTCCTGTTCGCCGCCCTGCTCAGCACGACCGTGCTCGCCGCCGAGGTGAAGTACTTCCCCCTGCCGCCGGGCAGCGGCCCGCGCGACGTGGCCCCCGCCACCGACGGCCGCGTCTGGTACACCGCGCAGAAGCTCGGCCTGCTTGGGCTGCTCGACCCCATGACCGGACAGAGCCAGCAGATCGCCCTCGGCGCCGGCTCCAGCCCCCGTGGCGTGGTGGTCGGCCAGGATGGCGCAGCCTGGGTCACCGATGCCGGCCTCAATGCCCTGGTGAAGGTGGACCCGGACCGCCTCAGCGCCAAGCACTACCCCTTGCCGGGCAGCGCCGCCGACGCCGGCCTCAACAGCGCCACCTTCGATAGGGCCGGGCTGCTCTGGTTCACCGGGCAGAACGGCTATTACGGCCGGCTCGACCCGAAGAGCGGCGAGATCAAGGTCTGGCCCGCCCCGGGCGGCGCCGGGCCCTACGGCATCACCACCACGCCCAATGGCGAGATCTGGTACGCCAGCCTCGACGGCAAGCACATCGCCCGCATCGACGCCGGCTCCGGCCATGCCGAGGTGATCGCCTCACCCGAGGCGCAGCAGGGGCCGCAACGCATCTGGAGCGATTCCAAGGGCACCCTCTGGGTCAGTGAAAGCGGCAGCGGCAAGCTCAGCCGCTACGACCCGCTGGCCAATGCCTGGAACAGCTGGGACCTGCCCGGCGGCAAGGCCGACGCCCATGCGATGTTCGTCGACGAGCAGGACCGCATCTGGATCAGCGACTTCAGCAGCAACGCCATCCTCCGCTTCAACCCCTTCAGCCAGCGCTTCACCGCCTTCCCCAGCGACCAGGCCAACGCCCGCGTGCTGCAGCTCTCCGGCCGCATCGGCGAAGTCTGGGGCGCGGAATCCAGCCTCGACCGGCTGGTGATGATCAGGGATTGAGCGGGTACAAGGCTCAACCCAGGCAGGGTCATCCGTAGGATGGGTAGAGCACCGCGAAACCCATGCTGAAGGCCCGGCACCCAAGGCGTCTCCGTGCCGGGAATTGATGGGTTTCGCTTCGCTCTACCCATCCTACGGGCTACCCACCCGACGGGCCGGGTACGACCTCGATCCTGCGATCAGAACCGATAGCTCGCGCTGGTCATCAGGGTGCGGGGGTCGCCGGGCATGATCTGCACGGCGCTGGTGGCGGTGGCGTAGTAGGTCTTGTCGGCGATGTTGGTCAGCGCGGCCTTCAGGTCCCACTGCTCCAGGCGATAGCCGAGCATGGCGTCCCAGCGGCCGTAGCCCGGCAGCGCCACGGTGTTGGCGTTGTCGGCGTAGCGGTCGCCCACCAGGGTCAGGCCGGTTTCGCCGTACAGGCCCTGTTCCGGCTTCCAGCTGAGGAACAGGCTGCCGTTGCGCTCGGCCACGTCGCCGATGCGCTTGCCTTCCAGGCCGTTGTTGTCCTTGACGATCTCCGCGTCCTGCAGGCCGATGCCGCCGCGCAGGTACCAGTTGCCGTGGAGACGGCCGCTGGCGGTCAGCTCGATGCCACGGGAACGCTGCAGGCCGGAGAGCAGGAAGTTGCCCGGGTTCAGCGGGTCGGAAGTGCGACGGTTGTACAGCTCGATCTCGTAGACGGCCAGGGTGGTGCTGAGGTTGTCCTCCAGCCAGTCGCTCTTCACGCCCACCTCGTACTGACGGGTGTGCTCCGGGCCGGTGTCGTTGGTGTTGGTGGTGGCGCCAGCGGTGACGCCGATCAGGCCGCCGCCCACCGGCGAGTAGGTCTTGCTGTAGGAGGCGTAGAAGGAATGGTCGCGCAGCGGTGTCCAGACCACGCCGACGCGGGGGCTGAAGCTGTCGTCCACCTGCTGCTCGCTGCGACGGGTGAGGCGGTTCTGGCTGTCCACGTCGAAGTGGTCATAGCGCAGGCCGAACAGCACCTGCCACTGCTCGTTCAGGGTCACCTGGTCCTGGATGTACAGGGCGCGGCTGTCGATGCGGTGCTGGGCATCGCTGTTGGCGACCATGCGCCCGGTCTGCTGGCGGGTGGTGTCGGGGTTGAAGATGTCCAGCGAGGGCGCGGCGTTGGCGGCACCGGTGGCGTTGGTGTAGAGCTTCGGGTCGCGGTGCTGGTTGCCCAGCTCCAGGCCGGTGAGCAGGCGGTGCTCCAGGCCGGCGGTGTGGAACACGCCTTCCAGCTCGACGTTGTTGAAGATGTTGCGGGTGGTCAGGTCCTGCTGCCAGCGGGCGCGGCCCACGGTGCGAGCGGCGGCGTTGACGCTGGTGACGTAGGTGTTGTCGAAATCGCTGTCGAGCTTGAACACGCCGAGGGTCTGGCGCAGTTGCCAGTCGGCGTTGATGTCGTAGGTCAGGCGCGAGCGCAGGGACTGCGCCTTGTCGTCGATGTAGTCGCGCTGCAGGTCGCTGTAGACGGTGTCGCGGCTGACGTCCGCCGGGTGGCCGTTGAGGCCGGGGATGCCGCGATCCGGGGTGCGGCGGTGGCGGCTGTATTCGTACTGCACCAGCCAGTTGAGGTCGGGGCTGAGCTGCCAGCTCATGGAGGGTGCGAACAGCTGGCGGCTGGAGTCGACGCCCTTGCGGAAGCTGTTGGCGTCCTGCTCGCCCATGTTCAGGCGCAGGGCAATGTTCTCGCTGGCGTCGGCGCTGAGGTCAGCGTAGAGGCTGCGGAAGTCCTGGCTGCCCAGTTGCGCCTCCAGGGTCGAGGCCAGCCCGGCCTGGGGCTGCTTGCTGATGCGGTTGACCAGGCCACCCTGGCTGCCCCGGCCGTAGAGCACCGCCGCCGGGCCCTTGAGCACCTCGATGCGTTCGATGTTGTGCAGGTCGCGGGTGTACTGGCTGTCGTCGCGGATGCCGTCCAGGTAGAAGTCGTTGCTGGCATCGAAGCCACGGATGCGCAGGCCGTCGAAGCGGGTATCGCTGGCGTCGCTGACGTTGGGCAGGCCGGCCAGGGCCTGGGCGAGAGTGCGGGTGCCGTAGTTCAAGGCATCTTCGGTGCGCACCGTGTCGATCGCCTGGGGCACGTAGCGCACGGGGGTGGCGGTGCGCGTGGCGGTGGAGACGTCCCTGACCCGCGAATCCTGGGTGCGCTTGCCATCCACTTCGATGGCGGGCAGCTCGGTGGCGGCCATGGCCAGCGGCGACAACAGCAGGGAAGCCAGGCTCAGGGCCAAGGGCGTAAGGGCAGGTAATTTGGCAGGGGTCGACATGGGGCAGGTCCGCATCCGAATAGGGGGCAAAAGAATCGGGTGCGGATGATATTCATTTCCATTTGATCTTTGTAGTCATTTGCATCTTTTTATTTACAAAATGCTTACATTGCTCCGTTCCTACCTCCTAAAACGCCTACAGACCGCGCCATCCATGGCCTGCGGTCTTCAGCGAGCCAGCCGCTGCGGTTGCCGGGGAGGCTCTGCCCGCCCCGGCCAGGGCTCGAAACCGATCACCACCCCCTGCCTTTCCGCCCGGTAACCGGGGAACAACTCGGCGATGCGTGAGGCCAGGCGGCGGCTGATCACGCGTTCTTCATGCAGTTCACCGCGCATCGCGGGTTTCCTCCTCTTCATCACGGTGCCAGTACCACAGGCGGAAGAACCCGGCCGCCAGCAGCAAGGCGCCCTGGGAGAGCGCCACGCACAGCTGCAGGAAGGAGTTCACCGAAGGGTTGTTGCGGGGGTCGATGACGCCGGTCAGCGCGTGCCAGAAGGACTCGGGCAGCACCATCAGCGCCAGGTTGGCCAACGGCTTGCCGGTGATCAGCCAGAGGTCGATGAAACCGAAATTGCCGGCGAACATCAGGCCGCCGAGGATCAGTACCGAAATCACCAGGCCAAGGGCGAAGCAGGCTGTGAATTGCACCATTGCGCGCATCTTTTCTTCCTCCTGAAGGGGCGCGGCGGTGGCCGCGCCCGGGGTTATCAGCCCTGGACCTGGGCGGGTTTGACGGCACCAACGCCGTACCAGTCGAGCTTGCGGGTCAGCACCATCACGCAGGCCAGCAGGCCGAACACCAGCAGCGAGCCCATCAGCAGCGCGTAGTCCTCGGCGCTGAGCAGGCCGTAGAGCATCCCGTAGAGCGCCGCCAGCCCGGCGGTGAAGCCCGCGCCACGGGCCCAGCTGTGCAACACGTGGCTGACGTAGAAACCCACCAGTAGCACGCAGGCCGCCGCGGAGAGGCCGTAGGCCAGGGCGAACTCCAGGTGCTCGGACAGCGACAGCAGCAGCAGGTAGAAGAACGCCAGGGCCAGGCCCACCAGGGCGTACTGCACCGGGTGCACCGCCAGGCGCTTGAGCACTTCCATGAGGAAGAAGCCGGCGAAGGTCAGGCAGATGAACAGCAGGGCGTACTTGATGGCGCGATCGGTCTTCAGGTACTGGTCCACCGGGTCGACGAAGCTGACGCCGAACACCTTGCTGTTGAAGGCCTCGCAACGCTCGGCGTAGGCACAGTTGGCCAGGGCCGCTTCCATGTCGGTGGCGAAGAAGCTGGTCTGCCAGCGGGCACTGAAGCCGTCGCCACGCACCTCGCGCTCGGCGGGCAGGAACTCGCCGACGAAGCTCGGGTGTGGCCAGCCGGACTTCAGCTCCACCTGGCTGTCACGCCCCACCGGGGTGATGCTCAGCGACTCGGTGCCCTGCAGCTTGAGGTCGAAGGCGAAGTCGAGGTTCTGCACCTCCGCCGTCAGCAGGCTCGGCAGCGGCACATGCACGCCACCGGCCAGTACCGGGTCGCCGCTGCCGGGCTGGAAGTCGAAGCTGCGGCCGTTGAGCTCCAGCTTCAGCGCGTTGCTGATGCCACGGATGTCGCTGATGCCCACCGCCAGGAAAGGCGCCTCGAAGCGGTAGTCGGCCAGGCCGTCATCGATGCCGTAGTTGGCCGGCAGCACGAACTGCCCGCTGACGCGGCTATCGCTCTTGTACAACCGCGCCTGGTAGATGCCCCGGGCCCGCAGCTCGGTATCCACGTCGCCGACCATGCGCAGGCGCTCCGGCAGGAAGAACAGGCGGCTGTGCTCCTCGCTCTCGTCGAGGTAGCGCTGGCCGGTCTTCTCGTTGGTCTTCCACTCGCGGATCACGCGGCGGTAGGGCACCACCAGGATCGGCCCCGTCACCTGCTGGCTGTAGCTGGAACTCTGGGCGATGTTCGCCAGCACGCCGTCACGGGCCTGCTGACGCTCGTCGATCAGGCCGTCGATCATCAGCAGCGGGATCAGCAACAGCAGGATCAACAGGGCGATGGCGCCCAGCTTGAAACCCAGGGTACGGGTCATCTCGGACTCTCCTCATGTGTTCTCGATGGGAAAGTCTGGAGCCCGCCCAAGGTGGGGCTATGGGGGAAGTGTGGAGTTTGTGTGGGAATTGGGTGGAGAGTGGGGCCGCGCAGGCAAGCCAGGAAGCAAACCGTAGGATGGGTAGAGCGAAGCGAAACCCATCAGCGGAGTTGAACATTGCCACATGGGTTTCGCTTCACTCGCGGAACGCCGTCCGGCCCACCCTACGAGGTGCCCGATAATGCGTAATGCGCGAGACGGAACACCGCCCGGTGGATGGGTGAAGCGTCATCCACCCTACAGGCCACATTCGCGAATGAATTCGCTCTCACAAGGGTCAGGCGCCCACATCCAACGATCAGCATGACCCGCGGATATAGTCCTCCAGATGATGGATCAGGCTTTCCTGCTCGGCGGTGATGTCGCGCACCAGGTCGCGGATGGACAGAAGGCCGATCACCTTGCCGTCGTCCAGCACGGGCAGGTGACGCAGGTTCTTCTCGGTCATCAGCTGCATGCAGAACTGGTTGCTGTCCTTCGGGCCGACCACGAAGAGGTTGGAGGTCATGATCTCCTGCACTTCGGTGCCGTAGGAGGAACGGTCCTTGGCGGCCACGCGGCGCACGTAGTCGCGCTCGGTGACGATGCCCACCAGTTCGTCACGCTCCATCACCAGCACCGCGCCGATACCTTTCTCGGCCATGAGTTCGGCCGCCTCCAGCACGGTGGTGGTGGGGTCCACGCGGTAGATGGTCGTGTGGGGTTTGCCCCGCAGTATTTCGGCGACGCTCTTCATTGGCTGCTCCCGGTTTCTCGTTGTTATACGCACCGCGTTCCATGCACGGCGACGATCTGAGAATAGTCAATTGTGGGCGCCCGCAAGAAGCGGCAGAATCGCCGCCAGTCGGGCCCTCCGGCCCTTCGGAAAAGGAGATTCCATGCGTACCCGCAAGACCCTCTGCACCCTCGCCGCCCTGTCGCTGCTCATGCTCGGCGGTTGCTCCAGCAAGAGCTATGTCACCCCCGACCAGGGCGTATCCCTGACCGGCATCGATGACGCCGATATCGAGCAGCTGTTCAGCAAGAAACCTGCCAGCCCCTTCCCCGCGCAACTGAGCATCGTCCGCGTCGCCAGTGGCTACAACGACGGCTTCGAGGTGGTGCAGACCCGCGACATCGAGTCCGATGCCGACCTGGCACGCATCGCCGAGCAACCGCTGATCAGCCAGGCCGCGCCCCTGAGCCGCCTGCTCACCCCCAACGGCATGAAGAGCCTGAAGGACCTGCGCCTGCCCGCCGCGCACATGCGCTCGGACCTGCTGCTGGTCTACACCGTGGACACCAAGTTCTACGTCGACAGCACCCCGCTGGGCCCGCTGACGGCGGTGTCGCTGGGCTTCCTGCCCAACCACCAGGCGCATGTCACCGCCACCGTCGCCGGCATCCTGGTCGACGTGCGCAGCGGCTACATCTACGGCTCCACCGAAGCCACCGCCCAGGAGGAGCAGCGCTCCAGCACCTGGTCCACCGAGGACGCCGTGGCCGAGTCGAAGAACCGTGCCGAGAAAGCTGCCTTCAGCCGCTTCAGCGAGGGCTTCCCGGCGTTCTGGAAAGGCGTGGTGGCGAAATACGCGAAGAGCACGCCGGTGGCCACGGCGGAGTGATGCTCCCCGGCGACAGGTGCCGAACCCCTGGATGAAAAGACGCACCGCGATGGTGCATCCGTGGCTCAGGCCGCCGGCAGGCGCAGGCGGACTTCCACGCCCCCTTCGAGGTTGCAGACCTGCACGGAACCGCCGTGCAGCTGCGCCACTTCCTGGACGAAGTTGAGCCCCAGGCCGGTGCTCTTGCGACCGCTGCCCGGGCGCGGCAGGGAGTAGAAGCGCTCGGTGAGGCGCGGCAGGGCGTAATCGGGAATGGCTTCACCCTGGTTGAACAGGCGCAGGTCCAGCTCGTGGCCGTCCAGGGTGGCGACGATACGGATCAGGCCGCCGGCGGGGGTGAAGTCCAGGGCGTTGTCCAGCAGGTTGGCCAGTGCCTGGCGCAACAGGAAGCGTTCGCCCAGGGCTTCCAGGCCGATATTCACCGCGTTCTCGATGCGCAACCCGGCGGATTCGATCCGTGCCGCCTGGGCCTGCAACAGGTCTTCCACCAGGGGCGCCAGCGGCACCGGCACGCGCTCTTCCAGCCCTTGGCGCTGCTCCACCTGGGCGAGGTACAGCAGCCGTTCGATCAGGTGCTGCAGGCGCGCGCTCTCGCCGCTGATATTGGCCACGAAGCGCTGGCGCTGCGCCACGGGCATCTCGCCTTCCAGCAGCTCGGCCGCACCACGGATGGCCGCCAGCGGGCTCTTCAGTTCATGGGTCAGGGTGTGCACGTAGCGCTCGACGTAGGCCTTGCCTTCCAGCTCGGTGCGCATGCGCTCCACGGCCCGGGCCAGCTGCGCCAGTTCGCCACCGCGCAGGGTGGGCAGCTCGGCGCGCTGGCCTTCGCTCACGGCCTGGGCGTAGCGGGTGAGGCGCCGCAGGGAGCCGCTGAGCCACCAGGACAGCAGCCCGCCGATCAGCAGGCCGAGGCCGATGAGCCCGGCACCGAGCCAGGCCAGGCGCATCTGCGAGCGGTAGATGTAGGGCTGCAGCGAGCGGTTGGGCTTGGCCACCGAGACGACACCGATGATCTGGCCGTTGTCGCGGATCGGCGCCGCTACGTACATCACCGAGGAATCCGGGTCGCTGGGGTCTTCACGGGTGGAGCGGGCGCCATACTCGCCACGCAGGGTCAGCAGCACGTCGTTCCAGCCGGAATAGTCCTGGCCCACGGCCAGGCCGCTGGAGTCCAGCAGCACCTTGCCGGTGCCGTCGGTGACATAGATGCGGTGGTTCACCTCGGTCTTGCGCACGCCCCAGATCTCGGCGCCCGGCTGGCGCTTGCCGTAGGCCTTGAGCAGCTCGGGCAGGTTGCTCTGGCCCAGGGTGCCGTCGCGCACCGGGTCGCGGAGGATCTCGGCCAGCAGGTTGGCGGTGTCCACCAGGGTCTCTTCGGTGGACTGGCGCACGCCGGGACGGATCTCGTCCATCACCGTGCTCAGCACGAAGTAGCCGGCCAGGCCGACGAAGAGGAAGTACACCAGGAAGATGCGGACGCCGAGCGGCATGGCGGGGCTCCGGTCAGGCGTTGGGATCGTAGCTGTAGCCTACGCCGCGGTGGGTCTGGATCGGCTCGGCATCGGCATTCACCAGGCGCAGCTTGGCGCGCAGGCTCTTGATGTGGCTGTCGATGCTGCGTTCGTAGCCGGCATCGCTGGCGACGCCCACCGAATCCAGCAGCTGCTCGCGGCTGAACACCCGCTCGGGCTGGGCCAGCAGCGTCTGCAGCAGGCGGAATTCGTGGCGGGTGAGGCTGAGCAACTGGCCCAGGTAATGGATGCGCACACGCTCCGCATCCACCACGAAGGCGCCCTCGGCCGCCGGTGCGGGCACGCTGGCCGGCGCGGCTTCCCGGGGCGCGGTGCGCTTGAGGATGGCGCGCACCCGGGCGGCCACCTCGCGGGGGCTGAAGGGCTTGACCACGTAGTCGTCGGCGCCGATCTCCAGGCCCACCACGCGGTCGATCTCGGCATCCCGGGCGGTGAGGAAGATCACCGGCACCTCGGAGAAGCGCCGCAGCCGCTTGCAGGCCTCGAAGCCGCTGATGTCGGGCAGGCCGACGTCGAGGATGACCAGGTCGAACGGGTCACGGGCCAGCAGTTCCAGCGCCTCGCCGGCCAGGCTCAGCCAGGTGACGTCGAAACCGTCAGCCTGCAGGGCATAGACCAGGGTGTCGGCGATGGCCGCTTCGTCTTCGACAATCAGGATATTGGGCATGGCGTCCGTGCAGGCGGGGAAATAGCCGGCACGGTGCCGCAGGCCTCGGGCGGCGTCAATCCCGCCGAGGCCCTTGGCTCAGCCGTGGCTCAGCACTGGGGCTTGCCGGCGGTGAACTTGCGCCCGGCGTAGATGGCGGCGCGGAACTCGCGCAGGGCCTTGGCGCCGATCAGCAGCGGGTAGTTGAAGCTGCTGCGGTCGGTGAGGTTCACCTCGACGGTGCGCTTGGTGTCGCCCAGGCACATTTCCATCTCGATCACCGGGCGCTTGGTCGGGTCGGCCTTTTCGCGCTCGTCGTCCTCGTCGTCGCCGGCTTCCTCGGAGCGCGTCTTGATCTTGCTGATGCGCGCCAGGCGGTGCTCGTAGACGGTGTCGTCGGCATCCTTGGTGGCCAGGCGGAAACGCACCCAGTCGTCACCGTCACGCTTGAAGCGCTCGATGTCCTTGGCCGACAACGAGGCGGTCAGGGCGCCGGTGTCCATCTTGGCCTTGAGGGTCTGGCCGATCTCCGGCAGGCGGATGTATTCGTAGCGGCCGTAGAGATCGGGCTCATCGGCGGCGAAGGCCGGCAGGGCGACCAGGGTCAGCAGGGCGAGAAGGCGCTTCAACTCGTGTTCCTCGGATTCAGGGTGCAGGGAGTAGGACTGGATGGCCGCCCATTCGTTCGCGTCACTTCGCCCTGGCAGGGGGCAGGCGCTCGCCACCCCAGAGGGCGTCGAGGTTGCGGAAGCCCCAGTCTTCCGGGGCTTCGCGGCCGATGATGCGGTCGCGGCCGGCGAGGGCGGCGAGGTCGATCACCTCTTGGGGAATCGGCACCTTCGAACGGGCCGAAAAGAACACCTTGACCCGCGGCAGCAGCAGCGAGCGGGCGTTCTGGTCGATCACCACGCCGAGGCGACCGCTTTCCAGGCGCACCAGGGAGCCGGTGGGGTAGATGCCCACGGCCTTGACGAAGGCCTGGAACACCTGGGGGTCGAAGTGCCCCTTGGTCCATTCGGCCATCTTGTGCAGCGCCTCGGCCGGCGCCCAGCCCTTCTTGTAGGGGCGGTCGGAGGTGATGGCGTCATACACGTCGCAGACCGCACCCATGCGCGCCAGCAGGCTGATCTGCTCGCCGCCAAGGCGGTGCGGGTAGCCGCTGCCGTCGAACTTCTCGTGGTGGTGCAGGCAGACGTCCAGCACCAGTGCGCTGACCTGGCGGCTGTCGATGAGCATGCGCGCGCCGGCCTGGGGGTGGTGGCGTACCGTGGCGAACTCGGCGTCGGTGAGGGCGCCGGGCTTGTTCAGCAGGTCCAGGGGCACGGCCATCTTGCCGATATCGTGGAGCAGGCCGGCCAGGCCGGCTTCGCGCACCTGGGCCTCGCTGAGCTGCAGCTGGCGCGCCAGGGCGATCATCAGCGCGCAGACGGCCACCGAATGCATGTAGGTGTATTCGTCGGAGCGCTTGAGCCGCGCCAGGCTGATCAGGGCATTGGGGTGGCGCAGCACCGAATTGGTGATGGATTCCACCAGCTCCGCAGCCTGGCCCAGCTCGATGGCGTGGCCGAGGCGGGCGTCGCTGAACATCTCCATCACCGCCTCGCGGGAACGGGCGCAGAGCTGCACCGCGCGGGACAGTTCCTCTTCCATGCTCGCCGGGCTGACCACCACCGGCGGCGCCTTGGCGGCCTCCAGCAGGCGTGCCTCGGCCTCCTGCTGCACCTGCTCGGCGGTGCTGCCGCCCGTGGCGGAATCCGAGTCGATATCCAGGCCTTTGGACGCGTCTATCCACACCTCGGTGACGGCACTGTCGAGGATGCGGGCGAGGTCCTTTTCGGATTTCAGCAGGAAGCTGCTCTTCCAGAAGGGGTGGTCCATCCATGAACCGCATAACTCCTGGACGTACATGCCCAGGCGCAGGTCGGACACAGCGATCTTCTTCAGCACGATGGCCACTCGATGGAATTACACGAATGCGGCTCCATCATGCCTGATGGCCAGCTGCCAGGACAGCCACCCGCGATGGACTTTCGCACCCCGTCACGTCTTGGCAAGCGAAGCCTACTGCGTATCATGGCAACGCCACCCACAGGCCAAGGAGCCAAGGACCTATGCGGGCGCTGCTGACCGGTATCACCACCATCCTGCTCATCCTGATCAACACCCTGGTGCTGATCGGCCCCATGCTGCTGATCGCCCTGCTGAAGCTGATCCTGCCCGGGCAGGCCCTCAAGGACGCCTGCTCCCGCGCGGTGATGTGGATCGCCGAAGCCTGGGCCGAGAACGACAAGCGCATCTTCGCCCTGCTCACCCCCACCGTCTGGGACATCCGTGGCGGCGACGGCCTGCGCAGCGATACCTCCTACCTGGTGGTGTCCAACCACCAGTCCTGGGTGGACATTCCCGCCCTGGTGCAGGCCTTCAACCGCAAGACGCCCTACTTCAAGTTCTTCCTCAAGAAAGAGCTGATCTGGGTGCCCTTCATCGGACTGGCCTTCTGGGCGCTGGATTACCCCTTCATGAAGCGCTACTCCAAGGCCTTCCTCGACAAGCACCCGGAGATGAAGGGCAAGGACCTGGAGATCACCAAGGCCGCCTGCGAGAAGTTCAAGCGCCTGCCGGTGACGGTGGTCAACTACCTCGAAGGCACGCGCTTCACCCCGGCCAAGCAGGCGCAACAGGGCTCGCCCTACCGCCACCTGCTCAAGCCCAAGGCCGGCGGCGTGGCCTTCGTGCTCGCCGCCCTGGGCGAACAGCTCGATGCCATGCTCGACGTCACCCTGATCTACCCCGACAAGCAGGTGCCCGGCTTCTGGGCGCTGGTGTCCGGCCAGGTGCCCAAGGTGATCGTCGACATCCAGACCCGCGACATCGACCCCTCGCTGTGGCAGGGCGACTACGAGAACGACCCGCAATTCCGCCAGCACATCCAGGACTGGGTGACCCGCCTCTGGGCCGAGAAGGACGCGCGCATCGAACAGCTGCGCAGCGAATTGCAGGGCTGAATCGGCCACACCTGGCGTCGCCCACCTCCCTTCGCAGGATTTTCCGACGAAACGGCACAGCCCCCTTGAGCACTGGCTCAGGGGGCGGCGAAGCCGTGCGCGACAGGCTGTGGGAATTGGCCGAAAAGACGCTTGCCGTGTTTATATTGAACGCTCGATCAATTTAAAAGGAACCCAAAGGCCCCCTCTCGTCTCTCATCAGGCGCGTGCCTGAACCTGCGTCAAAGGAGTATTTCTTGCCAACCCCCTCCCCCCTCGACCAAGGGGCCGCCCGACCGTGAGCGTGCCCAATCCTCCTGGCAGCCTGCCGCTGCGCATGAACCCGCCCGTGCTGATCGGCTCGGCCGCCTTCGTCCTGGTCTTCGGCCTGCTGGTGGTGGCCTTCACCGAGCAGGCCGGCGCCTGGCTGCTGTTGGCCCAGGCCTGGGCCGCCAACAGCGTGGGCTGGTACTACCTGCTGGCCATGACCCTGTACCTGGTGTTCGTGGTGGTCACCGCGCTGTCCGGCTACGGCAAGATCAAGCTCGGCGCCGACCATGACGAACCCGAGTTCAGCTACCTGTCCTGGGCCGGCATGCTGTTCGCCGCCGGCATCAGCATCACCCTGTTCTTCTTCTGCGTCTCCGAGCCGCTGACCCACCTGCTGCAGCCGCCCCAGGGCGAGGCTGGCGGGCCCGAGGCGGCGCGCCAGGCGATGCAGCTGCTGTTCCTCCACTGGGGCCTGCACGGCTGGGGCGTGTTCGCCCTGGTGGCCATGGCCCTGGCCTACTTCGCCTACCGCCACAACCTGCCGCTGGCCCTGCGCTCGGCGCTCTACCCGCTGATCGGCAAGCGCATCAACGGCCCCATCGGCTATACGGTGGATGCCTTCGGCATCATCGCCACGGTGTTCGGCCTGGGCGCGGACATGGGCTTCGGCGTGCTGCACCTGAACGCCGGCCTCGACTACCTGTTCGGTATCCCCCACAACCAGTGGGTGCAGGTGCTGCTGATCGCCCTGATGATGGGCGCCGCGGTGCTGGTGGCGGTGAGCGGCGTGGAGAAGGGCGTGCGGGTGATGTCCGACATCAACATGCTGCTGGCCTGCTCGCTGCTGCTGTTCGTGCTCTTCGCCGGGCCCACCCAGCACCTGCTGAACATGCTGGTGCAGAACGTCGGCGACTACCTGAGCACGGTGCCGGCCAAGAGCTTCGACCTCTACGCCTGGAACAGCCCTTCCGGCTGGCTGGGCGACTGGACGGTGTTCTACTGGGCCTGGTGGATCGCCTGGGCGCCCTTCGTCGGCCTGTTCATCGCGCGCATCTCCCGTGGGCGCACCATCCGCGAATTCGTTTTCGGCGTGCTGTTCATCCCCCTCGGCTTCACCCTGGCGTGGATGTCGATCTTCGGCAACAGCGCCCTGGAACTGGTGCTCAACCACGGCATGACCGAGCTCGCCGTCGGCGCCATCGAAGACCCGTCGATGGTCATCTACCGCCTGCTGGAAACCTACCCCTGGAGCCGTACCGTGATCGCGGTGACGGTGTTCGTCAGCTTCGTGTTCTTCGTCACCTCCGCCGACTCCGGCACCGTGGTGTTGTCGACCCTCTCCGCACGCGGCGGCGAGGAAGGCGAGGACGGGCCCAAGTGGCTGCGGGTGTTCTGGGGCGCGATGACCGCGCTGATCACCAGCGGGCTGCTGTTCGCCGGCAGCATCGATGCGCTGAAGTCGGCGGTGGTGCTCACCTCCCTGCCCTTCTCGCTGATCCTGCTGCTGATGATGTGGGGCCTGCACAAGGCCTTCTACCTGGAGTCCCAGCGCCAGCGCGCGCGCCTGCATTCCCTGGCGCCACTGGACCAGCGGCCACGCAAGGGCGGCTGGCGCCAGCGCCTCAGCCAGGCGGTGCACTTCCCCTCGCGGGACGAGGTGTACCGTTTCATGGAGCAGGAGGTGCGCCCGGCCATGGAGGCGGTGGCCGAGCAGTTCCGCGAGAAGTCGCTGCGGGTGGAAACCGAGCTGGACCCGGCCAATGCCAGCCTCAGCCTGGAAGTGGGCCACGGCGAAGAATCGCCCTTCCTCTACCGGGTGGTGATGCGCGGCTACTTCACGCCCTCCTTCGCCGTCGCCGGCCTGGACGCGCGCAACCTGCGCAACCGCCGCTACTACCGCGCAGAGGTACACCTGGCCGAAGGCAGCCAGGACTACGACCTGGTGGGCTACAGCCGCGAGCAGATCATCAACGACATGCTCGACCAGTACGAACGGCACCTGCAGTTCCTGCACCTGGTGCGTTGACCAGGCCCCGGGCTGAAGCCCGGGTTACCAGAGCCGTAGGTCGGGTGGAACCCGACATTTCTCTTGAGCAGGGCAAGAGCTTCGCGAGCAGAGCTCGCTCCTACGGAAAGCGCAACGCGCCGGGGAAAGCCCGGAGTTCGAGATCACCCGCCCCCATAAAAAAGAGGAGCCCAAGGGCTCCTCGAAACAGGTACCGCAACGTAGCAGACGCGGCACCGGGGGTTTGCGGGTGGGTCAGGCGGCGCTGAACAGCTTGTGCGGGTCGATGACGAATTTCTTCGGCACGCCGGCGTCGAACTCGCCGTAGCCACGGGGCGCGTCGTCCAGGCCGATCACCTGCACGCCGACCACTTCGGCAATGTTGATGCGGTCCCACATGATGGCCTGCATGAGCTGGCGGTTGTACTTCATCACCGGGGTCTGGCCGGTGTGGAAGCTGTGGGACTTGGCCCAGCCGAGGCCGAAGCGGATGCTCAGGCTGCCGATCTTGGCGGCCGCGTCCACCGCGCCCGGGTCTTCGGTGACGTAGAGGCCGGGGATGCCGATCTTGCCGGCGACCCGCACCACACCCATCAGCGAGTTGAGCACCGTAGCCGGCGCCTCGTGCTGGGCACCGGCATGACCGTGGCCACGGGCTTCGAAGCCCACGGCGTCGACGGCGCAGTCCACTTCCGGCTCGCCCAGCAGGGCAGCGATCTGTTCGTGCAGCGGGGTGTCCTTGGACAGGTCCGCGATCTCGAAGCCCTGGGCCTTGGCATGGGCCAGGCGCACCGGGTTGACGTCGCCGACTATCACCACCGCGGCGCCCAGCAGGCGCGCAGAGGCGGCAGCGGCGAGGCCGACGGGGCCGGCACCGGCGATGTAGACGGTGGAGCCCGGGCCGACGCCGGCGGTGACCGCACCGTGGTAGCCGGTGGGCAGGATGTCGGAGAGGCAGGTCAGGTCGCGGATCTTCTCCATGGCCTTGTCGCGGTCCGGCAGCTTCAGCAGGTTGAAGTCGGCGTAGGGCACCAGCACGTACTCGGCCTGGCCACCGGTCCAGTCGCCCATGTCGACATAGCCGTAGGCGCCGCCGGCACGGGCCGGGTTGACGGTGAGGCAGACGCCGGTGTGCTGTTCCTTGCAGGAACGGCAGCGACCGCAGGCGACGTTGAAGGGCACGGAAACCAGGTCGCCGATCTTCAGGTTCTCGACGTCGCTGCCCTTCTCGATCACCTCGCCGGTGATCTCGTGGCCGAGCACCAGGCCGACCTGGGCGGTGGTACGGCCGCGCACCATGTGCTGGTCCGAGCCGCAGATGTTGGTGGATACCACGCGCAGGATGACCCCGTGCTCGATCTTGCGACCGCGCGGGTCCTGCATCTTGGGATAGTCGATCTTCTGCACCTCGACCTTGCCCGCGCCGAGATAAACAACACCACGATTACCAGACATGCATGAATCTCCTTTGTTGTTGTTGATACAAAGGCGCGGCCTGGGGCCACGCGGCCTTGTACTGGAGCGTGTGTCTGTTGCCGGAGCCGCCGGGTGGAACTGGCAGGGCGGCTGCCGAAATCTGTAGCCGGACCTCAGTCCGGGGTCTGGCCCGCTCCCGGGCTGAAGCCCGGGCTACGTCTGTTGCTCAGAGCACCACGGTGCGGTTGGCGTTGAGGAACACCCGGCGCTCGATGTGCAGGCCCACGGCCTTGGCCAGGGTCAGGCATTCGATGTCGCGGCCCTTGGCGATCAGGTCCTCGGGGTAGTGGGCGTGGTCCACCGGCTCCACGCCCTGGGCGATGATCGGCCCCTCGTCGAGGTCGTTGTTGATGTAGTGGGCGGTCGCCCCCACCAGCTTGACGCCCTTCTGGTATGCCTGGTGGTACGGCTTGGCACCCTTGAAGCCGGGCAGCAGCGAGTGGTGGATGTTGATCGCCCAGCCGTCCAGGCGCCGGCACAGCTCGGGGGACAGCACCTGCATGTAGCGGGCGAGCACCACCAGTTCGGCGCCGGTGTCCTCGATCACCTGCAACACGCGCCGCTCCTGGGCGGGCTTGTCGTTGGGGTCGAGGGGGAAGTGGTGATAAGGAATCCCGTGCCAGCGGGCCAGGGGCTCCAGGTCCGGATGGTTGGACACCACCGCGACCACGTCCATGGCCAGCTGGCCGATGCGCTGGCGGTAGAGCAGGTCGTTGAGGCAGTGGTCGGCCTTGCTGACCATCAGCACCACCTTGGCGCGGTAGCTGGGTGGGGTCAGCTCGATCTGCATGTCGAAGGGCGCCACACGCTCGGCCAGGGCGGCGCGGAAGGCCTGCTCCTCGAAGCCGTCGGGCTGGCGGAACTCGATGCGGATGAAGAAGCGCGCGGAGAGCCGGTCGTCGAAGGAGTGGTGCTCGGTGACGTAGCAGCGCTGTTCGTAGAGAAAGCGCGTCACCGCGTCCACGGTCCCCAGCACGCTGGGGCAATGGGCGGTGAGGATCCAGGTATCGGGGGTGCGGCTCATGTCGATCTCCTCGGGTACGGCGGCAGGTTGGTACGGGCCACGTTGGGCCTCGCTGCGCTCGGCACCAACCTACGGATGCAGGCGCAAGGTGGATGACGCTTCACCCACCCTGGCTGTCCTGCGGTGGACGAAAAGAGCGTCGTCCACCCTACCTCTCAAGCCTTGATCGCCAGCCCGTACTCGGCGCTGGCGTCCTGCAGCCAGAGCCAGAAGTAGTCGGAGAAGCTGCGGCGGATCAGCAGTTCCCAGGTGTCCTCGCCGGTGTGGCGGATCACCAGTTGCGACTTTGCGAAGGTGGTGCCCACCGCCTTGCCCACCGGGAAGTTGCTCGGGTGCAGGTCATAGGGCGTGGACTTCATCAGCATCTCGCGCACCTTCGGCCCGCTCAGCTCCAGCAGGGTCTGCCCGCCGCTGACGTTGATCACCGCGTGGTGCAGCCCTTCCAGGGCGGCGCGCAGGCGCTGCTCGGCGGCGAACTCCTCGCCACGGGGCAGGATCAGCAGCCACTCGTCCGGCGACAGCCACTGCAGCGAGGTCTCGCCGCTGGCCACTAGGGTCAGCGCCACCGGCAGCTCCAGGCCCAGGGCCTTGTGCACGCCGCCGGCGAAGGCCGGGTCGCGGGCATCGCCACGCAGCACCAGGTGGCCCAGCAACTGCTTCTCGCGCAGGGTCACGCCGGCGGCGCCGGACTTGCCCAGGGCGCCCTTGCCGGCCAGCTCGTCGAGCCCGGCGTGGAACAGCGGCGACTCGCCGGCCAGTTCATCCGGACGCTGCTTGTACACGTTCACTGCGCTCATTTCTCACCTGCCTGGTGCACGCCGGCACCGTCGAATTCCATGCTCTTGGCCCGTTGCTCACACATTCTGGCGTTCCCCTTTCGGGTCGTAGAACACCGAGCTGACGATCTCCGCCTCGATCACGCTGCCGTCCGCCAGCGGGGCGAAGACCTTCTCGCCCATGCGCTTGAGACCGCCCCGCACCACGGCGAGGGCGAAGGAATAGCCCATGGCCGCGCTCATGTAGCTGGAGGTGACGTGGCCGACCATGGTCATGGGGATCGACTGCTTCGGGTCGAACACCAGCTGCGAGCCTTCCGGCAGCACCTTGTTCGGGTCCAGGGGCTTGAGGCCCACCAGCTGCTTGCGGTCTTCGCGCACGCAGTCCTCGCGGTTCATGCCGCGCCAGCCGATCCAGGAGAAGGGCTTGTTTCGGCCCACGGCCCAGCCCATGTCGAGGTCGTCCGGGGTGACCGAGCCGTCGGTGTCCTGGCCGACGATGATGAAACCCTTCTCGGCCCGCAGCACGTGCATGGTCTCGGTGCCGTAGGGGGTCAGGTTGTATTGCTTACCGGCGGCGATGAGCTTTTCCCAGACGCCGGCGGCGTAGTCGGCCTGGACGTTGATCTCGTAGGACAGCTCGCCGGTGAAGGAGATGCGGAACACCCGCGCCGGCACGCCGCCGACCAGGCCTTCCTTCCAGCTCATGAAGGGGAAGGCGTCCTTGTCCAGGTCGATGTCGGTGACCTCGGCCAGCAGCTTGCGGCTGTTGGGGCCGGACAGGGTCATGGTGGCCCAGTGGTCGGTGACCGAGGTGAAGTACACCTTGAGCTCCGGCCATTCGGTCTGGTGGTAGATCTCCAGCCACTCGAAGATGCGCGCGGCACCGCCGGTGGTGGTGGTCATCAGGAAGTGGTTGTCGGCGAGGCAGGCGGTCACGCCGTCGTCCATCACCATGCCGTCTTCCTTGCACATCAGGCCGTAGCGGGCCTTGCCCACGTCCAGCTTGGTCCAGGCGTTGGTGTAGACGCGGTTGAGGAACTCGCGGGCGTCCGGGCCCTGGATGTCGATCTTGCCCAGGGTGGAAGCATCGAGGATGCCCACGCTGTCACGCACGGCCTTGCACTCGCGGGCCACGGCGGCGTGCAGGTCCTCGCCGTTCTTCGGGAAGTACCAGGGGCGCTTCCACTGGCCGACGTCCTCGAACTCGGCGCCATTGGCCAGGTGCCAGCGCTGCATGGCGGTGTAGCGCTTGGGCTCGAACAGGTGCCCGCAGTGGCGGCCGGCGACGGCGCCGAAGGCCACGGGGGTGTAGTTCGGGCGGAACATGGTGGTGCCCATTTCCGGGATGCTGATGCCCAGCGAACGGGCGGCGATGGCCAGGCCGTTGATGTTGCCCAGCTTGCCCTGGTCGGTGCCGAAGCCCAGCGCGGTGTAACGCTTGACGTGCTCGACCGACTCGAAGCCCTCGCGGGTGGCCAGCTCGATGCCGGCGGAGGTGACGTCGTTCTGCAGGTCGACGAACTGCTTGGGCGCACGGGCGGTGGATTTGTCGTGGGGCACCTGGAACAGCGCCAGGGTGGCTTCCTCGTGGCGCTTCTCGGCCTTCGGCAGGCTGCCGCTGACTTCCTTGAAGCCCGCTTCGGCAGCGGCCTTGGCACCGGCCTCGAAGCCGTCGGCCAGGGTGTCGCCAAGGGCGAACACGCCATTGACGGCGCCGGCGCAGATGCGTTTCTGGAAGCCGCCCTCGCCCGGTACGAAGGCCAGGATGTCTTCACGCCAGGTGGGCTTGCCGCCCAGGTGCGAGGCCAGGTGTACCACCGGGCTGTAGCCGCCGGAGGTGGCGATCAGGTCGCAGTCCACCACTTCACCGGGGCTGGTGACCTTGTGTGCACGGGTGTCGATGGCGCAGATGCGCGCACCGCTGACGCGCTTGCCGCCACGGGCCTCGACCACGGCGCTGCCGGTGAGGATGCGCACGCCACGGGCACGGGCCTCCTCGACCCAGGCGCCGCGCGGGTTGCTGCGGGCGTCGGCCACGGCCACCACTTTCTGCCCGGCGTCGAGCCAGTCCAGTACCAGGCGGTAGGCGTAATCGTTGTTGGTGGACAGCACCAGCTCCTTGCCGGGTGCCACGCCGTAGCGGCGCACGTAGGTGGAGACGGCGCCGGCGAGCATGTTGCCCGGCACGTCGTTGTTGGCGTACACCAGCGGCCGCTCGTGGGCGCCGGCGGCCAGCACCACGCGCTTGGCACGGACGCGGTGCACGCGGTGGCGGGCCTGGCCCATGGGCGCAGTCTCGCCGAGGTGGTCGGTGAGGCGCTGGTGGATGGTGAGGAAGTTGTGGTCGTGGTAGCCGTTGACCGTGGCGCGGGGCAGCAGGGTCACTTCCGGCAGCTTTTCCAGCTCGGCGATGACCTGGGCCACCCACTCGGCGGCGGGCTTGCCGTCCAGGGTTTCGCGGGTGTCCAGCAGGCTGCCGCCGAACTCTTCCTGTTCATCGGCGAGGATCACCCGCGCGCCACTGCGGCCGGCGGCTAGTGCCGCGGCAAGGCCGGCGGGGCCGGCGCCCACCACCAGCACGTCGCAGTGCTGGTTCATGTGGTCGTAGATGTCCGGGTCGTTCTCGGTCGGCGCACGGCCGAGGCCGGCGGCCTTGCGGATGTACTTCTCGTAGGTCAGCCAGAGGTTCTGCGGGTACATGAAGGTCTTGTAGTAGAACCCGGGCGGCATCATCTGCCCGCCGACCTTGCCGAGGATGCCCATCAGGTCGGTGTTGACGCTCGGCCAGCCGTTGGTGCTGCCGGCCACCAGCCCGGCGTAGAGCGCCTGCTGGGTGGCGCGCACGTTGGGCACCTGGGTGGCGGGGCTGGAGCCGATCTGCAGGATGGCGTTGGGCTCTTCGGCACCGGCGGCGACGATGCCGCGGGGGCGGGAATACTTGAAGCTGCGGCCGACGATGTCGACGCCGTTGGCCAGCAGCGCGGCGGCCAGGCTGTCGCCGGCGTAGCCCTGGTAGCTCTGCCCGTTGAAGGTGAAGGTCAGGGGCTGGGCGCGGTCGATGCGGCCACCCTTGGAAAGACGGTTGGGCTGGCTCATGCCGTTACTCCTTGGTCCACGGCTTTCTTCTCCTGGGGCCCGGCTTCGGTGACGGCGGGGCGTTCACCGACCTTGTAGGTCTCGAGGATTTCGTAGGTCACGGTGTGGCGGGTGACGTTGAAGTACTTGCGGCAGCCGGCCGCGTGCACCCACAACTCGTGGTGGATGCCGCGCGGGTTGTCGCGGAAGAAGATGTAGTCGCCCCACTCCTCGTCGGTGCAGGCGTTGGGGTCCAGCGGGCGCGGGATGTGCGCCTGGCCCTTGGCGTGGAATTCCTCTTCGGAGCGCAGCTCGCCACAGTGGGGGCAGAAGATGTGCAGCATGGCGGGTCTCCTTAGTGAGCCACGGCAGCGGCGCCGTGCTCGTCGATCAGTGCGCCGTTGTGGAAACGTTCGATGGAGAAGGGCTTGGCCAGCGGGTGCATTTCACCCTTGGCCAGGCTCGCCGCGAATACGTGGCCGGAACCGGGGGTGGCCTTGAAGCCGCCGGTGCCCCAGCCGCAGTTGAAGAACAGGTTCTGCACCGGCGTCTTGGCGATGATCGGGCAGGCGTCGGGGGTGGTGTCGACGATGCCGCCCCACTGGCGGTTCATGCGCACGCGGGAGAGCACCGGGAACATCTCGACGATGGCCTGCAGGGTGTGTTCGATGGTCGGGTAGGAACCGCGCTGGCCGTAGCCGTTGTAGCCGTCGATGCCGGCACCGATCACCAGGTCGCCCTTGTCGGACTGGCTGATGTAGCCGTGCACGGCGTTGGACATGATCACACTGTGGATAACCGGCTTGATCGGTTCGGACACCAGCGCCTGCAGCGGGTGGGATTCCAGCGGCAGGCGGAAGCCGGCGAGCTTGGCCATGTGCCCGGAGTTGCCGGCGGTGACCACGCCGACGCGCTTGGCGCCGATGAAGCCGCGGTTGGTCTCGACGCCGATCACCACGCCGTCCTGTTTGCGGAAGCCGATCACCTCGGTGTTCTGCAGCAGGTCGACGCCCAGGGCGTCGGCGGCGCGGGCATAGCCCCAGGCCACGGCGTCATGGCGGGCCACGCCGCCGCGACGCTGCACGGTGGAGCCCATGATCGGGTAGCGGGTGTTCTTGCTGCAGTCGAGGTAGGGAATCTCCTCGGCCACCTGCTTGGCGTCGAGCAGTTCGCCGTCGATGCCGTTGAGGCGGTTGGCGCTCACGCGGCGCTCGGAATCACGCAGGTCCTGCAGGGTGTGGCACAGGTTATAGACGCCACGGGCGGAGTACATGACGTTGTAGTTGAGATCCTGGGAGAGGTTTTCCCAGAGCTTCATCGCATGCTCGTAGAGGTGCGCCGACTCGTCCCACAGGTAGTTGGAGCGGACGATGGTGGTGTTGCGCGCGGTGTTGCCGCCGCCCAGCCAGCCCTTCTCCACCACGGCGACGTTCTTCACGCCGAATTCCTTGGCCAGGTAGTAGGCCGTGGCCAGCCCGTGGCCACCGCCGCCGACCACGATCACGTCGTAGACCGGCTTGGGCGTGGGGTTGCGCCACATGCGCTGCCAGTTCTCGTGGTGGCTGAGGGAGTGCTTGAACAGGCCGAAGCCGGAATAACGTTGCATGCGCGTGCTCCTGGATCAGCGGTACACGGGGAAGTCGGCGCAGAGAGCCGCGACCTGTTTGGCCACCTGGGCCTCGACGTCGGCATCACCGAGGTGGTCGA
>NZ_JAOTQU010000017.1:0-162874 GCF_025685765.1 Pseudomonas sp. PDM13 | reverse complement strand
GTTCCTTTTTTGGCGACTGAAAAAAGGGACTCGCCCGGGTGGGCGAAACCAGAAGCATCACCAGAACTCGGCAATCAGCTGGACTCAACTCCTCTAGCAACACTTAACGCACACAGAGCCAACTCATTCGCCCCCCCCCAAATACCGGAGCCCAGCCCCCTCCGTGGGAGCGAATTCATTCGCGATCGGGTTCACCGGCAAACGTTGGGCCTCGCTGCGCTCGGCGCCAACCTACCCCCCCGCATCCCTGTAGGGCGGGTGAAAACCGCAGCAGGAACCCGGGCGGCGCATCGCACCGCCCCGCTCCCCCTCAATCCCCGTAGATATCGAAATCGAAGTACTTCGCCTGGATCTTCTGGTAGGTGCCGTTGGTACGCAGGGCGGTGATGGCCGCGTCCAGCTTGTCACGCAGCTCGGCATCGCCCTTGCGCACGGCGATCCCGGCGCCCTCGCCGAAGTACTGCGGGTCCTTCAGTACCGGGCCGACGAACTCGTAGTCCTTGCCGTTGGCGGTATTGAGGAAGCCCTCGTTGAGCGGGAAGGCGTCCGCGAGCACCGCGTCCAGGCGCCCGGAGAGCAGGTCCAGGTAGATCTCGTTCTGGGTGCTGTAGCGCACCACCTTCACGCCCTTGGGTTCCAGCACCTCGGTGGCGAAACGGTCGGTGGTGGTGGAGCGCTGGGTGCCGACGGTCTTGCCCACCAGCTGGGAGAAGTCCTCGCTCACGGCACTGCCCTTCTTCATCGCCAGGCGCGCGGGGCTGTAATAGTACTTGTGGGTGAAATCCACCGACTTGCGGCGCTCGTCGGTGATGGTCATGGAGGACAGGATCGCATCCACCTTCTTCACCTTCAGCGAAGGGATCAGGCCGTCGAACTCCTGCTCGATCCACTGGCACTTGACCTTCATCTCCTCGCACAGCGCATTGCCGATGTCGTAGTCGAAGCCTTCGATCTGCCCCGCCGGGGTCTTGTAGGCGAAGGGCGGGTAGGCCGCCTCGATGCCCAGGCGCAAGGGCTTGTCGGCGGCGAACAGGCTGGATGCCACGAGGCTCAGGGCGATACCGCCGAGCAGTGCGATTTTCTTCATGGTGCGACTCCCGCGATGCATGTCAGGACCCGCCAGGGCGGCAGGCCGGTTCTTGTGAGCGTTGATGGAGGGCAGAGAAACGCAGCCGGGCGATTCCGGCAGGCGCATGGACCGTGTTCGGCGAAGGTTGGCATGCATGGACGCGGCCCTGTTTTGTACTTATTTGTCCACTCTGGACTTATTCGTACAAATCGTCAATTGCCGTCCGCCTCATTTCCAGGGCCGCAAAAGCCGGCCGGCCCGGTGGAATGACCCAGGTCAGCCCCACGCGCCGAAGCGCCGGCTAGTCTGCAAGCAGAGACCCGGATGGAATGGAGAACGGCATGGACAATGTGCACATCATGATCGCCCTGCTGGTCGCAGGCTTCCTCCTGCTCGGCATCGGCTTCAGCAACCGCGAACGGGAATGGGGCATCTGGCTCACGGGCCTGGGCACGGCCTCGATGTTCGCGCCCATCCTGCTGAAGATGTACATCGAGCTCTGAACAGCCAGGCCAGTGTTCCGCCAGCGATGTAGTAACCTCACTACATCGCTTCGGAGGACCATCCCATGCCCACCACCTTTTCCAGCCGCGAGTTCAACCAGGACACCAGCGGCGCCAAGAAGGCCGCCCTGTCCGGCCCGGTATTCATCACCGATCGCGGCAAGCCTTCCCATGTACTGCTGAGCATCGAGGACTACCAATCCCTCGCCGGCAGCCAGGCGAGCATGGTCGAGCTGCTGGCCATGCCCGCTGAGGCCGAAGTCGAATTCGAACCGCCCCGTGCCGAGATCAACGGCAAGCCGGTGGACCTCGACTGATGTTCCTGCTCGACACCAATGTCGTCTCCGAACTGCGCAAGGCCCGCCAGGGTCGCGCCGACCCCGGCGTGGTCGCCTGGGCCGGCTCCGTGAACGCCACGGCGCTCTACCTCTCGGCCATCAGCCTGATGGAACTGGAAACCGGTGTACTGGCCATCGAACGCAAGGACGCCGCCCAGGGCGCACTGCTGCGTACCTGGCTGAACCAGCAGGTGCTGCCGGGCTTCGCGGGACGGGTGCTGCCGGTGGACGCGGCTGTCGCCCTGGCCTGTGCGCGCCTGCATGTACCGGATCGGAAAAGCGAGCGGGACGCGCTGATCGCCGCCACTGCGCGGGTCCATGGCCTCACGGTGGTGACACGCAATATCGCGGATTTCGAAGGCACGGGCGTGCCCCTGATCAACCCCTGGAGCCAGGGCTGAAAGGACTCAGGCGTCCTTCCAGCGCTGCGCCGCCGCCTGGTCGCTGCAGCGACCTTCGACCCAGCGCGGGCCTTCGGCGGTGTCTTCCTTCTTCCAGAAGGGGGCGCGGGTCTTGAGGTAGTCCATGATGAAGTTGCACGCGTCGAACGCTGCCTGGCGGTGGGCGCTGGCGGTGCCGACGAAGACGATCGGCTCGCCCGGTTCCAGGCGGCCGATGCGGTGGAGGATGTCGACCTTGAGCAGCGGCCAGCGCTGCCGGGCTTCCTCGGCGATCTTCTCCAGGGCCTTCTCGGTCATCCCCGGGTAGTGTTCGAGGAACATCCCGGAAACATCCTGGCCCTCATTGAAATCGCGCACATAGCCGACGAAGCCGACCACCGCGCCAACGCCGACGTTGGCCGCATGCAGGGCGTTCAGTTCGGTGCCGGGGTCGAAGGCCGTGGCCTGTACGCGAATGCCCATGTCAGCCTCCGGTCACGGTGGGGAAGAAGGCCACTTCATCGCCGTCTGCCAGCGCCTCGTCGAGGCTGCACAGTTCCTGGTTGCGGGCGCACATCAGGTTCTGTTCGTCGAGCACTTCCCATACGCCGCCACGGGCCAGCAGGCGGCGGCGCAGGTCATCCAGCTTCGCGAACGCCGGGTCCCAGGCAAGCTGCTCGCCTTCGAGGCCGAGCGCTTCACGGTAACGGGCGAAATACTGCACGCGAATCATCTTCACTCCCCGGCCTGGTAATGGCCGCTCTTGCCGCCGAGCTTTTCCAGCAGGCGTACGCTTTCGATGGTCATGCCGCGGTCCACCGCCTTGCACATGTCGTAGAGGGTCAGGGCGGCGACGCTGGCGGCGGTCAGCGCCTCCATTTCCACCCCGGTCTGCCCGGCCAGCTTGCAGCGGGCGACGATGTGCACCGTATCGTCGCCTTCGGCGGCGAGCTCGACCTTGACGCTGGTGAGCATCAGCGGGTGGCACAGGGGGATCAGGTCGGAGGTCTTCTTCGCCGCCTGGATGCCGGCGATGCGCGCCACGGCGAACACGTCGCCCTTGGGGTGGCCACCGGCCTGGATCATGGCAAGGGTTTCCGGGCGCATGCGCACCCGCGCTTCGGCCGTTGCCTCACGGGAAGTCACCGCTTTTTCGGTGACGTCGACCATGTTGGCGCGGCCTTGGGAATCGAGATGGGTCAGCACTGCTTAGCTCCTCTGGCGGGCACCATGAAGTGGTCCGCAGGGGGCAGATTGTATACAAATACGCGGATTATCGAAGGGCTTTCGCCGGGCGGATCGCTCCGCCCGGCGGCCGTTCGTCACATGTGGGCTTCGGCGTACTCCGCCAGCACCGAGCGCGGCACGCCCTGCAGGGTGATGTGCACACCATGCGGGAAGTCCTTGAAGCGTTCGGTGAGGTAGGTGAGGCCGGAGCTGGGAGCGGACAGGTAAGGGGTGTCGATCTGCGCCAGGTTGCCCAGGCAGATCACCTTCGAACCGGTGCCGGCACGGGTGATGATGGTTTTCATCTGGTGCGGCGTGAGGTTCTGGCACTCGTCGATCAGGATCAGGCTCTGCTGGAAGCTGCGCCCACGGATGTAGTTGAGGGATTTGAACTGCAACGGCACCTTGCTGAGGATGTAGTCGACGCTGCCATGGGTGCTCTCGTCATCCATGTGCAGGGCTTCGAGGTTGTCGGTGATGGCGCCCAGCCAGGGCTCCATCTTCTCGGCCTCGGTGCCGGGCAGGAAGCCGATCTCCTGATCCAGCCCCTGCACGCTGCGGGTGGCGATGATGCGCCGGTAGCGCTTGCTGACCATGGTCTGCTCGATGGCCGCGGCCAGCGCCAGGATGGTCTTGCCGGAACCCGCCGCGCCCGACAGGTTGACCAGGTGGATGTCCGGGTCGAGCAAGGCGAACAGCGCCAGGGCCTGGTAGATGTCGCGCGGGCGCAGGCCCCAGGCTTCCTGGTGCAGCAACGGTTCCTGATGCAGGTCGAGGATCAGCAGCTCATCGGCCTTGATGCCCTTGATCCAGCCGACGAAGCCCTGTTCGTCGACGATGAACTCGTTGACGTGGACGGCCGGCAGATTGTCGGTGAGTTGCACGCGGTGCCAGGCGCGGCCGTGGTCCTGGCGGGTTTCCACCTTGCTGACGCGGTCCCAGAAGGAGCCCTGCATGGTGTGGTAGCCACGGGACAGCAGCGAAACGTCGTCGACCAGCTGGTCGGTGTGGTAGTCCTCCGAGTCGATGCCACAGGCGCGCGCCTTCAGGCGCATGTTGATGTCCTTGGTCACCAGCACCACGGACATGCCCGGGCGCCGGGTCTTCAGCTCCACCAACTGATTGATGATCTTGTTGTCGTTGAGGTCTTCCGGCAGCCAGGTGATGGGGGCTGCGCTCTTGCTCATGAGTATCGAGAGAAAGCCGCAGGGGCCGCTCTTTTCCCGCTGGATAGGTACGCCGTGCTCAACCTGCTCGGGCGTGGCACCGCCCAGGATCTTGTCGATCAGCCGAATCGCCTGGCGGCATTCGGCGGCTACGCCTTGCTTGCCCGTCTTCAGCTTGTCGAGTTCCTCCAGCACGGTCATGGGGATGGCCACGTGGTGTTCTTCGAAGTTGAGGATGGCGTTGGGATCGTGGATCAGAACGTTCGTATCGAGGGCGTAGAGGGTTGGAGCGGTGGGGCGGGCGCGTCCGTGATCATCCATACTCGGTCACCTTCTTGTCGGTCCGGGCGACGGAATGCCATGACGGCTCTCCGCCGAGGAAGGACTACCGTCCCCTTCTGGCCGGGTCATGCCGGTCGCCAGGGGAGCCCGAGAAGCGCAGGTGAGGGCCTGGTGGCCGCCACCTGTCTTCAGGATTCGGCGGTCTGATTCGTTAATAACCCAATACGGATGACAGGAATAAGAACTTTTTTTCCGTCGCAGCATTTTTTTTCCATGCGACGAATAACCCTTGGCGTCATCCTTTGCCGTCGCTAAAGTCGAAAGTCCTCCTGCTTCACTTCCTGCATTCCGACCGCCCGGTCAGCCCTTCCTAGCGATAGTTCCGACAGTCTTCCCAGGTCAGCCCTGCAGCGCTCGTCTGTGCGTGCAGCCAGGGCACCGCCGTCTGCGCCTTGGAGTGGATGTCGTGGAACAGAATCACCCCGCGCCGCCACAGCAGCATCAGGCTGAGCACGCGCTGGCCGGTCGCATCGCCACTGACCCGGGCATTCCAGTCCTGGGAGTCGATGTTCCACAGCGCCACCTGCAACCCCTGTCCAGCGAAGAAGGCAGCGCTGTCGGCCTTGCGCTGGCCATAGGGCGGGCGGAACAGCGGCACGGCGTTGTCCGGCAGCGTCTTGCCCAGCAGCGCCTGCACGCGGGTGACCGAGTCCTGCCACTGCTCCCAGGTGGCGTGGGATTTGTGCTCCCAGCCATGGGAGGCCACGCATTGCCCGGCATACAGCTCGCCCAGGGCCTTGGCGGAGGTCTTCTGCAAGCGCGCCTGCAGGCTTTGGCCGAGGACGAAGAAGGTGCCGTTGACGCCATTGGCCCGCAGCCAGGGGGTCAGCCGATCACTGTGGCCACTCACCGGCGTGGGGCCGTCGTCGAAGGTCAGGAGGAAGTGGCGGTCCGCCAGTTCCTCACCGTTGCGCTCCTGGGCGGAGAACATTCCGATCTCGCTGCTGACCCGGGGGAACAGCGCCGCCAGGCGCATTTCTTCGTCCAGGTAGACCTGGTGGAAACGCCGGCTCGCCTCGACCCAGGCGAAGAAGGGTGAATCCGGCGCCACATCGAAGCGCTTCGCCTGCTCGCGCAGCGTGGCCTCGTCGGTCGCCGGCGGGCAGAAGGGGCTGCTGGCGGTGCAGCCCTGGCTGGCCAGGCGGTAGTTATCCACAAGGCGCGCCCAGAAGTGCTTGCGCGTGGTCTCGATGCCATCGAGGTTGGCCGCCTTGAGGTCCAGGCGCTGCTGCCAGGCGCCGGCATCCAGCGTCTCGCTCTGCAGCAGGGCCTGGGCGAACACCAGTATCTCCGCCCGCGAGGCGTCATCGAAACGTGCCGGGCTGTCCAGCGCGGCGGGCCAGGTGCTGCGGTCCAGCAAGGCGACCGCACGGGGGCCGGCGGCCTGGGCCATGCCGGCACCAAAGGCCAGGACGAGCCCCAGGGAAATGGCTCTGAACATGAATGCGTACTCCAATGAAAAACGCGCCCCGAAGGGCGCGCTGGTTACCGATAGTGGATCAGTGGCGGTCCTGAACCCGTTGGATCGCCTTGTCGTACACCGGGTTCGCCTTCTGTTCCTTGGCCAGGTGGTAATGGCGCAGGGCGTCGTCGAACTGCTCGGCCTCTTCATAGATGCGCGCGATGTTGTAGTAGGAGCTCGCGCGCACGGTGGCGGCATTGGCGCCGCTGGCCAGGGCGATGGCCTTGCGGTTGGCCCAGATCGCCTCGGCGGTACGGCCGGCCTTCTGGTAGGCCAGGCCGAGGTTGCTGTACGCCTGGCCGAAGTTGGCATTGAGCTCGATGGCCTGGCGGTAGAGGTCGATGGCCTGGTCCAGCTTGCCGTCGTGGTACGCCGCCTCGCCCTGCTTGTTCAGTGCCTTGGCATCGCCCTGGGCGGCCTGGGTCACGGCCTGGGCGGCCACGTCCTGGCCATTGCCCAGCAGCGGCTCGATGTCGCCGAGCACGTAGTTGGCGTCCTGGGCCTTGCTGCCTTCGAGAGTGTTGATGTCCTGGAAGTCGCCGTTGCCGGAGAGGCGGAACACCTTCCATAGGTTGCCGCGCTGGTTGGTCGGCACGTAGTAGGTGCGCACCAGGGACTGGCCGACATAGACGAAGACCTTGGCCTGGCTGAGGGACAGCGCCTTGGAGGACGGGTTGTTGATATTGGTGAAGTCATGCACCGCGTACACGTAGGTCTCGCCGAAGCGCTTCTTGTGCAGGGTGATGGTTTCCGGGCCGAAGCTGTCGGTGTCGTCCACGTCGAGGTCGGCATCGGTGCCTTCCTTGGCGTCGAAATAGATGTGGTTGCCGGGGAAGGCGATGTGCGAATCCAGGTCCGCCGGGGTCTCGCCCCAGCTCAGCACCACGCGCATGCCGTCCAGGTCCTGCATCACCGGGCTCACCGCGTAGGTCATGCCCTTGCACGGGCACTTGGCGACCAGGTTGGAGTAGCCGTCCTTCTTGATGATCAGCAGCGCGTCGGCGTCATCGGCGAAGGCACTGTCCAGGGTCACCTGGCCCTGGGCGTTGGTCTTGCCGGCGGCGGTCTGCGCGCCGTTCTTCTGCACCAGCACGTCGGCACCCGCGATCTTCTGGTCCTTGACCACGGCGCTGAGCACTTCGATGGGCAGCTGTTCGGCCTGGGCCAGGGCGGCGCTGGAACCCAACAGCAGGGATAGGGCGATACGCGAGAGGGTCTTCACTACGACCTCCTTGTCAAAGTGGATGAGATGGGGCCGGCGGATGCGCCGGGCGTCGCACTATAGCGCAACGCCCCGGGCGCCGAATGTGATGTGTGGCAACCGGGCGAGGGAATCGCTCCGGCAGCGGTGGGCTGAAGCCCTATATAGAAGGCGTTCGCGGGGCAGGCCCCCTGCCCGCCCGGGCGACACCTGACAACGTCAATCGTCCCCATAGGTGGAGCCCAACGGCGCAAATCCCTAGAATCGCCGCATTCCCGAAGGAGACGACTCATGCTGCTGGTGATTTCCCCCGCCAAGACCCTGGACTACGAAACCCCGCCGGTGACTCCGCGCCACACCCAGCCCCAGCACCTGGACCACGCCCAGGAGCTGATCCAGCAACTGCGCACCCTGGCACCGAACGAGATCGCCGAGCTGATGCACCTGTCCGACAAGCTCGCCGGCCTCAATGCCGCGCGCTACGGCAGCTGGCACCCGGAGTTCACCCCGGCGAACGCCAAGCAGGCCCTGCTCGCCTTCAAGGGCGACGTCTACACCGGCCTCGATGCCGAGAGCTTCGCCGAGGCCGACTTCGACTTCGCCCAGCGCCACCTGCGCATGCTCTCCGGCCTCTACGGCCTGCTGCGCCCGCTGGACCTGATGCAGCCCTATCGCCTGGAGATGGGCACCAAGCTGGCCAACGCCCGCGGCAAGGACCTCTACGCCTTCTGGGGCGAGCGCATCAGCGGCTGGCTCAACGAAGCCCTGGCCGAACAGGGCGACGACATCCTGCTCAACCTCGCCTCCAACGAATACTTCAGCTCGGTGAAGCGCAAGGCCCTCAACGCCCGCATCATCGACACCGAATTCAAGGACCTGAAGAACGGCCAGTACAAGATCATCAGCTTCTACGCCAAGAAAGCCCGTGGCCTCATGGCCCGCTACGTGATCAAGGAACGCCTGACCGACCCCAAGGGCCTCAAGGACTTCGACTACCAGGGCTACCGCTACAACGCCGAAGCCTCCTCGGCAGACAAGCTGGTGTTCCTCCGCGACACCCCGCAGGACTGATTCTCCCGCCCCGTTTCCCGCCACAACCTGCCATTGGTTGGGCGATTCCTCCAGGAGTCGTCCAACCGGCTAGACTTTCTTCTCCCCGCCGCTTCAGCGCACCGGCCCCGTGCCATCACTTTTAATCGCCCCTGGAACTAAGGTTCCAACCCCCTTGCAACTCGCCAGGGAACTTCCGCACAACTTCGTAAACCCTGCACAGGCTCTAGCTCGGGCCATAGCGAGCTGCCGTTGCGCTTGCAGAACTTTCCAACTGGGAACTTTTTCAGTGCATTGAAACACCCGTAATTTGCCATCAAGGTGCAATTACAAATGGCCGTAGTCGATTAATTTCAACAACGCAAATTGATGACGAACGGTAGGAACTATCCGAAAACCCGAACACTCATAACCCCGACACTTATTTCTTCACGCATTATTTCAGCGTGATTCCAAACTGCCCCCACCTATCGGAATGCTCCGAGGGGGAAGTAATGCGCCAGAAACGAAAGTAAGCCGAATCGAGGAGAGGGTAGAAACAGGATCGACTGACAAGAACCTAAGGACCAGAGCCTGTAAGGCAATCAGTCCAGGAACTCCTTGGAGCCAGCGTGGTTACAGGCTCCGCTTCAGGTACCCGAAGTTTCGGTGCCAGGTATTGATCATGCCTGCACGCAGCGAAATTACTCTTTGAAGTAATGGCTGCAAAACGGAAGTGGCGATTATGCCACGCAATTAACAGCGTGCTAAATGGATGAGGTGAATGCGATGCGTATCAGCATCTTTGGTTTGGGCTACGTCGGTGCAGTATGTGCCGGTTGCCTGTCGGCTCGTGGTCATGAAGTTGTCGGTGTAGACGTCTCCACCACCAAGATCGACCTGATCAACAACGGTAAATCCCCCATCGTCGAACCCGGGCTCGAAGAGCTCCTGCAGCAAGGTCTGAAGACCGGTCGCCTGCGCGGCACCACCGATGTCGCCGCGGCCGTGCGTGACACCGAAGTCTCCTTCATCTGCGTCGGCACCCCGAGCAAGAAGAACGGCGACCTGGAACTGGATTACATCGAAGGCGTGTGCCGCGAAATCGGCTTCGCCCTGCGTGACAAGTCCGAGCGCCACACCGTGGTCGTACGCAGCACCGTGCTGCCGGGCACCGTGATGAACGTGGTGATCCCGATCATCGAAGACTGCTCCGGCAAGAAGGCCGGTGACGACTTCGGCGTTGCAGTGAACCCCGAGTTCCTCCGCGAAAGCACCGCGATCAAGGACTACGACTTCCCGCCCATGACCGTCATCGGCGAACTGGACAAGGCCTCAGGCGACCTGCTGGAAACCCTGTACCGCGAACTCGACGCACCGATCATCCGCAAGGAAGTCCAGGTCGCCGAGATGATCAAGTACACCTGCAACGTCTGGCACGCCGCCAAGGTCACCTTCGCCAACGAGATCGGCAACATCGCCAAGGCGGTGGGCGTCGATGGTCGCGAAGTGATGGACGTGATCTGCCAGGACCACAAGCTCAACCTCTCCAAGTACTACATGCGCCCCGGCTTCGCCTTCGGCGGCTCCTGCCTGCCCAAGGACGTGCGCGCCCTCAACTACCGCGCCAGCTCGCTGGACGTCGAAGCCCCGCTGATCGGCTCGCTGATGCGCAGCAATGCCGCCCAGGTACAGAAGGCCTTCGACATCATCGCCGCCCAGGAGAAACGCAAGGTCGCCCTGCTCGGCCTGTCCTTCAAGGCCGGCACCGACGACCTGCGTGAAAGCCCCCTGGTGGAACTGGCCGAGATGCTGATCGGCAAGGGCTTCGACCTGCGCATCTACGACCGCAACGTCGAATACGCCCGCGTCCACGGCGCCAACAAGGACTACATCGAATCGAAGATTCCCCATGTGTCCTCCCTGCTCGACAGCGACTTCGACGGCGTGGTCGGCGATGCCGACGTCATCGTCCTCGGCAACCGCGACGAGCTCTTCGCTCCGCTGGCGCAACGGACGCCGGAAGGCAAGCACGTGATCGACCTCGTGGGCTTCATGCCCCAGGCCTCCAATGCTCACGCCGAAGGCATCTGCTGGTAAGCCGGACGCCAGCTTCTAAGCGCAACGCAGTGATGAACCTCGGGTCGGCGAACAACAAGAAGCCGCGCCCACGCCCGAGGTTTGTCCGGCGCCAACGACGGAATGGATAAACGTATGGACAAGCTCAAGCTAAGCCTCAACGAGGCGGCGGGTTGGCTTTTCTACCTGACGGGCCTGATGCTGCTCGCACTGGCCTTGCCCAAGTCGGTCTTCGACCCCGACTCCAAGCATTTCCTGCTGCTGATCGGTCTGGTCGGCATCTGGCGCTACTCCATGGGCGGCCTGCACTTCATTCGCGGCATGCTGTTCCTTTATGTGGTCTACCCGCACTACCGGCGCAAGGTTCGCAAGCTGGGCAAGGCGGCCGACCCGTCCCATGTATTCCTGCTGGTGACCAGCTTCCGCATCGACGCCCTGACCACCGCGATGGTCTACCGCTCGGTGATCCAGGAAGCGATCAGCTGCGGCTACCCCACCACCGTGGTCTGCTCCATCGTCGAGCTGTCCGATGAGCTGCTGGTCAAGGGCCTGTGGGAAAAGATGAACCCGCCCGCCCACGTCGCCCTCGACTTCGTGCGCATCCCCGGCACCGGCAAGCGCGACGGCCTGGCCTATGGCTTCCGCGCCATCTCCCGCCAGCTGCCGGACGAGAACGCCGTGGTCGCGGTCGTGGACGGCGACACCGTGCTGGCCGAAGGCGTGGTGAACAAGACCGTGCCCTGGTTCAAGCTCTTCCCCAATGTCGGCGGCCTCACCACCAACGAGTTCTGCGAGGTGCGGGGCAGCTACATCATGGCCGAGTGGCACAAGCTGCGCTTCGCCCAGCGCCACATCAACATGTGCTCCATGGCGCTCTCCAAGCGGGTGCTGACCATGACCGGGCGCATGTCGGTGTTCCGCGCCAAGGTGGTGACCGACCCGGACTTCATCGCCGACGTGGAAAGCGACCACCTGGACCATTGGCGCCTGGGTCGCTTCCAGTTCCTCACCGGTGACGACAAGTCCAGCTGGTACAGCCTGATGCGCCTGGGCTACGACACCTTCTACGTGCCGGACGCGGCGATCAACACCGTCGAGCACCCGCCGGAGAAGAGCTTCATCAAGGCCAGCCGCAAGCTGATGTTCCGCTGGTACGGCAACAACCTGCGGCAGAACTCCCGGGCCCTGCGCCTGGGGCCGAGCCGCCTGGGCTGGTTCACCACCCTGGTGCTCAGCGACCAGCGCGTATCGATGTGGACCTGCCTGCTGGGCCTGGCCGTCGCGGTCATCGCCAGCATCAAGTACAGCATCGCCTACCTGCTCGTGTACCTGCTGTGGATCGGTCTCACCCGCTTCATCCTCACCCTGCTGCTGAGCGTTTCAGGGCACCACATAGGGCCGGCCTACCCGCTGATCCTCTATTACAACCAGATCGTCGGCGCCCTGGTGAAGATCTACGTCTTCTTCCGCCTCGACCAACAGTCGTGGACGCGCCAGAACACCAAGCTCAACCGTGATCTCGCCAGCTTTACGCGCTGGTTCAACACCTGGTCCTCACGCGCCATGACTTTCACCGCAACCAGCGTATTCGTCGCCACGCTGATGGCGTTCGTGTGACAGAACTTGAATAGGAAATCCAAGCCATGAATACAGCCGTCAACGTCAATGTGGTGCACGAATCCGAAGCCCAGCGCCAACACGCCCGGGTCAAGATACCGGCCAAGATCCGCTACCTGGCCAACAACGAACGGGTCGAGCACCGCCTGGTCGACCTCTCTGCCGGGGGCTTCTCCTTCCAGACCAGCCCCAAGCACCGCGCCCAGGTCGGCGACTACCACCAGGGCCGCATGCTGTTCCAGCTGGACAGCCTGACCCTGGGCCTGGACGTCGAATTCCAGGTGCGCGCCGTGGACCCGGACAGCGGCCGTGCCGGCTGCCAGTTCCACAGCCTCAAGCCGCGTGACATCGCCACCCTGCGCTACCTGATCAGCGCCCACCTCTCGGGCGAAGTGGTCAGCGCCGGCGACATGCTCAACACCCTGCAGCGCGAGAACTTCACCAAGCCCCGCAAGAACGGCGGCGCCGGTGGCGGCATGGGCATGTTCGGCCGCCTCAAGGCCGTCACCTTCAGCGCCGGCCTGTTCGTCGTCGGCCTCGCCGCCTTCGGCTTCATCTTCAAGTCCATGTACAGCCTGTACTTCGTCACCCACGCCGAATCCGGCATGGTCGCGGTGCCCAGCATGCAGGTCACCATGCCCCGTGAAGGCACCGTGCAGAGCCTGATCGGCGGCGAAGGCACCAACGTCGACAAGGGCGCCCCCATCGCCTCCTTCTCCGCCACCATGCTGGAGATGCTCAAGGGCCACCTGACCGACGACCAGCTCACCCCGGCCAACGTCGAAGAGCTGTTCGGCAAGCAGATGAAAGGCACCCTCACCAGCCCCTGCAACTGCAAGGTGGCGCGCCAGCTGGTCGCCGACGGCCAGTTCGCCGGCAAGGGCGACGTGATCTTCGAGTTGGTGCCCCAGGACTTCGAAGCCACCGTCAGCGCCCGCTTCCCCTACCGCAACTTCGCCCAGGCCAAGCCCGGTGCCGGCGTCACCTTCCAGGTAGCCGGTGAAGACAGCCCGCGCCACGGCAAGATCATCAGCACCAGCCTGATCGACAGCGGCCTGTCCTCCGACATCCGCGTGGTCATCCAGCCCGACCAGACCCTGGACAGCAAGCTCGCCGGCCAGCCGGTCGAGGTCAGCATCGACCGCGGCCCCTCGTTCGACTGGATGGTCGACCGCGCCCTGGCCGCCGGCTTCTAAGGAGGGAGACCACGTGGCGACATTCCCCTCGCGTTACCTGATGCTCGGCGCCGCGGTCGCGCTGGCCGGCTGTGCCGGCCTGCCCGACCAACGCCTGGCCAACGAGGCGCTCAAGCGTGGCGACACCGCCACCGCCGAGCGCAACTACCGCCAGCTGGCGGACCTGGGCTACGTCAGTGCCCAGGTCGGCCTGGCCGACCTGCAGGTCAACAGCGGTGACCCGGAGCAGATGCGCAAGGCCGAGCAGATCTACCGCCAGGCCATGGACGAGTCCCCCCGCGCCAAGGCCCGCCTCGGCAAGCTCCTGGCGCGCAAGCCCGACGCCACGCCCGCCGAGCGCCAGGAAGCGGCCAAGCTGCTGGACGAAGCCTTCAAGGCCGGCGAGCCCAGCAGCCTGCTGCCCCTGGTCATGCTCTACCTCACCTTCCCGCAGGACTTCCCCGGCGTGAACGTGCAGCAGCGCATCGCCCAGTGGCGCGCCGACGGCCAACCCCAGGCCGAGCTGGCGCAGATCCTCTTCTATCGGAGCCAGGGCACCTACGACCAGCACCTGGGCGAGATCGAGGAGATCTGCAAGCGCACCCTGGCCCAGGCCGACGTCTGCTACGTAGAGCTGGCCACCGTGTACCAGAAGCAGAACAAGGCCGAGGAGCAGAAAGCCCTGGTCGCCCAGCTGATGAACGGCTACCACGCCGGCACCCTCCCCGCCCAGCGCGTGGACTCGGTGGCCCAGGTGCTGGCCGACGCCGAACTGGGCGGCAAGCCCGACGAAGGCAAGGCCCAGGAGATGCTCGAAGAGATCGCCCCGGCCTACCCCGCCGCCTGGGTCAGCCTGGCCAAGCTGCTCTACGAATACCCGGGCCTGGGCGACATCGACAAGATGATGGAGTACCTCGACCACGGCCGCGAAGCCGCGCAACCGCGCGCCGAGCTGCTGCTGGGCCGCCTCTACTACGAAGGCAAGCTGCTCCCGCAGGACCCGAAGAAGGCCGAGGAGCACCTGATGAAGGCCTCCGCCACCGAACCCAGCGCCAACTACCTGCTGGGGCAGATCTACATCCGTGGCTACCTGGGCGACATCTACCCCGACAAGGCACTGGACTACCTGCTCAACGCCGCGCGCAACGGCCAGATCAACGCCGACTTCGCCCTCGGGCAGATGTTCGCCCAGGGCAAGGGCATCACCCCGAACCTGGTCAACGCCTACGTCTTCAGCCAGCTGGCGCTCCCCAAGAACACACCCCAGGCCACCGAGCTGGCCCAGGCGGTGGAACAACAACTGCAGCCTGCAGAGCGTGCGCGGGCCGAGCAGCTGCTGCGCGAAGAGCGCCAGCTGAGAGGCACCGCACTGCAAGACGCCGCACAGATGCAAGCCATGCAGACCCCTTGAAGGAATCGATATGAAATTCAATCTCTGGACGAATGCAAGCCTGGGCCTGGGCATCACGCTGATCACCGCGAGCAGCGCCTTCGCCGTGCAGATGAGCGACAAGAACTTCGGCCTCGACATCAAGGTCACCGCGCAATCGGAAGACGACCGCGACCTCGGCACCCAGAAGGGCGGCGACGTCAACGGCATCGGTCTCGACCTGCGTCCCTGGGTCTATGGCCAGCGCGGTGAGTGGAGCGCCTTCGCCATGGGCCAGGCGGTGACCGCCACCGACATCGTCGAGACCGATACCCTCGAGTCCAGCGACATCGACAGCGAGTCCAGCCAGAACAACGACGGCCGCGAACCAGACAAGAGCTACCTCGCCCTGCGCGAGTTCTGGGTCGACTACGCCGGCCTCACCGCCTACCCGGGCGAGCACCTGCGCTTCGGTCGCCAGCGCGTGCGCAGCGACGAAGGCACCTGGTGGGACACCAACATCGAAGCCCTGCGCTGGACCTTCGACACCACCCTGCTCACCGCCAACGTCGGCGTCGCCGAGCGCTTCAGCGAATACCGCACCGACATCGACGAACTGGCCCCCGAAGACAAGGACCGCCAGCACATCTTCGGTGACGTCGCCACCCAATGGATGCCCAACCACTGGGTCGGCCTCAAGCTCCACCACAGCCGCGACAACGGCAGCCTGCCCGACAACGGCGAAGTGGTGGACCCGCTGGACAAGCGCTACACCGGCGACCTGACCTGGCTCGGCATCAACGCCGACAACGGCTTCTTCGACCGCCGCTCCCCCGAGCCCATCAACTACTGGGCCCAGGCCACCTGGCTGACCGGCGACATCGATGAGCTGAACCAGACCGTGGTCGGCAACGACAGCGTCGCCAACGGTTCGCGCAACGTCGACGTCGACGCCTGGGCGCTGGACCTCGGCCTGCGCTGGAACATCGACGACCAGTGGAAGGTCGGTGGCGCCTACGCCCGTGGCAGCGGCGGCGGTGACGACGACAGCTCCGAGCAGTTCCGCCAGACCGGCATGGAAAGCAACCGCTCCAACTTCACCGGCACCAACTCGCGCATGCACCGCTTCGGCGAAGCCTTCCGCGGCGAGCTGAGCAACCTCCAGGTGGGCACCGCCTTCGCCTCCTGGCAGCTGCGCGAGGACTATGACGCCAGCGTCGTCTACCACCGCTTCTGGCGTATCGACGACAACCAGGACGTCGGCCAGGCCGGGATCATCGCCCCGCTGGAGGACGGCGAAAAAGACGTCGGCCAGGAGCTCGACTTCGTCGTCACCAAGTACTTCAAGCAGGGCCTGCTGCCGGCCTCGATGGCCGAGCACATGGACGACGCCTCCGCACTGGTGCGCTTCCGTGGCGGCGTGTTCAAGCCGGGCGATGCCTATGGCAGCGGCACCGACTCGCTGATGCACCGCGCCTTCGTCGACTTCATCTGGCGCTTCTGAGGCAGCCATGCGCGAAGGGAGAACAGCCATGAGAAACCCCATCGGAACCCCCCTGCCGCTCAGCGGTGTGGTGCTTGGCGCGCTGCTCATCGCAGCGCCCTGGGTCCAGGCCGCCGAACCGACCAAGGAACTCAAGGAAACCAAGAACTACACCGTCACCAGCGCGCCGGTGGACCAGTTGCACCTGGAAGCGCCCAAGCTGCCCGACCTCTCCGGCTACACCGCGCAAGCGGTGGACGCCAAGATCGACCGCTCGAAACAGGGCAAGGTCGTGGTGCGGCGCATGCTGCAGCAGGACGCCCTGAAGGACTTCATCGGCGGCAACGAACGCATGCGTGAATGGGTCACCCGCCAGCGCGGCATGCCCCAGGCGATCTTCATCGAGGGTGGCCACGTCACCCCCGCCGACATCGCCAAGGCCCTGCCCGACACCCAGTTCAGCGAGACCGAGCCGGGCGTCTACCTGGCCCGCCTGCCCGTGGTGGTGGCTCAGG
Organism: Pseudomonas sp. PDM13; assembly: GCF_025685765.1. Lineage (NCBI taxonomy): Bacteria > Pseudomonadati > Pseudomonadota > Gammaproteobacteria > Pseudomonadales > Pseudomonadaceae > Pseudomonas > Pseudomonas sp. PDM13. The sequence continues at coordinate 145,919 of NZ_JAOTQU010000017.1, read as the reverse complement.
ACGCCAACCTCGAGATCGGCAAGGACACCAAGGACTTCCGCCTCTCCCAGGAGCGCGGCGCGTTCCTGGTCAACGACGGCAAGCTGTTCATCACCGGCACCAAGCTCACCGCCTGGCGCGAGCAGGACAAGGGCCCGGCCACCTTCCGCACGCCCGATGAATTCCGCCCCTTCCTCGTCTCCTGGGGCGGCAGCGAGCTGTACATCGTCGGCAGCACCGTCACCAGCCTCGGCTACAACAACTCCAAGTCCTACGGCGTCTCCATCACCCAGTACACCCCCGGCATGCACGAGCGCCTCAAGCGCCCCGAGCCCACCGGCTGGCTGGTGGATTCGGAGTTCGTCGACCACTGGTACGGCTTCTACTGCTACGAGGCCCGCGACGTGGTGATCAAGGGCAACACCTACCGCGACAACATCGTCTACGGCATCGACCCCCACGACCGTTCCCACGGCCTGATCATCGCCGAGAACACCGTCTACGGGACCAAGAAGAAGCACGGGATCATCATCTCCCGCGAGGTGGACGACAGCTGGATCATCAACAACAAGACCTACGACAACAAGCTCTCGGGCATCGTCATCGACCGTAACTCGGTGAACAACCTGGTGGCCTACAACGAGGTCTACCAGAACCATGCCGACGGCATCACCCTGTACGAGAGCTCCAACAACCTGTTGTGGGGCAACAAGATCGTCAACAACCAGCGCCACGGCATCCGCCTGCGCAACAGCGTGAACATCCGCCTGTACGAAAACCTCGCCATCGCCAACGGGCTGACCGGCGTGTACGGGCACATCAAGGACCTGTCCGACACCGACCGCGACATCGAGCTCGACCCCTTCGACACCAAGGTCTCGATGATCGTGGTCGGCGGCAAGCTCGCCGGTAACGGCTCCAGCCCGCTGTCCATCGACTCGCCGCTCTCCGTGGAGCTGTACCGCGTGGAAATGCTCGCCCCGAGCAAATCCACCGGCATCAGCTTCGCCGGCGTGCTCGGTGAAAAACAGGACGAAATCCTCGACCTCATGGTGCGCCGCAAGAAAGCGGTGCTCATCGACCCCGTCGAAAGCCAGGCCGAACTCCAGGATTGAGGCAACAGATCATGCACAAGAACACCACCCGTTGGTTCGCCCCTACCGCCCTGGCCGCTGCCCTGCTGGCCAGCGCCCACACCGTCCAGGCGGCCGAACCGCAGTACAGCGTGCAGCGCACCGGTCCGCTGTGCGCCACGGCGCAGAACCCGAACACCTACAACACCAAGTACCTGAGCTTCTTCACCGCCCTGGTGCAGGCCAAGGACGACTGGCTGTTCCGCTCCCGCAACGACCTGCGCACCGACTTCGGCACCACCCCCTACGGCTACAGCGAGTTCAAGCGCCTGCGCGACGCGCTCAAGGCCAAGGGCATCGAGCTGATGGTGGTCTACCAACCCACCCGCGGGCTGATCAACCGCGAGAAGCTCACCGAAGAAGAGAAGGCCCGCTACGACTACGACCTGGCGAAGAAGAACTTCATGAAAACCGTGGAGGACTTCCGCAAGACCGGCATCTGGGTCACCGACCTCTCGCCGCTGTTCGACGAGCAGGGCGTGGACACCGACTACTACTTCAAGGCCGACCACCACTGGACCCCGGCCGGCGCCGACCGCACCGCCAAGCTGGTGGCCGAGACGCTGAAGGAAATGCCCGGTTTCGCCGACATTCCCAAGAAGGAATTCTCCAGCAAGGTCGTCGGCCTGCTGCCCAAGGCCGGCACCCTGCACAAGACCGCCGGCCAACTGTGCGGCACCACCTACGCCACCCAGTACGTAGACCGCTACGAGACCGAAGCCTCGGGCGACGAGGGCGGCGACAGCCTGTTCGGCGACGAGTCGAACCCGCAGATCGTCCTGGTGGGCACCAGTAACAGCGGCCCGGCCTACAACTTCGGCGGCTTCCTGCAACAGCACAGCGGCGCCGAGGTGCTCAACATGGCGGTCAGCGGCGGCGGCTTCGACAGCGCCCTGCTGCAGTACATGAGCAGCAAGGAATTCCACGAAAACCCGCCGAAGATCATCGTCTGGGAATTCGCCACCCACTACGACATGGCGCAGAAGAGCTTCTACCGCCAGGCCCTGCCGCTGGTGAACAACGGCTGCGAAGGCCAGAAGGCGGTGATGCACAACAAGGTGAAGATGAAGCCCGGCGCCAACGAGGTCTTCGTCAACGGCCAGAACGGCGCGGTGAAAGACATCCGTGGCGGCGACTACCAGGTCGACCTGACCTTCAGCGACCCGTCCGTGCACGAATCCAAGGCGACCATCTGGTACCTCAACGGCCGCCGCGAAAACTTCAAGATCGAACAGAGCGACCGCGTCGATACCGGCGGCCGCTATGCCTTCGAACTGCGCAACGACGCCGATTGGCGGGACCTCAACGTCCTCGCCCTGGAAATCCACAGCCCCGAACAGATGCCGGAAAACCTCAGCGTCGACGTGACCCTGTGCAAGCGTCCCGGCAACGGTGGCAACACCCTCACGGCCAAGGCCGAGTGAGGAAGGAGGCCCCCATGAAACATCCACTCAGCCTGCTCGCGCCCTGCCTGCTCGGCGGTTTCCTGCTCGCCGGCCAGGCGAGCGCGGCCGACCTGGTACCGCCGCGCGGCTACTACGCCCCGGTGGATATCGACGACAAGAAGCCCGAGGCCTGCAAGGCACCGCCGCAGCCCTACACCGCCAAGCTCGACTTCCGCAGCAAGTACGAGGGCTCCGACAAGGCCCGCGCGACGCTCAACCCGGATGCCGAGAAGGCCTTCCGCGAGAAGACCGCCGACATCACCGAGATGGAGCGCGGCGTCAACAAGATGGTCATGGTGTACATGCGTGAAGGGCAGCGTCCGCAGCTCGAATGCGCCCTGCAGTGGATGACCAGCTGGGCCCAGGCCAACGCCCTGCTCAGCACCGAGTACAACCACACCGGCAAGTCCATCCGCAAATGGGCGCTGGGCAGCCTGTCCTCCGCCTACCTGCGGCTGAAGTTCTCCGACAGCCACCCGCTGAACGCCTACCAGACCCAGACCCAGGTCATCGAATCCTGGTTCTCGCGCCTGGCCGACCAGACGGTGCACGACTGGAGCGACCTGCCGCTGAAGAAGATCAACAACCACTCCTACTGGGCCGCCTGGTCGGTGATGGCCACCGCCGTCGCCACCAACCGCCGCGACCTCTTCGACTGGTCGGTGGACCAGTTCCGCGTGGCCGCCAGCCAGGTCGACAACGACGGCTTCCTGCCCAACGAACTCAAGCGCCAGCAGCGTGCCCTCGCCTACCACAACTACAGCCTGCCGCCGCTGGCGATGATCGCCGCCTTCGCCCAGGCCAACGGCGTGGACCTGCGCGAAGAGAACAACGGCGCCCTGCGCCGCCTCGGCGAGAAGGTCATCGCCGGTGTCGACGACCAGGAACCCTTCGACGACAAGACCGGCAAGGACCAGGACATGGACGAACTGGAGAAACACGCCAAGTTCGCCTGGCTCGAACCCTGGTGCGCCCTCTATGGCTGCAAGCCCGACACGGTCGAGTGGAAAGACTCCATGGGCCCCTACAAGACCTTCCGCCTCGGCGGCGACGTGACCCAGGTCTTCCACCCAAAGAAGGAGGGCAGCAGCGGTAGCTGATGCAGCGCCCTCCCCTACCCGGGGAGGCGCCTGACGGAATGAACCGACCGCGCAGCAGACGCGGCGGCGCAAGGATTTGAAAGCCACACCCTGGGGAGGGAATGGCGGGTCGCACACCGGGCTGGAATGCCCGGCGGCGGCCCAGAAAGTTACGTACAAGTGGAGAGACTCGGATGGTCTTTTCTTCAAACGTGTTCCTGTTCCTGTTCCTGCCGATCTTCCTCGGCTTGTACTACCTGGTCGGAACGCGCTATCGCAACCTCCTGCTGCTCATCGCCAGCTACGTGTTCTATGCCTGGTGGCGAATCGACTTCCTCGCGTTGTTCGCGGGGGTCACGGTGTTCAACTACTGGATCGGCCTGCGCGTAGGTGCAGCCGGCGTGCGCACGAAAGCGGCGCAGAAATGGCTGCTCCTCGGCGTGGTGGTGGACCTCTGCGTCCTCGGCTACTTCAAGTACGCCAACTTCGGGGTCGACAGCCTCAACGCCATCATCACCTCGTTCGGCATGGAGCCCTTCGTCCTCACCCACATCCTGTTGCCGATCGGTATCTCGTTCTACATCTTCGAGTCCATCAGCTACATCATCGATGTGTACCGCGGCGACACCCCGGCGACCCACAACCTGATCGACTTCGCAGCCTTCGTGGCGATCTTCCCGCACCTGATCGCCGGCCCCGTGCTGCGCTTCCGCGACCTGGTCGACCAGTTCAACCACCGCACCCACACCGTCGACAAGTTCGCCGAGGGCTGCACCCGGTTCATGCAGGGCTTCATCAAGAAGGTCTTCATCGCCGACAGCATCGCGCCCATCGCCGACCATTGCTTCGCCCTCTCCGACCCGACCACGGGGGACGCCTGGCTCGGTGCGCTGGCCTACACCGCGCAGCTGTACTTCGACTTCTCCGGCTACAGCGACATGGCCATCGGCCTCGGCCTGATGATGGGCTTCCGCTTCATGGAGAACTTCAACCAGCCCTACATCAGCCAGTCCATCACCGAGTTCTGGCGGCGCTGGCACATCAGCCTCTCCACCTGGCTGCGCGACTACCTCTACATCAGCCTGGGCGGCAACCGCGGTACCACCTTCCAGACCTACCGCAACCTGTTCCTCACCATGTTGCTGGGTGGCCTGTGGCACGGGGCCAACTTCACCTACATCATCTGGGGCGCCTGGCACGGCATGTGGCTGGCGATCGAACGCGCCCTCGGCGTCGACGCCGCGCCGCGTGTGCTCAACCCGCTGCGCTGGGCCTTCACCTTCCTCCTCGTGGTGGTCGGCTGGGTGATCTTCCGCGCCGAAAACCTCGACGTCGCCTGGCGCATGTACGCCGCCATGTTCAGCTTCGGTGACCTGGGGCTCTCCGAGCTCAACGCCGCCCAGCTGACCAGCCTGCAGATCGCCACCCTGGTGCTCGCCTACGTGGTGCTGGCCATCTTCGGCATCCGCCAGTTCTACACCAAGCCCCTGGCCGGTGCGCCCAAGGCCCGCGCCGAGGAGCACGTCGACGCCAACGGCCCGGCCACCGCCCAGCCGCGCACCCAGCAGGGCGGCGCCAACGACCCGGCGGCCATCGCCTACTCGCCGAGCGGCGGCCTGGTCTGGCAACAGGCCTGGATGACCCAGCTACCGGTACTGGCGACCCGCATCGCGCTGCTGGTGCTGTTCGCCGCCTCGATCCTGAAGCTCTCGGCGCAGAGCTTCTCTCCCTTCCTCTACTTCCAGTTCTGAGGAGCGCAACCATGAGCAGAACTGCCAACACCCTCTACATCGTCGTCTTCGCCGGCATGCTGCTGGCCCTGAGCCTGTGGTCCATGCGCGGCATCGTCGGCTTCAGCGTCGCCAAGGAAACCACCGTGCTCAACGGCAAGCTGGCCCACGCCTTCGAGAAGCACTACGACGATGAATTCCCGATCAAGCAGATCGGTACCAACCTCTGGGCGCTGGTGGACTACGGCCTGTTCGGCGAAGGCCGCCAGGGCGTGGTGATCGGCAAGGACGGCTGGCTGTTCTCCGATGAGGAGTTCGACCCGGTCGCCGATGGCAGCCGCCACCTGCAGGAAAACCTCGCGCTGATCCAGGGTGTGCGTGACGAGCTGGCCGGACGCGGCGTGACCCTGGTGCTGGCCATCGTGCCGTCCAAGTCGCGCCTGTACCCCGAGTACACAGGCGAAGCCCGCCCCACCGCCCTGCGCCAGGACCTCTACGCGCAGTTCCGCGGCGCCGCCCGCAAGGCCGGGATCATCGCCCCGGACCTGCTCGGCACCCTGGAGCAGGCCAAGCACAACGGCCAGGTCTTCCTGCGCACCGACACCCACTGGACGCCCCTGGGCGCCGAGGTGGTGGCCAACACCGTGGGCGAGGCCGTGCGCAGCGCGGCGCCGCTCTCGGGCGATGCCCAGGAGTACGTCACCGAGGCGGTGAAGAACGAGGACTACAAGGGTGACCTGACCCGCTTCCTGCCGCTGGACCCGATGTTCGAAAACCTCATGCCGGCACCGGACAAATTGCAGAAACGCGAGACCCGCGCCGCGGTCGAAGGTGAAGCCAGCGGTGACTCGCTGTTCGCCGACAGCCAGGTGCCGGTGGCGCTGGTGGGCACCAGCTACAGCGCCAACCAGAACTGGAACTTCGCCGGCGCCCTGCGCCAGTCGCTGCAACGCGACCTGGTCAACCACGCCGAGGACGGCCACGGGCCGATCCTGCCGATGCTCAAGTACCTGCAGAGCGACGAGCTGAAAGACGCCGCTCCGCAGCTGGTGATCTGGGAATTCCCCGAACGCTACCTGCCGATGACCAACGACCTCAGCGAGTTCGATCCGCAGTGGATCGCCGAACTGCGCAAGGGCGGCGGCACCCCCGGCGAGCGCCTCGCGGCCACCGCCAACAACTGAAAACCGAGCAGTGAGGGCCCGCCCCGCGAGCCCTCGACGACTGTGGCCACCACGGCCATTTCAAAAAAGAAAGATGGAGGAACACCATGAACCGACAGAAGAAACGCAACTGGACGTCGTATGCCTGCGCCATCGCCCTGGGCCTCGCCGCTGTGCATGCACAGGCTGACGAAGGCGGGCTCTATGGACCCCAGGCACCCAAGGGATCGGCCTTCGTCCGCGCCTACAACGCCGGCAGCAGCGAACTCAGCGTCAACGTCGGCAACACCGCGTTGAACGACGTCGCCCCGCTCGGCTCCAGCGACTTCAAATTCCTGCCCGCCGGCAACTACAGCGCCCAGATCGGCGCCACCAACCTGCCGGTGAAACTGGAAGCCGACCGCTACTACACCCTGGTCAACCAGCCGGGCGCCGAGCCCAAGCTGGTGGAAGAGCCGGCCTTCAAGAACAAGCAGAAGGCCCTGCTGCGGGTGCAGAACCTGTCCGACGCCAAGCTCACCGTGAAGACCGCCGACGGCAGGACCGCCGTGGTCGAGGACGTTGCGGCCCAAGGCCGTGGCGAGCGCGAGATCAACCCGGTGAAGGTCAACCTCGCCCTGTTCGACGGCACCCGCAAGGTCAGTGACCTCAAGCCGGTCTCGCTGCAGCGCGGCGAAGTCGTCTGCCTCTACATCACCGGCAGCGGCGGCAAGCTCTCCCCGGTCTGGGTCAAGCGCCCGGCCGAATCCTGATGTACCCGGCCCGGGGCCGAGGGCCCCGGGCAATGCTTCGTACCCGCCGCAAGAGACAGTGGGACTACAAGACAGAAATCAGTGATCGATGTGATGAGCAATCTATCCACAAACGACAAGCGATTTTAGGAGATACACCCATGATTCCTGTGATCCTCTCTGGCGGTAGCGGCTCCCGACTCTGGCCTCTTTCGCGCAAGCAGTACCCCAAGCAGTTCCTGGCCCTGACCGGTGACCACACCCTGTTCCAGCAGACCCTGGAGCGCCTGAACTTCGAAGGAATGCAGGCCCCGGTGCTGGTGGCCAACAAGGATCACCGCTTCATCGTCCAGGAGCAGCTCGACGCCATCAACGTCACCCCGCAGGCCATGCTGCTCGAGCCCTTCGGCCGCAACACCGCGCCCGCCGTCGCCATCGCCGCCATGCAGCTGCTGGCCGAAGGCCGCGACGAGCTGATGCTGGTAATGCCGGCCGACCACGTGCTGGAAGACCAGCGCGCCTTCCAGCAGGCCCTGGCCCTGGCCACCATCGCCGCCGAGAAGGGCGAGATGGTGCTGTTCGGCGTGCCCGCCCTGCGCCCCGAGACCGGCTACGGCTACATCCGTGGCAAGGATTCCGCCGGCAGCCTGCCGGACGGCATCAGCCGCGTCGCCCAGTTCGTCGAGAAACCCGACGCCGAGCGCGCCCAGCAGTACGTGGATTCCGGCGACTACTTCTGGAACAGCGGCATGTTCCTGTTCCGCGCCAGCCGCTTCCTCGATGAGCTCAAGCACCACGACGTGGACATCTACGACACCTGCCTGCTGGCCCTGGAACGCAGCCAGCGCGAAGGCACCACGGTGACCATCGACGCCAACACCTTCGCCTGCTGCCCGGACAACTCCATCGACTACGCGGTGATGGAAAAGACCCAGCGCGCCTGCGTGGTGCCGCTGTCCGCCGGCTGGAACGATGTCGGCAGCTGGAGCTCGATCTGGGAAGTCCACGACAAGGACAAGGACGGCAACGTCACCAAGGGCGACGTGGTGGTGCAGGACAGCCACAACTGCCTGGTGCACGGCAACGGCAAGCTGGTGTCGGTGATCGGCCTGGAAGACATCGTCGTGGTTGAAACCAAGGACGCCATGATGATCGCCCACCGCGACCGCGTGCAGGACGTCAAGAAGCTGGTCAACGACCTCGACGCCCAAGGCCGCAGCGAAACCCAGAACCATTGCGCCGTGTACCGCCCCTGGGGCTCTTACGACTCGGTGGACATGGGCGGCCGCTTCCAGGTCAAGCACATCACCGTCAAGCCCGGCGCGCAGCTCTCGCTGCAGATGCACCACCACCGTGCCGAGCACTGGATCGTGGTCTCCGGCACCGCCGAGGTGACCTGTGACGACAAGACCTTCCTGCTCACCGAGAACCAGTCGACCTACATCCCCATGACCTCGGTGCACCGCCTGACCAACCCCGGCAAGATCCCCCTGGAGATCATCGAGGTGCAGTCCGGCAGCTACCTGGGCGAGGACGACATCGAGCGCCTGGAAGACGTCTACGGTCGCAGCGACGCGGTATCGGTGAGCCATGTGACAGCACGCTGAGCCTCCTTCCCCCATCGGGAGGCCCATTCCCCCTGTGCCAGCAGGGGGAATGGCGTGCGCCAACCCAGGGGGCCCAGCCGGGCCCCCGCGCCTGGCGCATCCCACCCCGCATCGCCGCAACGTAATGCGCTAGCATTGAGCCCCTCGAAACTCCCACGGGCGTTCCCATGCTGATCGGTGCGATCCTCATCCTGACCTGGCTGATCCTGGTCATCCGCCACCCCGCCAAGGCGCTGCCCATCTCCCTGGTCGCGGTGCTCGGCATCGGCCTGGTCGCCGCCTGGGTGCTCTGGGAGGAGCGCGTGGTGAACCGCCAGCTGGCCCTGCTCGACGTGCGCGTCGGCTACGCCCCCGACCAGTGCCCCGCCGACCGGCCCCTGCAGATCCGCGTGCACAACGGCAGCAGCACCACCCTGCTGGACCTCGCCTGGGTGATCCAGGCCTACCGCCCGGGCGACTCGATCAACCTCACCCAATCGGCCTTCGATGCCGAACGCTCCCTCGGCCCGCCGCGCCTGCAGGCCGGTGCCGACTGGAGCGACTGCCTGCCCCTGCCGCCCCTGCGCAGTGGCTACCGCCCGCAGACCCTGGAGTTCCGCGCCGAGCGATTACATGGCAGATTCACCGACTGAACACCCACCCGCTGTCGCCTCCACCACAACAAGACCAACAAGGAACCCAGCAATGAGCCAACCCGTTGCCCTCATCACCGGCTGCTCCAGTGGCATCGGCCGCGCCCTGGCCGATGCCTTCAAGCACGCCGGTTACAGCGTCTGGGCCTGCGCCCGCAAGGCCAATGACGTCGACGCCCTCAATGTCGCCGGCTTCATCGGCGTGCAGCTGGACGTCAACGACGAGGACGCGGTGGCGCAGCTGGGCGAGCGCCTGCAACGGGAAACCGGGCGCCTCGACGTGCTGGTCAACAACGCCGGCTACGGCGCCATGGGCCCGCTGCTCGACGGCGGCACCGACGCCCTGCGCCGGCAGTTCGAAACCAACGTCTTCTCGCTGATCGGCCTCACCCGCGCCTGCTTCCCCGTGCTGCGCGCCAGCCGCGGCCTGGTGGTCAACATCGGCAGCGTCTCCAGCGTGCTGGTCACCCCCTTCGCCGGCGCCTACTGCGCCTCCAAGGCCGCCGTGCACGCGATCTCCGACGCCCTGCGCCTGGAACTCGCGCCCTTCGCCATCGAAGTGATGGAAGTGCAACCCGGCGCCATCGCCTCCAGCTTCGGCACCAACGCCAGCCGCGAAGCCGAAGCCGTGATCGCCGAAGGCTCGCCCTGGTGGCCGATCCGCGACGGCATCCGCGCCCGTGCCCGCGCCTCCCAGGACAACCCCACCCCCGCCACCGAATTCGCCCGCGACCTGTTCGCCGCCATCCAGCGCCACCCGCGCCCGCGCCTGCTGCGCCTGGGCAACGGCAGCCGCGCCCTGCCGCTGCTCGCCACCCTGCTGCCCAAGGGCCTGCTGGAATCGGTGCTGAGAAAGCGCTTCGGCCTCGACGTCGCCCTGGAACGCCCGTGAGCGACCCGCGCCCGGCCTTCACCCTGCGCTACGCCATCGGTGGTGTAGCCCTGGCGATGGTGCTCAACCTCGCCCTGCGCAGCCTGGTCAAGGTCGGCGGCCTGCTCGCCACCTTGGTCATCGCCGGCGCCGTCGCCCTGCTCCTCGCCGCCGCCTTCCGCCTCATCCAGCGCCGCGCGCCCAGCCGCGGCGAAGCCTGGCGCATCTTCCTCGGCTACGGCGCCCTGCTCGGCGTCCTCTACCTCGGCCTGCTCGGCATGATGACCCTGCAGGACCAACCCAGCCCCATGGCCGTCTTCCTCTTCTTCCTGCACTACCTCTGCTACCCCGCCTTCGCCTGGCTCACCCTCCTCGCCCGCCGCTGACGCCCCGCCCGTTGGGCCTCGCTGCGCTCGGCGCCAACCTACGTCCATCCTCCAACACGGGCTTCACCGCTGCGTAGGGTGGATGCCGCTCTTCGCATCCACCAGCGGCCTCTTCCCGAGCATCACGGCCTCAGGCTATAAACGCGACCTGCCGGCACGCCCGTCGGCGGACAAGGAGCGGCAAAATGCAGGGAAGACTGAAGGCGCTGGTGCTGGTAGCCGCGACACTCGCGGGATGCGAGGCCATTGTCACGGTGGAAGGCACCATCGAACCCCGGCTGTTCGCGCGCTCCAAATGCGAATTTTTCATGCAAAGTCCGACGTGGCGATCGTTATCACTGGATATCCTTGAGTCCGACTTCATCGAAGGCCTTCCCGCCTCGCCATTCGGCTCCGATCTGTACACCGTCCGCGTCGACTGCAAGGCCCCCGACGGCACGCTGCTGGCCAGCCGCCAGGAGATCGTGACCCTCGGCCGCGATGTCTCCACGCTCTACATGGGGTTGATCAGCACCGAGCGACAGAAGGCACCAGGCTATGAGCCCGAATGGATCGCCAAGACTGCTCGCCCTGGCGTGGCGCTAGACGTAGAAACACCGCCACCGCCCGACCCCACCTGCCCTCGCCGTGAATCACCGAGCGCCTACCCTCAGGCCTTCGACGCCATCGAACGGCGTCTCGCCGAGGACGGCCAGCAGAAGGTCGCGATGAAGCGCCTGAACAGGCTGGCCCACCGCAATGGCTGGCTGCTGGTGGAGGCCGAATACGAACGCCTTGGCCCCATGAGCTTCCTCCTGGAATCCGACCAGCAAGGCTATGCCGTGAAAAGCTACTTCGTCGGCACCACCCCGAGCGGCAAGCGCAGCACGATCATCCGCACCCTGTTCGAGCAGGAGGCGCCCAACGTGCCGCCCGACCTGCTCGCCTGTCTGCTGGACTGACACCTCACCGCCCATACCAATGCAGCGCCCCCGAACCCCACCCCGTTGGGCCTCGCTGCGCTCGGCGCCAACCTACGACCTCACCGCAGGTGGATGCCGCTCTTCGCATCCACCAGAGGGCTCTTCCCGAGCATCACGGCCTCAGGCTATAAACGCGACCTGCCGGTAGGCTCGCATAGGGGCAAGGAGTAGCAGGATGCAAAAGGGAAAACTGATGGCGCTGTCGCTGATGGCTCCATTGCTCGGTGGATGCGATGCACTGATGCAGGTAGAGGGAACCATCGAGCCCCAGCTGTTCCAGCGCTCCACCTGCGAACTGTCTATCCAGACCGCCGGTGGCTGGGGGGAATCGATGCCCATCGCCCATGCCTCGTTCACAGGCGGCATGCTCACGGGGCCGGCCGCCACTCTCTACACCGTTCGTGTCGACTGCCGGGATGCAGAGGGCACGCTGTTGGCCAGTCGAAAGGAAGTGGTGACGCTTGGCGGAAGCTCGCCCCTGACGCTCTACATGGGCCTGATCAGCGACACCACAGATAAGCCGCCCCGCCCCTGATCACACGCCCGCCAAGGAATGATCCCATGCACCTGCGCCCCATCGAGTTCCCCCGCGACGCCGAAGCCCTGAGCGCCTTCGATGCCGGCTACGACACCCACCTGCTCTACCGCGTGGAGCAGCAGGGCCTGGCCTTTGCGCTGGTCGAGGAACGCCGCGCGGAGCCCTTCCGCAAGCGCTATGACGCAGAGGGGTTCGCCGAGGATGTCGAGGACGCCGACTTCGCCCTCGCCGCCGTGGCCGACGACGGCAGCCTGGCGGGGTTCGCCTGCGTGCGGCTGGAGGAATGGAACCGCAGCGCCGAGCTGAGCGCGCTGTTCGTCGCGCCGGCCCACAAGGGCCAGGGGCTGGGCCGGCGGCTGCTGGACGAGGCGACCGCCTTCGCCCGCACCAGCGACGCGCGCTGCCTGTGGCTGGAGACCCAGAGCAGCAACCACCCGGCCATCGGTTTCTACCTGAAATCCGGCTTCGTCTTCAGTGGCCTCAACACCGCCCTCTACGACCCGCGCGAGACTGTGCCCGAGGAAGTCGCGCTGTTCTTCAGCCAGCCCCTGGGCACCTGAAAAACGGTGGAACCGTCGCCCTCCCCACCTCACTAAAAGAAAGAGAACAAAGGGGGATCAGATGGACTATCTCGACCTGCTGCAATGGCCGGCGATGCTGGTGACGGTGGCCGCCGCCTGGCTGATCGGCTCGAAGAAACCGGCCCGGCGCCATATCGGCTTCTGGGTGTTCCTGGCCAGCAACCTGCTGTGGATAACCTGGGGCCTGTACGCCCACGCCTGGGCGCTGATCGTGCTGCAGCTGTGCCTGGCGGCGATGAACATGCGCGGCGCGAAGAAGGCCGACGAGGCGAGCTAGACGCTGCTCTCGCGCCGCGCCACGCCGAGCAAGCGGGCCGGCAGCGCCAGGATCAGGATCGCCAGGACCACCGCGCCCGCCCCCAGCCATTGCGCCAGCCCTACCTCATCGCCCAACAGGGCCGCCGCCAGCGCCACCGCCGTCAGGGGCGCGACGGCCGTCAGCGTCGCCGCCTCGCTGCCACTGACCCGTGCCGCGCCGGCATACCAGAGCAGGAAACCAGCCACGGTCGGCACCAGCGCATACCAGGCCAGCGCCCCCAGGGCCACAGTCGAAGGCATCGCCACCGGCAGCTCGAACAGGGCCACCGGCAGTGACACCAGCAACCCCAGCGCCACCATCGCCGTCGCCTGCTGCAGCGCCCCCAAGGGCTGCGCCATGCGCTTGTTGAGCAGGATGAAGGCGCTCTCGCAGAACACCGCCCCGAGCACATAGAGCACACCCACCCAGGACGACTGCCCAGGCGCCTGCCAGGCCACCGCCATCACCCCCACCGTGGCCAGCAGGGCACTAGCCAGCAGCCGCAGCCCGGGCCGCTCCTTGAGCACCATGACCGAGAACAGCGCGGAAACAGCGGGCAAGGTCCCCACTATCACACCGGCATCCGCCGCCGGCAGGTGCTCCAGCCCGGAGACCAGCAGCACCGTGTAACCCACGCTGCCGGCCGCCGCCTGCAGCACCAGCAGCCCGCGGTCACGCCAGCCCAGGCGCGGCCAGGGCACCGGGCTGCGCGCCAGCAGCAACAGCAATACCGGCAGCGCCAGGGCGAAGCGCGCCGCGGTGGCGAGGAACGGCGGCACGGCGCCGGCCAGGAGTTTGGAGGCGATGACCGTGGTCCCGACCGTCATCATCGCCAGTGAAAGCAGCAGATATCCCTGTAGGCGTCGCGACACCGGGTGTCCTCCCGAAAGCCTGCTGGATGCAGGGCAGAGGGGCCTATTCAGAAGCAAGCGCCAGGGCCGGTCTTGAACGAAATTGATCCCCCCGCGCAGGCTTAAACGGCGCCTATACTGCGGCACCTGAACGGGCAACGGGCCCCCACAGGAGGGAGCAGATGGCGCAGGCGACACCCCCCGATGCGTTCGACATCCAGCCCTGCCGGCTGCCCGGCATTCTCGCGGTGGAAGCCACCTCCAGCCGCGCCTTCGGCCGCCACACCCACGACCGTTTCGGCATCGGCATGATCCTCCAGGGCGCCCAGGATTCGGCCAGCGGCCGGGGCGAGGTGCGCGCGGAACCGGGCTGCCTGATCGCAGTGAACCCCAACGAAGTGCACGACGGGCGCCCGGTGGCACACGGTTCGCGCAGCTGGCGCATGCTCTATTTCGACACCGCCTTGATCGGGCACGTGGCCCAGGCACTGGGGCAAAGCCCCGGCTGCGAATTCGCCTACCCGGTGCTGCCGCGGAGCGCCACCAACCAGGCCTTCCACAGGCTCCACGCGGCCCTCACCGGCCCGGCCAGCGAACCCTGGTGGGAAGTGGCGGAACAGGAGCTGCTGTCGATTCTCGGGCCGCTGGTGGAAAGCGCCCCCACGCTGCCGCTGTCACTGCCCCGGCAGGCCATCGCCCGGGCACGGGCCCGGCTGGACGAAGCGCCGGAGCAGGCCGTCAGCCTCGCCGAACTGGCCTTCGAGGCCGGCGTCAGCCCCCATCATTTCCTCCGCGCCTTCAAGGCCGTCACCGCGCTGCCGCCCCATGCGTATCGCCTGCAGCGCCAGCTGCACAAGGCCCATCGCCTGATCCTCGCCGGCGAGCCGTTGATCCAGGCCGCCCTGGCCACCGGCTTCGCCGACCAGAGCCACCTCAACCGCCATTTCACCCGGGCCTATGGCTACACACCCGGCGTGCTGGCGCGGGCCCTGCGCGGCTAGACGCTGCCTTCGCGCTCCACCACCAGAACGCGCGCCGTCCCGCGCGGGTGGGCCACGTGCTCGCAACCGGGGCCGGCATGGAAGAGGTCGCCGACGCCCAGCAGCACCGCGTGCTCCTCGCCGCCCTCGCGGTAGCGCATCTCCACCTCGCCATCGAGCACCACGAAGACTTCGCTGCCGTCGTTGACGTGCCAGATGTAGGGCTGGTCGGTCCAGTGCAGGCGCACCGTGGTGCCGTCGAGGTTGGCGATATCCAGCGCCCCCCAGGCGCGCTCGGCGGTGAAGTCGCGGCTGCGTACCACGCGCTGGCTCATGCGCGGCTCCCCAGGGGCGCGGCGGCCACCGGCGCCTTGGGCTTGCGGAACACCAGCAGGTTGCCGGCCATCACCAGCACCAGGCCGAGCAGCGCCGGGGCCGTCCAGCTGTAGCCTTCGGCGAAGGCCGAGATGTTCAGCGCCACCACCGGGAACAGCACGGTGCAGTAGGCCGCGCGCTCCGGCCCCATGCGCCCGACCAGGGTCAGGTAGGCGGTGAAGCCGATCACCGAGCCGGGAATCGCCAGGTACAGCAGCGAGCCGAGGTAGCGGGTGTTCCACTCCATGCCGAAGGGCGTGCCGCTGGCCAGGCACCCCAGCACCAGCAGCGAGGCGCCGTAGAACATGCCCCAGGCGTTGGTGGTCAGCGGCCGGTAGCCGGCCTTCTGCTGCAGGCTGGAGAGCATGTTGCCGGCGGAGAAGCACAGCGTGCCCAGCAACGCCAGGCCAAGGCCCAGCAGGGTTTCACGGCTGGCCTGGTGGCCGGCCAGTTCCGGCCAGAACAGCAGCGCCAGCCCGGCCAGGCCGAGGGCACCGCCCGCCAGCACGTTGGCGGCGATGCGCTGGCCGAAGAACACCCGCGCATTCAGCGCGTTCCACAGGGTGGCGGTGGAGAACACCACGGCGATCAGCCCGCTGTGGATCCACTGGCTGGCGGTGTAGAAGCACATGAAGTTGACGCAGAACAGGCACAGCCCCTGGGCCAGGCAGATCATCTGCGCGCGGCCGTCGAGTTTCTGCAGGCGGCGGCTGAGCAGGAGGATGGCGAACAGCACCACGGCGGCCAGGGCGAAGCGGTAGGCGATGGACACGGGGATGGCCACCTCGCCCATCTGCAGCTTGATGGCGATCCAGGTGGTGCCCCAGATCAGGACGGTGAGCAGGTACAGCGAGAGGTTCATGGCGGTCATCCGGGTGGTGCGTCGAGGGGCCAGTCTCCCGCGCAGCCCGTCGGCGCGCTTGCAAAAACTTGCGCTTATCTGCGCCACCCCGCTGCGTCGCGCGGGCGCCCGCGCTAGCATGGTCACCCAAGCCACCCGGTTGCCCCGCGCATGTCGTCACTCCTGCAGAACCAGGTCTTCCAGTCCCTCGCCAGCTCGCCCCATGCCCGCCTGGAGCATGCAGCCGAGCTGGGCGATGGCATGGGCGCGGCGCTGTGGAGCAACCACCACGACGCCCGCGACTACCAGGGCACCCGCCTGCACACGCTGTCGTGCTACCTGGCCGGCGGCACCGGCACCTTCCGCCGCGAGCGCCCGGACACCAAGGGCGCGCCGGACAAGCTGTGCATCCTCCCCGCCGGGCACGAGTCCTCCTGGGTGATCAACGGCGAGATCCGCCTGGCGCACCTGTACATCGCCCCGGCGCAGTTCGCCCACGCCGCCGTCACCCTGCTCGACCGCGAACCCCGCGAGCTGCAGATGCACGAGGCGACCTTCCTCGACGACGCCGAGCAGGCCGCGCGCTTCCACCGCCTCATCCAGCTCGACTGGAACGAACCCGGCGAACGCATGCTCACCAGCAGCCTGGCCCACGAGATGCTCGGCCACACCCTGCTGACCCAGGTCGGCCTGCGCCAGGGCCCGCAATTCAAAGGGGGCCTGGCCCCGGCGGTGCGCAAGCGGTTGATGGAGTACATCGACGCCCACCTGGCCGAGCCGCTGAGCCTGGGCGAGCTGGCGGCCTTCTCGGCGCTTTCGGAATACCACTTCGCGCGGATGTTCCGCGAAAGCTTCGGCTTGCCGCCGCACCAGTACGTGCTCGCCCGCCGCCTGGCCCACGCCCGCCACCTGCTGGCCCGCACCGCCCTGCCCCTGGGCGAGGTCGCCCTGGCCTGCGGCTTCGCCAGCGCCAGCCACTTCAGCAACCGCTTCCGCAGCGCGGTCGGCGGCACGCCGGGGGACTACCGGGCGGCGATGGGATAAGCGACGGGCCTCCTGGGGGCGCCGACGTGATGGGTTTCGCGGAGCTCTACCCATCCTACGGGTGCCACGTAATGCGGCGCGCCTATCGTAAAAGACGATCAGGAGAACGTCGCCCCATCCGCTGGGCGAATGAATTGGCGCTGTATGCGTTAGCTGTCGAGGTTTTAAAGCAAGGGCTCAAGCACGGCCATTTCCGGGCCCCAAAGGGTTTGGGCCACCTCCACCGCATGGGTTTCGCTCCGCTCGCGGAACGCCGCCCGACCCATCCTACGAAAGTCCGTGCGCACCACGTGGTGATGCGTTGGACGAAGAAAGTTGGAGCAGCCGCCAACGCCCCTCCAGGAGGCTGAACGCAGTCGTTGCGCCGGGGGACGAGCGGCATGGATGCCGCGAGAGGCGCGCCAGGCCATGGATGGCCCATCGCGCCGGCCCCCAGACGCCGCTTGCGGCGAACGCACTTCAGTGCGGCCCGAAGGGCGAGCGTAGCGAGTAACGACGATGGAGTGAAGGAACCCCGGCGAAGCCGGGGCCGGATGATGGGGCAAGCGTTTTTGGTTCCTTTTTTGGCGACTGAAAAAAGGGCCCGGGGGGGCGAAACGGAAAGCATCCACAGAACTCGGTAACCAGCCGGGCTCGAATAAATCCGAAGCGGTGGGCTGAAGCCCACCCTACGAACTGGGCGAATGAATTCGCCCCTACAGGGAAATCATTGCCCCCCGCATGCCGGCACGGCTTCACACCGGCCGCCGGCCTTGGCTGCGCCACCGAGGGGTGCGGCCATGCGCGTGTCGTCCGGGGCCAGCTGGCGGGCACAGGCGCGGGCCTGCCCGGCCTGGTTCGGGCAGCCACGTTCGGCCAGCAGCTCGGAGAGGTTGAACCAGCCCAGGGCGTAGTCCGGCTTGCGGGCGATGCTTTCGCGCAAGGCCTTCTCCGCGCCGTCGCGGTCGCCTTCGGTGTAGCGTGCGTTGGCCAGGGCGAACAGCGGCAGCGGCTCGCGGTACCAGTGGCCGGAAGCGGTCAGGTAAGCCCGCTCGGCGCGCTCGTGCTGCCCGGTCTGCTCCAGGTCGCTGGCGCCTTGTATCCAGGCTTCCAGGCGCGGTTCGGCCGGCAGTTGTTCGGGGGGTAGGGTCACCACCGCCCAGCGCTCGGCGCGGGCCCAGGTGCGGTCGAAGCTGCGCAGGTCGGTGACCCAGCGCCGCGTGGTGGCCGAGCGCAGCACCAGCTCGTCCTTGGCGCGGTCGTAGCCGACCACCACCGCGAAGTGCCATTGCGGGTACCAGTCGAGGCCGAGGTTCTGCATCACCAGCACCGGGTTGCCCGCCGCCACCTGGGCCAGCAGGGCATCCAGGCTCGGCTGCAGCGGGTAGACCAGCATGCCGCTCTGCCGCGCCGCCGCCACCAGTTCCAGCTTGAGGCTGCCGCGCCGCTCGGGCAGGTAGACCTTGGGCACCAGCGCCTCGGGCGAAGTCGCCACGCCGCGGTGCACCAGCACCGTGGCCAGCGCCGCCGGGCCGCACTGGTAGTCCTCCTGCGGGTAGAAGGGCACGTCCACCAGCTCGATGCGTTCGGGCAGCCGCTCGCTCTGCGGCGGCAGCAGCGGGCCGCTGGCGCAACCGGTGAGAAGCACGGCCAGGGCGAGGAGCCCCGGCCGCAGCAGGCGCATCAACGGATGCATTTGATGAAGCTGAAGATGTCCGTGGCGCAGAGCATGTCGGTGATGATGAAGATCACCAGGAACAGCACGATGATGCCGACGATGCCGGCACCGGCGGGCTCCTGCTGCAACTGCTGGTTGAACTGCGCCAGCTCGGCGGGGGTGAGGCTGTTGATGCGCGCCTCCACCTGCTCACGGGGCACGCCGTACTCCTGCAGCTTCTTCTGCACGTCCTGGTTATCCAGCATGCCGCGCAGCTGCGCGCGGTCAACCTGTTGCTGCTGTTCCTGCAGCGCCTGGGGCGTGCCGATCATGGCGGCCTGGGCCAGCGGTACCTGGGCGAAGAAGGTGAGTTGGCTGGCGACCAGCACGGCGGCGAGTCGGCGGTTGGTGGCGGGACTGAGCATGGTGGTTCTCCTGGATCGTGTTGTTGTGATCGATTGACCCGCGCCTCGCTTCCCGGGTTCCACCCACCGATCACGCGGCGTGCACGGCCGCATTGCGCAACGGCCACGGCACAAATAGAATGCGAAGCATTCCTATTTGATCCACCCCCGAATTCCCTTCCGGAGCCTTCCTTGACCAGCAGCCAGGCCGCCCCCGAGCAGGCGTTGCACAAGCTCTACAGCGACCACAACGGCTGGCTCCGGAACTGGCTGCA
Source organism: Pseudomonas sp. PDM13 (assembly GCF_025685765.1). Lineage (NCBI taxonomy): Bacteria > Pseudomonadati > Pseudomonadota > Gammaproteobacteria > Pseudomonadales > Pseudomonadaceae > Pseudomonas > Pseudomonas sp. PDM13. The sequence continues at coordinate 126,378 of NZ_JAOTQU010000017.1, read as the reverse complement.
GCGCAAGCTCGGCTGCCCGCAGAGCGCCGCCGACCTGGCCCAGGACACCTTCCTCAAGGTGCTGCTGGGGCGCGAAGCGCACAGCATTCTCGAACCGCGCGCCTTCCTCACCACCATCGCCAAGCGCGTGCTGGCCAACCACTACCGCCGCCAGGACATCGAGCGCGCCTACCTGCAGGCCCTCGCCGCGCTGCCGGAAGAGGAAGTGCCCAGCGAGGAAACCCGCGCCATCATCCTGGAAACCCTGATGGAGCTGGACCGCCTGCTCGACGGCCTGGCCCCGCTGGCGAAGAAGGTCTTCCTGCTGGCCCAGGTGGACGGCCGCACCTACGTCGAGATCGCCGAGCAGCTCGGCCTCTCCCTTTCCAGCGTCAAGCGCTACATGGCCAAGGCCGCTGAGCGCTGCTACTTCGCGGAGTGCCTCTGATGGCCCTGCGCAAGCCCGGCGAACAACGCATCGCCCCCGCCATCGCCGCCCAGGCGGTGCAGTGGCTGGTGGAGCTGCAAGGCGGCACACCTTCGCGCCAGCGCCAGGACGCCTGGCAACGCTGGCGCGCCGCCGACCCGGAGCATGAGCGCGCCTGGCAGCGCATCGAATCGGTCAACCAGGGCCTGCGCGGGCTGAACACCCCCAGCGCCCTCGCCGCCCTGGACGCGCCCTCCTCGCGCAGCCGGCGTGATGCGCTGAAGCTGCTCACCCTGCTGGTGATCGCCGGTGGCGGTGCCCTGGCGGTACGCGAAAGCGACCCGCTGCTGGCCCTGCGCGCCGACCAGAGCACCGCCGTGGGCGAGCGCCGCAAGCTGACCCTGGCCGATGGCTCGACCCTGTCACTGAACACCGACAGCGCGCTGGATATCCGCTTCGACGCGCGCCAGCGCCTGCTCCACCTGCGCCAGGGCGAAATGCTGGTGGAGGCCGTGGAAGAGGCGCGGCCACTGCGGGTGGAAACGCCCCAGGGGCTGATCCTGCTCCACGGCGGCCGCCTCGCCGTGCGCCTGCAGGAGAGCCGCAGCCAGGTCAGCCTGTTCACCGGCGAGGCCCAGGTGTTCAGCCATGGCCAGCGCCTGGCGCTGCAACCCGGCCAGCGCCTCAACCTCGACGCCCGTGGCAGCGGTGCGGCCCAGGCGGCGGACGAAAACAGCGTGGCCTGGATCAACGGCATGCTGGTGGCCAGCGCCATGCGCCTGGGCGACTTCCTCGCCGAACTGGGCCGCTACCGCCACGGGCGCATCGGCTGCGACCCGGCCATCGCCGACCTGCGCCTCTCCGGCACCTACCCGCTGGACCACACCGACAGCATCCTCGCCATGCTGCCGCGCACCCTGCCGGTGGAGGTGCGCAGCGTCACCCGCTACTGGATCAGCGTGCACCCCAGGGCCGCGTCCTGAGCCGCGCACCGGCACCGCGAAAACTTTTTTCATCCACCTGAACCTTTTTCCCGGCCTCGCGTGACAGGGAAGGCAAAACCCCTTTCCCTCTCCCGAACGAGTGCCGCCATGACCGCCGCCCCCACCCTTCGCCGCTTCGCCCGCACGCCCCTGGCCCGCGCCATGCAACCGCTGCTGCTGGGCCTGAGCCTGGCCGCCGCCGGGCTGCCCGCCATTGCCAGCGCCCAGGGCCTGGCGATCGGCGCCGAGCGCCGCCAGGCCTTCGACATCCCGGCCGGCGGCCTGGAGCCCGCGCTCAACCGCTTCGGCCGCGAAGCCGGCGTGCTGCTGTCCTTCAGCCCGGAGCTGACCCAGGGCCGCAGCACCCAGGGCCTCAAGGGCGAGTTCGCCGTGGCCGAAGGGCTCGACCGCCTGCTCGCCGGCAGCGGCCTGCGCGCCGAGGCCGGTGAAGGCGGCTTCAGCCTGCACATGGCCGCCGAAGGCGCGGCCCTGGAAATCGACCGCCAGGTGGTGATCGGCTCCCGTGCACCGGTAAGCATCAGCGAGCTGCCGGGCACCGTGTGGGTGATCGACAGCCACCAGTTGCAGGAGCAGACCAAGGCCGGCGTGCCCTTCAAGGAAGCCCTCGGCCAACTGATCCCCGGCATGGACATCGGCCCCCAGGGGCGCACCAACTACGGCCAGAACATGCGCGGCCGCAGCGCCCTGGTGATGATCGACGGCGTGTCGCTGAACAGCTCCCGGGGCATCAGCCGCCAGTTCGACTCCATCGACCCGTTCAACATCGAACGCATCGAAGTGCTCTCCGGTGCCAGCGCCGTGTACGGCGGCGGCGCCACCGGCGGCATCATCAACATCGTCACCAAGCGCGCCGAGGCGGGTGATGTGCGCTTCAACAGCGAGGTCGGCGTGCGCACCGGCTTCGAAACCCACCAGGACCACGACTGGCGCGTGGCCCAGTCGGTGAGCGGCGGCAGCGAGCAGGTCAAGGGCCGCCTCTCGGTGGCCTACCAGAAGAACGGCGCCGCCTACGACGGCAACGGCGACCAGGTGATGCTCGACATCACCCAGACCGACCTGCAGTACAACCAGGCGGTGGACGTGATGGGCAGCCTGGACTTCGCCTTCGCCAACGGCCAGAGCCTCAACCTGGGCATGCAGTGGTACGACTCCGGCTACGACGGCGACAAGGGCGTGAACCTGGGGCGCAACTTCCAGGGCCTGCGCGGCCAGGTGCCTTTCGAGGTGGAAGGCGGCGCCAGCTTCGACCGCGAACCGCACACCGAGCGCCAGCAGTTCAACGCCACCTGGCACGTGCCCGAAGTGCTCGGCCACGATTTCTACCTGCAGGCCTACTACCGCAGCGAGGAGATGGCCTTCCAGCCGTACCCGAGCGTCGCCTTCGGCAGTGGCGGCGCCATCGACACCGCGCGCTCCTACTACTCCGCCTCGCAACAGGACACCGATTACTTCGGCCTCAAGTCCGTGCTGGTGAAGGAATGGGATCGCGTCAGCCTGACCTACGGCGCCGACTTCGAGTGGGAGAGCTTCGACTCCGACCAGGCCATGTTCAACCTGACCACCGCCGCCGCCACCGGCGGGCTGGTGGCCGATGAGTACGCGCGCATCGGCCGCTACCCGGGCATCGACACCGACAGCAAATCGCTGTTCGCCCAGACCAGTTGGAAAGCCACCGACGACCTGACCCTCTCCGCCGGCATCCGCCACCAGCGCATCGGCAACGACGTGGGCTCTTTCGTCGCCGCGGCCCAGCAGGTGCAGATCAGCAAGGGCAACGGCACCAGCGCCGACGCCGTGCCGGGCGGCTCGAAGGATTACCAGGTGGACCTGTACAACGCCGGCGCCGTCTACAAGCTGAGCAAGGCGCAGCAGGTGTGGGCCAACTACTCCGAGGGCTTCGAACTGCCCGACCCGGCCAAGTACTACGGCCAGGGCAGCTACACCCTGGTGGGCAACCACTGGACCCTGGGCCGCCACGTCAACGTCAAGGACTCCGCCCTGGACGGCATCAAGACCAAGCAGATCGAGCTCGGCTGGCGCCACTACGCCGACGGCCTGGATGCCCAGCTGGCGGCCTTCTACGCCTGGTCGGACAAGAGCATCACCTACAACCGCACCACCCTGCTGGTGGAACAGTTGGACAACAAGAAGCGCAACTACGGCCTGGAAGGCCAGGCCAACTACTGGCTGAACGACAACTGGCAGATCGGCGCCAGCGCCCTGGCCATCCGTTCCCAGCAGAAGATCGCCAACCGCTGGCAGAAGCAGGATGTCACCGCCGCCAGCCCGTCCAAGCTCACCGCCTTCGCCGGCTGGCAGAACGGCGAAACCAGCCTGCGCCTGCAGGCCGTGCGCAGCTTCAACCTCAGCGACGACGGCAACGTCCTGGCCAACGGCAACTTCGACGGCAACGACCACAAGATCGACGGCTACACCACCTTCGACCTGCTGGGCAGCCAGGTCCTGCCGGTGGGCACCCTCAACGTCGGCATCCAGAACCTGCTGGACAAGGACTACACCACCGTCTGGGGCCAGCGCGCCCAGGTGTTCTACGGCACCGCCGCCACCGCCGACCTGTTCGACTACCACGGCCGTGGACGCACCTACAGCCTGAGCTATAGCGTCGAGTTCTGATGCCCCTTGCAGGCCCCGGGCTGAAGCCCGGGCTACGCGTGTAGGTTGGCCACACTTCGTGGGAGCGAATTCATTCGCGAAAAAGCCGGCACTTAGCCGGCTTTCAAAACAGCATGGGTTTCGCTGCGCTCTACCCATCCTACGGGCTGTATGTAGGTTGGCGCCGAGCGCAGCGAGGCCCAACGGCGCCAACCACCACCCCACCGCGCCGCCCCTGTAGGGGCGACTTCAGTCGCCAAGCGGGCCGCAGGCCCGCCAGCGTCAGGCCATCAAAGCAGCGCCATCACCCCACCGCCCAGCGGCAGTAGCGCCACCAGGGGCAGCACCCAGCGGCTGTGCCAGGCCAGCAGGGCCACCAGCAGCAGAGCGGCAAGCATCACCTGGCAGAGCCAGAGGATGGTGCCGATCTCGCCACCCTGGTCACTCACCGCCAGGGCCAGGCCGATGGCGAAGGCGAACACTGCGACGACACGCAGCAGGCGCACCCGCGCCTCGGGCAGCGGGCCCTGGAACACCACCTTGTGGTGGCGGGACATGGCCAGGCTCAGCGCCGTCATGGCCAGGTAGCAGAACGCGAATCCGAGCAGCAGCATCAGGCGCCCTCCTCTGCCAGTTGGCGGCGCACGCGCGAGGCGGGCACGGCACGGGGTTGCGAGCGGCGCCAGGCCAGCGCCACGCAGAGCAGGCCGCAGCCGAGCAGGGCCAGGTCGATGCCCGCCAGCGCCCAGTCGCCACGTGCGGCGCTGGCCAGCAGGATGGCCTGGCCACCGGTGAAGGCATTGAGCAGCGGCAAGCCGAGGGCCAGCAGGGCGAAGACGGCGAGCAGGTCGCGCGCCACCTGGCCGCTGTTGCGCCGCAGCACCGCCCAGAGCGCCACCAGCAGCCAGGAGCCGACGAAGACATAGGCCTCCGCGCTGGCACGAGCGGCCAGGTCGGCGGGGAGCAGGCGGTTGCCGCAGAGCAGCGCCAGGCTGGCGATGGGCAGGCCGCCGATCACCGCGCCGTTCAGTGCACGCACCAGGCCGATGCCCCGGCTGCCGCGCGCCTCGCGCTTGGTCAGCCACACCTGCAGGCCGCCCACCACCATGGCGCAGCCCATCAGCCCCAGCAGCAGGTACAGGGCGCGGACGATCTGCCCGCCGAACTGAGCCATATGCAGGTTGCTCAGCCAGACGAAGCTCTGGTAGCCGGCCAGGTAGGGTTTCTGCTCGTGCAGCAGCTCGCCGCTGCCGGCGTCGTAGGAGAGGGTCCAGAGGAAGTCCACCACGCGGCTGCGCTCGTAGCGGCGGATGTCCACCACCGCCGCTTCGTCGCCCGGGTGGTGGATGCTGATCCAGCCCGGCTCGCCACCGCCCCAACGCTGCTTGGCGTCCAGCACCAGACCGTCGAGGGACACCGGCGGCGGTGCCGGGCGCTTCACGTCCTCGCGGCTGTACTGGCCGATCACCTCGTTGAAGAAGGTGGTGGTGTCGCCCTTGTAGGCCACCTGCATGCCGGCGGGCATGTAGTAGATGACGAAGATGGCCAGCCCGGTGTAGGCGATCAGCAGGTGGAACGGCAGCCCCAGCACGCCGAACAGGTTGTGGGCGTCGAGCCAGGCACGCTGGCCGTTGGCCTTGGGCCGCAGGGTGAAGAAGTCCTTGAAGAAGCGCCGGTGGATGATGATGCCGCTGATCAGCGCCACCAGCATGAACATGCCGGCGAGGCCGACGATGTAGAGGCCGGCCATCCCGGCGTGAAGGTTGTAGTGCAGGACGAACCAGAAGCTGCCGCCGAGGGTTTCCGGCAGCACCTCGCCCGTGGCCGGGTCGAGGGCGAAGCGCTGGAACTCGCTCTCGTCCGCCGGCTCGTAGCCGGCCCACCAGAAGGGCTCGCGCTCGCTCGGCGGGCGCATCCACAGGGCGTGGGCATCGGGCGCCTTGGCCAGCAGCCAGTCGCGCACCTGGTCGATGGACAGCGCGTGCTCGCCCCCCTCGTGCAGGGTCGGGCGCATCCAGCGCTCCAGCTCCTTGTCGAAGCAGGCGATGCTGCCGGCGAAGAGGATGACGAAGAGCAGCCAGGACGGCAGCAGCCCGCCCCAGGTGTGCAGGCCGGCCATGGATTGACGCAGGCTCATGGGCGCACCCCGTAGCCTTCCGGGACGAAGGCGGCGAGCGCCAGCGCCAGGGTCAGGCCGCCGAGCACCAGCCAGGCACGCAGGGCCGAGCGGGCACCGAAGGCGTAGAGGATGGCCACCGCGTACACGGCGAAACAGCCCAGGCTGGCGAAGGTGACCCGGTCGGCACGGATCAGCGGCAGATAGACGGCGAGGAAGGCGGTGGCCGCGTAGGCCACCGCATATCCGCCGAGGATCGCCGCCAGCACGCGCGAGGCGACGGCCCAGGGCGTGGAGGGGTTGGCTTTGCTCACGTCGTTCCTTTCATCAGTGGTTTACCAGTTGTAGGTGGCGCTGGCGGTCAGGGTGCGACCGTAGCCGTAGTAGCAGGCCTGGGTGTCGCAGGAGCTGGCGTAGGACTTGTCTCCCAGGTTGCTGGCGTTGAGCGCCAGGCGCACGCCGTCCAGTTCGTAATGGAGGCTGGCGTCGAACAGGGTGTAGCCGCCGGTCTCCACCTCCATTACGCGAGGCCCGTAGAGGCCGAAGAAGGGGTTCTGCCCGGTGAAGGAGGTGGCGCCGATGTAACGCGCGCCGCCGCCAACGCCGAAGCCTGCCAGTGGACCGCCCTGCAGGGTGTAGTCCAGCCACAGGCCAGCCTGCTCGCGGGGCACGAACTGCAGGCGTGCGCCCTCTTCCCAGGCGTTGACGCTCTTCTGGATACGCGCATGGGTGCGGCTGTAGCTGGCGGTCAGGTCGAGGCCGTCGGCGAGGTTGGCCAGTGCCTCGATCTCCAGGCCCTTGCTGCGCACCTCGCCCACCTGGCGGCGCTCGCTGGGGTTGTTGGGGTTGCTGCTGACGACGTTCTGCTTGGTGATGTCGAACAGCGCCAGGCTGACAAAGCTGCGCGCGCCCTCGGGCTGGAACTTGATGCCCACCTCGTACTGCTTGCCGGTTTCCGGGTCGAAGGGCTGGCCGCTGACCGGGTCGCTGGAGGTGCTGGGGTTAAAGGACTCGCTGTAGCTGACGTAGGGCGCCAGGCCGTTGTCGGCGACGTAGACCAGGCCGACCCGGCCGGTGAAGGCCTCATCGTCACGGTTGGTGCGCGAGCCGTTGAGGTTGCTTTCGGTGTCGCTGCGGGCCAGGTCGTAGCGGCCACCCAGCAGCAGGTGCCAGTGGTCGTCGAACCTGATCTGGTCCTGGGCATAGAAGCCGGTCTGGCGCCGAGTGATGTCGTTGTCGGCGTCCTTCGCCGGCCAAGGCACCGCCTGCCCGTAGACGGGGTTGAGCAGGTTCAGCGTCGGCGCGCTGCCGAAGCGGCTGATCTCGTTGGAGGAGACGCGACGCCAGTCCACGCCCAGCAGCAGGGTGTGGGCCAGGGCGCCGGTGCCGAAGTCGACCTGGGCCTGGTTGTCCAGCGTCCAGCCGTCGAACTGTTCGTCCTTGTCGTTGGCGGTGCGCGCCAGGGTGGTGCCGCCGAAGGACACGCCGCTGTTGTTGAGGTAGCGGTAGTCGAAGTTCATCCGCTCGTAGCGCATGTTCTGGCGCAGGGTCCAGCTGTCGTTCAACTGGTGGGAGAGCTCATAGCCGAAGGAGGTGTAGGCGCGGTAGAAGCGGTTGAAGCTCGGCTCGCCCTCGTAGAAATCCTCGTCGCGGTTGTAGGGCAGGCGGAAGGCCTTCACCAGCACCGGGGAGAAGCGGCGGCTGAAGGCGAAGTCGCCCTCGTCCTTCTGGTACATGCCGAACAGGGTCAGCTCGGTGTCGTCGCTGGGGCGCCAGGTCAGGGTCGGCGCCAGGGCCTGGCGCTGGTTGCCGACCTTGTCCACCTGGCCGTTGGCGTCGTTGCCCAGCAGGGTGACGCGATAGAGCAGCTGGCCCTGGTCGTCGAGAGGGCCGCCGAAGTCGCCGGCCAGCTCGCCCAGGTCGTCGCTGCCGGCGCGCAGGCGCACTTCATGCAGCGGGGTTTCCGGCGCGCGCTTGCTCACCAGGTTGACGATGCCGCCGGGCTCGCTCTGGCCATAGAGGACCGAAGCCGGGCCACGCAGCACTTCCACGCGCTCCAGCAGGTAGGCATCCGGACGCGCCAGGCCGTAAGTGCTGCGGTTGAGCATCAGCCCGTCGCGGTAGGTGGAGCCCTTGGCGTCGAAGCCGCGCAGGCTCATCCAGTCGTAGCGCGGGTCGTAGCCATAGGGGGTGCTGACGCTGGGGCTGTAGCGCAGGGCCTCTTCCACCGTGGCGACGCCGCGGGCCTGCATCTGCTCGCGGCTGATCACGGTGATGGACTGCGGGGTCTCGAGGATCGAAGCGTCGGTCTTGGTGCCGGTGCGGGTGCGCTTGGCCACATAGCCGCCCACGGGGCCGACTGCGGAGTCGCCCACCTGGTTGCCCGTGATGTTCACGCTGTCCAGTTCCACCTGTCCGTCCTCGACCTTGGCCGCCTCCAGCCGATAACCGCCATCCGCCGCCTGCACCACACGCAGGCCGGAGCCCGCGAGCAGGCGGGCGAAGCCCTGCTCCACCGGGTAACGCCCCAGCAGCCCGGCACTGCGCCGCCCGGAGGTAAGCGCCGGGTCGAAGCTCAGCAGCACCCCGGCCTGGCGGGCGAAGGCGTTGAGCGCGGCATCCAGCGAACCGGCGGGTATCTGGTAACCCTGGGTGGCCGGTGCGGCGAGCACCATGGCCGGCAGGGCCGCCAGGGGCAGGCTGAGGCTGAGCAGCGCCGCGCGCACGGCGCGGGCGAGGGAATCCGGGGAGCGTTGAACGGCCATGTTGAGTCCTTCGAAAGCCATGAAAGTTGGTTTGCGAGGGGGAGGCCGAACGAAACCCGGAAACCTGCAGAACTTTCTGAGAATTATTTTCACCTGCTAAGGAAATGCAATTCCTTTCTGCCGGAATGACGTAGAAATCTGTCGATCATGCGGGCGTCGCGCATCAGCCCGTGGCGGGGGCCAGGGTGACCCACCAGCGGGTGCGGTAGATGACCTGCACCGGCAGGGTGCGCGCCACGGCGGCCAGGGCGCGCTCGCTGTCGTCCAGGGGGAACACCCCGGAGATGCGCAGCGCAGCGACAGCCGGGTCGCAGCGCAGCACGCCATGGCGCTGGCGATCGAACTCGGTGACGAACTCGTCCAGGCGCATGTCGCGGGCCACCAGCACGCCGTCCACCCAGCTGGCGCGGTCGCTTTCGGCACGTTGCGGCTCGGCCATGCCATGGGCGTCGAACTGGCTCTGCCAGCCCTCCCCCAGCAGGCGGGTGGCGCCTTCGCGAGGTTGAACCTCCACCGCACCGGCATAGACGGCGAGCAGGACGCGGTCCGGCCGCTGGCGTACCAGGAAGCGGGTACCCAGGGCGCGCAACACGCCGGGCCCGGTGTCGACGAGGAACAGGCGGCGCGCCGGGTCAGCGGCTGTCTCGACTAGGATCTCGCCCTGGTACAGGCGCAGCAGGCGGCGGTCGGCGTCGTAATCGATGTCCACCGCACTGCCGGCGTTCAGGTGCAGGCGGCCGCCATCGGGCAGCGTCACCGAGCGGCGTTCACCGGTGCCGGTGCGCAGGCTGGCCAGCCAGGGCTGGAAGGCCGCCGGGCCCTGTACACCGAGCACCCCGGCACCGCCGGCGGCGATCAGCAGGGCCAGGGCCTTGAGGGCGCGGCGGCGTTGCGGGTCGTGCTGGGCGCCATCGAGCGCGGCATGGCCGAGGGCGGCGGGAATGGTGGAGAAGCGGCCGCCCAGGGCTTCGAGGCGCTGCCAGGCGAGTTCGTGTTCGGGGTCGATGCCGCGCCAGTGCTGGCAGGCGGCGAATTCCTCGGCCGGGCAGGTGCCGGAGGCCAGGCGCACGCGCCAGGCGATCGCCTGCTCCACCACCTGCGGGTTCAGCGCGCTCATGAATAGAGCGCCTTGTAGCAATGGGTCAGGGCCAGGGTCATGTACTGCTGGATGGAGCTGATGGACAGGCCCATGCGCTCGGCGATCTGTGGATAAGTGAGGCCATCCAGCTGCGACAGCAGGAAGGCTTCGCGCACGCGGGGCTTGAGGCCGTCGAGCAGGCGGTCGATCTCCAGCAGGGTTTCGAGGATCAGCTCACGGGACTCGGGCGAAGGCGCCTCGTGTTCCGGCAGCCCGGCCAAGGCTTCGAGGTAGGCACGCTCCAGGCTGGCGCGGCGGTAATGGTCCACCAGCAGGCCCCGGGCGATGGTGGCGAGGAAGGCACGGGGCTCGCGCACCTCGCGACTTTCCCGCTGCTGCAGCACACGCACGAAGGTGTCCTGGGCCAGGTCGGCGGCGTTGTGCGGGCAGCCGAGGCGTTGGCGCAGCCAGCCCAGCAGCCAGCCATGGTGGCCCCGGTAGAGATCGGCGATGGGAGATGCGGGTTGCAGCGGCACGGCTGACCTCGGACGGGAGCTGATCGCAAATGCGAAATAATTGCAGTTGCGAATGCTGTCACGCCGTCAGCCGGGCACGCAAGTGCCAGTACGAGTACGACCCTGGGTTGGCCATTGGCGACGCCGGTCAGGCGCTCGGCTTTCCGTTCGTCAACACGGATCGAACTTTGCAGAGCCACACCCAGTCAATCGCTCCATGCGTCAACAACTCAGGTAGCTCGCCATGTACAACCCCTTTCAGATTCTGACCGATGCCTTCCAGGCCGATTACCGGGTCAACCTCAGCCTGGAGCGCCTGGACGGCAACATCATGCTCACTCTCACGGATGAAAGCGGCGTGGTGGCGCGGCGCATGATCAGCCCCGCGCAACGCAACGACCCGAAGCGCCTGGAGCGGGTGATCGAGAGCATCCGTTTCGGGATCGCGATCGAAAAAGGGCACAACGTCGGCGAAATGCTCAGCGCGATGACCAGCGGCAAAAGCATTCCGCCCATCGCCAATCGCCAGCCCGGGCGGGTCACCGGCCCCCTCGCCGTCGGCATCTGAGCGCCCGGGCGGGCACTCGGGCTCAGGCCTCTTCTTCGCCGCGCGTGACCTGCAGGCGGCGCCGCGGGTTGACGCTGTCGCTGGCTTCCGAGGGGAAGCGTGACGAGGCGAAGCGCACCACCAGGATCGACAGCGCCAGCAGCAGGATCGCACCGCAGACATACACGATGCTCTCGTCGGGGCGGTTATGGTGCGAAACGTCGGAGATCAGCAGGCGCGTCAGCGCGGTGATCGCCACGTAGATCAGGAAGCGCACCGGCATGTGGTTGGTCTTGAAGTAGATTCCCACCATCGCCCCCAGCTCCAGGTAGATGAACAGCAGCAGGATGTCATCGACCGTGATGTGCCCCTTCTCCACCATCCCCAGGAATGCCACCACCGCCGCCCAGGCGGTAATCCCCCCGATGGCGAACAGCGCCAGGTAATGGAAGCTCTCCACCAGCAGGTTGCCCAGCGACTCGGCCAGCCCGTGCACGTTGTTGCGCAAGTCTTCAGCCCATTTGATTTTCACGATCCAGCTCCTCGGTACGTCTTGGTGGCGATGGTGAATCACCGGGATGACGATCAGACCTTGCAGGATGGAGGCCAGCGGTCCCGGCCCCATGAGATGCGCGGGTGCGGCCTAACGCCACGGGACAGGTTGTCGCAGGGGCGACGAGGAGCAGGACAGCGGCGCTGGCATGACCTATGAATGAGAGCTGTTGACGGAGAAATCCGACCCATATACTGTACGCACATCCAGTATCTTACAGACCGATTTCAAAGGTGAGAGGTGATGAATGGCCGTCGAAGTGGTGTACCGCAGCAGCCGCGACCCGGAGCGCTTGTTCATGGATAAAGCCGAAGCCGACCGTTACGACAAGATGCTCGAACTGGCCGAATCCCTGGCCACCGTTCTGAACAAGGCCGTGCCCTCGCTGAGCGAGCAGCAGGTCGAAGAGCTGGGCATCTACATGGCCCGCAACCGCGACATCTTCGCCCGCGCCTTCAAGAACCAACCCGATGCCCTCGCCGAGCTGGACGCCCCTCCCGCCGACGAGTGACCGAACCCCCCTCATTGCAGGCATGCCCGTCCTGCACCGAGCCCGCTGCCCCAGCGGGCTTTTTTTATGCCCGGCAAAAGCCCGCGCCGGCACCTTGCGCCGTTTGTTCAAGCCCCTGGCCACCGCCCGATCGCATGCTGCAAGCCCCTTGTGAAGGAGCTTCGCCATGCGCCGTCTGTTCGCCTGCCTCTATGCCCCGGTCTTTCTCCTCGGCTTTCTCGCCCTGGCCCTGTGGATGACCGAGCACCTGCCCTTGCCCTGGTTGCTGCTGGTGCTGCTCCCCGCCATCACCGTCTGCTTCCTCGCCGAAGCCTGGCTGCCCTACGAACGGGCCTGGAACCGCAACCACGGCGACCGCCTGCGTGACTCGCTGCACGCGCTGGTCAACGAAGGGCTCAACTGCCTGGGCATCCTGGCGATCCCGTTGAGTGCGGCGCTGCTGCCCGACATCGGGTTCTGGCCCCACCACTGGCCGCTGGTGCTGCAACTGCTGGTCGCCATCCTCGCCGCCGACCTGGGCATCACCCTGATGCACTACGCCAGCCACCGCGTCGGCTTCCTCTGGCGCCTGCACGCGGTGCACCACAGCGTGAAGCGCATGTACGGTTTCAACGGCCTGATGAAGCACCCGCTGCACCTGGGCGCCGAGGCGCTGGCCGGCACCCTGCCGCTGTTGCTGCTGGGCATGCCGGAACAGGTCGCCGCCCTCCTCGCCCTGGCCATCACCCTGCAGCTGCTGCTCCAGCACAGCAACGTCGACATGCGCATCGGCGCCCTGCGCCACCTGTTCGCCTGGGCACCGGTGCACCGCTTCCACCACATGAAATACGGCCGCGCGGGCGACGTGAACTTCGCCCTGTTCTTCAGTTTCTGGGACCGCCTGCTGGGCACCGCCTTCCACAGCGACTACCGCATGCACGGCGACGACCTCGGCATCGGCAGCCGCCCCGACTACCCCGACGCCTACCTCGCGCAACTGGCCGAACCCTTCCGTAAAAGCACGGGCGAACACCCCGCCCCGGAGATTCCCCAGGGGTTGATGCGTTTGTAGGGCGGGTGAAACCCGCGAAACCATGCGCCACAAATGTCGGGTTGCACCCGACCTACAGGCCTGTCCCGACGTCCCGAAAAGCGGGCGAATGAATTCGCCCCTACAGGTACGACCTGCCGAGGCGAACTCCGCCGTAGGGTGGGCTTCAGCCCACCAACAAAAGCACCGCGTGGGCTGAAGCCCACCCTACGGGCACAGCGTTTCCCGGTGAGTCCGTAGGGCGGGTGAAACCCGCGAAACCATGCGTCGCAAATGTCGGGTTGCACCCGACCTACAGGCCTGTCCCAACGTCCCGAAAAGCGGGCGAATGAATTCGCCCCTACAGGTACGGCCTGCCGCAATGAACTCCGCCGTAGGGTGCTTCCGCTCAGCCGATCAGGCGCAGTTGCAGGTTGCCAAGGTTGCGGTCGGCGCGGATGCCGAAGGTGGTGCGCATGGTGCGGGAGAAGTGCGCGGCGTCGGCGAAGCCGGCGCCGTGGGCGGCCTGGGTGAGGGGTTGGCCTTCGAGGGCCAGGCGCAGGGCGAGGCGCAGCCGGCGCCAGAGCACCAGGCGGCGGACGGAGAGGCCGACCTGTTCGCCGAACAGGCGCTCCAGCTGGCTGAGGGAGAGGCAGGCGCGGCTGGCCAGGGCCTGGGCGCTGACCTTGTCGGCCAGCAGTTCGTCCACCTCGTCCAGTGCCCGTTGCAGGCGGGCGTCCAGCGCCGGGCGCGGTGCGGTCAGCAGGCGTTCGGCCAGGGTGTTCAGCTCCGTGCCGGCGCCCGCCAGCAACGCCAGCAAGGCCTGCGGAGCGAACGCCAGGGGTTCGGCATAGATGGCCACCAGCGCCTGCCCGGGCAGGGTCAGCGCGTGCTCGCGCATGGACTCCACCAGCACCGCCTGGCCGCTCACCGGCTCGCCTTCCACCAGCAGTTGCAGGGGCAACTGGCGCGCCAGCAGCACCTGGTGGGCGTAGTGGGCGTGGGGCATGGCGTCACCGCTGGCGCCGTCGATCAGGCAGAAATCGCGGGCCAGCCAGAGTGCGCCTTGCCAGGGGGATTCGGTCATCACGGCGTCCTGCCGGTTGCGGGGCGGACAGGATCAGGGGATCGGGGCGGATAGGACAAGAGGCGGCGCATTCCGACAGTCAGAAAAGACAATGCCCTGGCCGGTCCGATTGTTCGCCAGATGCCCCCTTCCTATCCTCCGGCGGTCGCGGTCAATCCCGCGACCGGGTTTAGCGACTCGAAAAGATGGCGCATCGTGCCAGTTGGCGCATGTGGAAAGCGGCGAAAAGCTTTTTGCAGACGTGCTCGTATCTGCAACCTTTCCACATCGATCAATGGCGGACTGCGCGGGGAGACCTTCAGGTCTGCCGGCTCCATCTTCCGGTTCGCTAACCCCGTGCGGTCCGCCACCCTTCATTAGCGATGTGGGTGGCGGCTCCTTTACCTGAAGATGGAGCTTCACCATGCACGACGCCTATCTGCCCCTCACCTTCTACCGCCACACCCGCCCGCTGCGCGCCTTGATGCTGGATAACCAGCCCTGGTTCGTCGCGGAGGATTTCGCCCGCCTCCTGGGCATGCAGCACCCGCAGCAGTTGCATCACCGGCTTGGCAGCGGCCATGCCCGGCAGGTGCTGCTCGAGTGCGCCAGCGGCCATGCGGAGCCGGTGGATGTGATCAGCGAGGCCGGCCTGTACAAGGCGCTGGTGCGCTTCGGCCACCCGGAGAATCCGCAGCTGGAGCGCTGGCTCAATCGCGAAGTGATCCCCACCCTGCGCGATGCCCATGAGCACGACGACCAAGTGCCACGCCGGGTGTTGCTGGCCTGGCAGGGTACGCGGGTGGTGATGCTCAACTGGCAGGGTGAACTCTGGGTGCCGCTGGAGGATATGCCGAGCCTGGTGCGGCTGGGGTGACAGCGGGAAGCGGGGCCTGACACGCGTCAGGCCCCGCTGGGTTTCAGGGTTGCTCCAGCGCCACCACCAGGGCCTTGAGGAAGCGCGCGGCCTCGCCGCCGGTGACGGCGCGGTGGTCGAAGGTGAGCGACAACGGCAGGATCGGGTGCACCGCGGGCTTGCCCTCCCAGGCCACCACTTCGTCGCGGATGCCGCCGGCGCCGATGATCGCCACCTGAGGCGGCACCACCACCGGGTTGGCGTAGCGGCCGAACAGGGTGCCGAAGTTGGACAGGGTGATGGTCGCGCCCATCATTTCCTGCGGCGGAATGGAGCGCGCCTGCACGTCGGCGCGCAGCCGCGCCATGCCTTGCTTGAGGTCTTCGGCGCTGCGCCCGCCGACATCCCGCAGCACCGGGACGAAGAGCCCATCCGGCGTGTCGACGGCGATGCCGAGGTCGAGCTTGTCGTGCCGGCGGATGGAGAGCACGCGGCCATCGAACCAGCTGTTGAGGATGGGCTCCACCTCACAGGCGGCGGCGATGGCCTTGCCGAGGCGGATCAGCGGGTCACGCGCCCGTTCCCAGCGGTGCAGGTCGGCGTCGCCGTAGATCGTTACCGGCACCACTTCGGCGTGGGAGCGGGCCATGTTGATCGCCATGCTGCGGCGCACCCCGCGCAGGCGCTCGCCGCCGAAACGGTCGCGGGCACTCTGCGCCGCCGCCTCGACATCGGCACGGGTCACCAGGCCTTCGGCACCGCTGCCCTGCAGGCCGGCCAGTTCGACGCCGAGCCTCTGGGCCAGCTGGCGCACCGCCGGGGTGGCGCGGGGGGCGAGGTGCTCGCGGGTGGAGGGGGCGGCGCCGACGAAGAAGGCATCGGCACGGGCATCACCGCCGCCTTCCAGGCGCCCGACCACGGTGCCGGCGTCGCTGTCTTCGCCGTCGTAGGCCAGCAGCGGTTCGCCGACATGGAGGATGTCCCCCTCGCGGCCGAACAGCTTGGCCACCAGGCCGTCGTAGGGGGCGGGGATATCCACCAGGGCCTTGGCGGTTTCCACCGAGACCACGATCTGGTCGGCGTGCACGGTGTCGCCGGCCTTGATGTGCCACTCGACGATTTCGGCCTCCTGCAGGCCTTCGCCAAGGTCGGGCAGTTTGAAGTGTTTCATGGTCGTCTCCTCGGCTCGTCAGGCGTAGTCCAGCACCAATTCGCAGGCCGCGAGGATGTCCTCGGGGCTGGGGATGTAGAGCTGCTCCAGGCGGTACAGGGGCGGCGGGATGTCCGGCGCGGTGACGCGCTGGATGGGCGCCTGCAGGTCGAGCAACGCACGCTCGTAGAGGCTGGCGGCGATCTCCGCGCCCACCCCGCAGGAGCGCGGCGCCTCGTGGACGATGACGCAGCGCCCGGTCTTGCGCACCGAGGCTTCGAGGGTGTCGAGGTCCAGGGGCTTGATGCAGGCGACGTCGATCACCTCGGCGCTGATGCCCTGCTCTTCCAGGCGCTGGGCGGCCTGCAGGGTTTCGTGGACGCTGGCGCCCCAGCTGACCAGGGTGATGTCCGCGCCCTCGCGCAGGGTGAAGCAGCTGTCCAGGGGCAGGCGCTGGCCGTCGTCCACCAGGGGCTGCGGGTTCATCCGATAGAGCCGCGTGGGTTCGAGGAAGACCACCGGGTCCGGGTCGTCGATGGCCGCCAGCAGCAGGCCGTAGGCGCGGGCCGGCGACGAGGGGATGACCACCCGCACGCCGGGTATCTGGGCGAAGATCGCCTCGGTGCTTTCGCTGTGGTGTTCCGGCGCGCGGATACCGGCGCCCATGGGGCTGCGCAGCACCATGGAACAACCGAGGCGCCCACGGGTGCGGTTGCGCAGGCGGCTGGCGTGGGACACCAGGTGCTCCATGGCGGCATAGATGAAGCCGAGGAACTGGATTTCCATCACCGGCTTGAGGCCCTGGGCGGCCATGCCGACGCAGAGCCCGGCGATCATGGTTTCCGCCAGCGGCGTGTCGATCACCCGCTTGAAGCCGAAGGCCTCGCGCAGGCCGAGGGTGGCGCGGAACACGCCGCCGTTGACGCCGACGTCCTCGCCCAGCACCACGACGTTGTGGTCTTCCTCCATGGCGCGGTGCAGGGCCAGGTTGACCGCTTCGAGCAGGGCGCGTTTCTCCATCACTTCGGGCTTATTCATGGCGGTTCACCTCGCGACGGGCGGCGCGCTCGAGGAGCATTTCGCGTTGCTCGGACAGGGCCGCCGGCCAGCGGGCATAGACCTGGTCGATGATGGATTCCACCGGCTGGGTGCCGGCCGAGTCGAAGCGTTCCACCGCGGCCTGGACCTCCTTCTGACACTCGGCGATCAGCGCCTGCTCGCGGCCTTCGTCCCACACCGCGTTGGCGGCGAGGTAGGCCTGCAGGCGCTTGATGGGTTCCTCCTGCCAGGCCTTCTTCACCTCGTCGGCGCTGCGGTAGCGGGTGGCGTCGTCGGCGGTGGTGTGGTCGCCCAGGCGGTAGCTGATGCACTCCAGCAGCACCGGGCCCTTGCCGTGGCGGGCACGGTCCAGGGCCGCCCGCATGCGGTCGTAGACGGCGAGCATGTCGTTGCCGTCCACCTGCTCGCCGGGGAAGCCGGCACCGATGGCCTTCTGCGCCAGGGTGGCGGCGCCGCACTGGATGCTGCGCGGCACCGAGATGGCCCATTGGTTGTTGTTGACCACGAAGACCATGGGCAGCTGCCAGGCACCGGCGACGTTGAGTGCTTCGAGGAAGTCGCCCTTGCTGGTGGCGCCGTCGCCGCAGGTGGTGACGGCGACGCGGTGCTCGCCACGGATCTTGAACGCGGTGGCCACCCCGCAGGCATGCAGGGCCTGGGTGGCGATGGGCACGCAGAGGGGAAAGTCCTGCGCCACGGCCGGATCGGCGTAGGCGCTGCCGCGCTCGTCGCCGCCCCAGTAAAGGAGGATTTCCTCCATGCGCACGCCGCGCATGAGCTGCACGGCGGTGTCGCGGTAA
The DNA here is from genome assembly GCF_025685765.1 of Pseudomonas sp. PDM13. NCBI lineage: Bacteria > Pseudomonadati > Pseudomonadota > Gammaproteobacteria > Pseudomonadales > Pseudomonadaceae > Pseudomonas > Pseudomonas sp. PDM13. The sequence goes on along the minus strand of NZ_JAOTQU010000017.1, from coordinate 108,330 downwards.
TAGGGCACCAGCACGTCTTCGGCGCCCATGAGGCTGCCGATGGCGACGCCGATCGCCTCCTGCCCGAGGGTGGGTGCGTAGGTGCCGATGCGGCCGGTGCGCTGCAGGGCCACGGCCTTCTGGTCGAACAGGCGGGTCAGGACCATCTGCCGGTAGAGCCGGGTCAGCAGGTTGAAGTCGTCGGCCCAGGCGGGCAGCTCGCCGAGCAGGCGCCCTTCGGGGTCCAGGTGGCGCGTGTAGGGGATGTCGATCCTTGGGTTATGCATGTCACTCCTCCTCACCTCGTGGGTGCTTCAAGGGTGGCGGCGTTCGTGGCGCCGCATGGCGGGACGGTGGGCCGGATCACGGCCCTGGTCCCGGCTCCCGCGACGGGCGCGGGAGGCCCTGCTCAACGGTAGAGCAGGCGCTCCGCCAGGGCATCGGCAACGCGCGCGGGTGAGCGCTTGTCGGCCTGGGCGTGGGCGTAGATTTCGGTCAGGCGCTGACCGATGCGCGACAGGTGCGCGGTGATGGCGGGCAGCTCGTCGCCCTTGTGCTTGAGGGCGACATAGATGAGCCCGCCGGAGTTGATCACGTAATCGGGGGCATAGAGGATGCCGCGGGCCTCCAACCCGTCGGCGCTGTCGGCGCTGGCCAGCTGGTTGTTCGCAGCCCCGGCCACCGCCGCGCAACGCAGCTGGGGGATGGTCTGCGGGTTGAGCACGCCGCCGAGGCCGCAGGGCGCGAGGATGTCGCAGGGCGTGGTGAGCAGCGCTTCGCTGGCCACCGGCTGGGCCCCGAGCTGCTCCACGGCGAGCTGCACGCGGCCGGGGTCGAGGTCGCTGACCAGCAGTTCGGCACCGGCCGCCACCAGTTGCTCGGCCAGGGCGTAGCCGACGTTGCCGAGGCCCTGGATGGCCACGCGCAGGCCTTCGAGGTCGTCGCTGCCGAGGCGCGCCTGGGCGCTGGCGCGGATGCCGGCGAATACGCCCATGGCGGTGTGCGGCGAGGGGTCGCCGGCGGAGCTGGTGCTGGTGACATGACGGGTGTGCTGGGCGATGCAGTCCATGTCGGCGCTGGAGGTGCCGCTGTCGACGGCGGTGACGTAACGCCCGCCGAGGGATTCGATCATGCGGCCGAAGGCTTCGAACAGCGCGGCGCGGTTATCCACATGGGCGGGGCGCATGATCACCGCCTTGCCGCCCCCCTGTTCGAGGCCGGCGAGCGCGGCCTTGTAGCTCATGCCCTGGGCCAGGCGCACGGCATCGCGGATGGCGCTTTCTTCATTGGGGTAGGCGAGGTAGCGGCAGCCGCCGAGGGCCGGGCCGAACCGGGTGTCGTGGATCGCGATCACGGCCTTGAGCCCGGTGACCGGGTCCTGGGCGAGATGCAGCGCTTCGAGCCGCGCGGTCTCCATCATGTTGAACATGGCGAGCCCCTTGGTGAGGTTAGGAGCCAGTATAGGCGGCGGGCGCGGCACCGGGTCGCCGCCCGCCCACTGGACGAAAATCCGGCCGCCAGCTACAACCGTGGGGCGAACCGGAGATGCGCCATGAACCCTCGCCAACGTTGCCTCGCCTGCCTCGAAACCAACCCGCCCTCCGCCCTGGAAGCGGCGTTATGGGTTGCCGCCGAGCATGACCCGACGGTGAACCCGGCAACGGTGCTGCGGGATGTGGCGAGCCTCACCCAGCAGGTGGCGGCGGGCTTGCCGCAGTTGCCGGCCATCGAGCTGGCGCAACCGCTGCTGCGCCGCCTGAGCGAGCTGGACTTCAACGAGGACGACGACCAGCCTCCCGCCCCCCGCGCCGCGCTGCTGGACCAGGTGCTGCAACGCCGTCGTGGGCAGCCGCTGTCCCTCGCGCTGCTGGCCATGGAGCTGGCCGCACGCCTGGATATTCCGCTGGTGGGGGTGAACTTCCCCGGGCACTTCCTGCTGCGCGTACCCGGTGCCGATCACCTGCTGGACCCTTGCGGCGGCCGTCGCCTCTATACCCGCGACTGCCGCGACCTGCTGCTGCGTACCCTCGGCCCCAAGGCCGAGCTGCAGGCCTCGCACCTGCGCCAGTGCGACGCCCGCGAGCAGCTGCAGCGGCTGTCACGCAACCTGCGCCAATTGCACCTGCAGGCGGAAAAGCCGCTGGAAGCCTTGAAGGACGCCGAACGGGTGCTGGAACTGGGCGTTGCCAACCTGGTGGACCACCTGGCCCGCGCCGATATCTACAAGCAGCTGGAATGCCCCCAGGCCGAACGCTTCGACCTGCAGCGCGCCCTGCTGCTCTGTGAAGACACTGCCCAGCGCCTGCTGCTGACCCAGCGCCTGGAACAGCTCGGCCACGAGGCGACGCCGGCGTTGCATTGAGTGGGCCTGTCGCCCCTTGGTGATGGGTTTCGCTTCGCTCTACCCATCCTACGAACTGAAGTCCCCTACAGAAAGCAGCGGTGGGCTGAAGCCCACCCTACGTCGCCCCGCGCCGCCTTACGCCCGCCCTGGCCTACATCAGGCCCAGCGCCTTGGCGTGGGCGACGGCCTGGGTGCGGCGCTTGACGCCGAGCTTGCCGTTGATACGCCGGGCGTGGGTCTTGACCGTGTGCAGGGAGATGAACAGGCGCTCGGCGATTTCCTGGTTGGAGCTGCCCTGGGCGATGAGGCCGAGCACTTCCAGTTCGCGCTGGCTCAGCGGGCCACCGACGATGCCGTCTTCGGGCTCCTCGCCCGGGTCCATGTCCAGCGCCTTGAGCATGGCCGGCTGGCGCAGCTGCAGTTCGCGCAGGGGCTGGTGCAGGTTGAACTGCTCGGCCAGGGTGAGGCCGTCGCGCAGGGTGGTGGCGGCCTGGTCCAGGTCGCCGCCGAGGTATTCCGCCTCGGCCAGGGCCAGGTGGATTTCCACTTCCAGGGCGTGCATACCGTTTTCCCGGGCCTTGTGCAGCTGGCCCAGCAGGCGCTGGCGGGCATTGAAGGCTTCGCCCTCGTAGAGCTCGGCCAGGGCCAGTTGCCATTCGATGCGCGGGATCAGGTCGAGGGTCGCCGGGGGCGCCTGCACCGCGTGCTCGCCCCGGAAGTGCCGCAGCACCCGCAACAGGGCATGGCGCGCCTGGCCGGCGCGGCCCTGCATGAGCAGCAGGCTGCTGCTGACCTGCAGGAGCACGGCGCGGTAGACCCGCTCGGGGATATGGCGCATCTGCATCAGCCGTTCGGCTTCACGTAGGCGATCGAAGGCGCGGTCGAATTCGCGGCGGTTGGCGTCCAGCGTGGCTAGGCCGAGGTAGCCGAACAGGGCGCGGTAGTCGCCACAGTTGCGCGCTTCCTGCAGCCCGTACTGGTAGTGCTTGCGGGCTTCCTCGTCACGCCCCTGGCGCAGGGCCAGCCGGCCACGGCGCAGGGCCAGCCGGCCGAGCAGCGGGCTGGCATTCCGGCCCTGCCCCATGAGGAACTCCTGGGCACGCTCCAGCACCGCATCGGCCCGCAGCAGGGCGCCGCGATGCTCCAGCAGTTGCGAGTGGTCGAGCTCGAGGAAGGCCTCCAGCAGCAGGCTGCCGTGGCTGCGCGCCAGTTGCAGGGCCTCGCGGCTCAGCTCCTGGGCGGCATCGAGATCACCGGCCAGCAGCGCCTGCTGGGTGAGGCCGGAATAGCAGATCAGCTTCTGTTCCCAGGCGTCGTCGGCCAGGGTCGCCAGGGCCTCGCCCAAGTGCAGGCGGGCACCGGGGCCGTCGCCCTGGAGGTGGGCGAGCAGGCCGTACTGGGCCTGCCAGTACGACACCAGGTCACGCTGGCGCTCGGCATCGGGCTGGGGCAGGAAGCGGCCCTGCTCGGCGATGCAGCGCGCGGCCTCATCGAGCTTGCCGGAGAACAGCAGCGCACCGGCGAGCAGGCGCAGGGAATGCGGGGAGACCAGCAGCAGGCTTTCTTCCACTTCCTGGTGCAGGCGCAGCAACAGGGCGACGTTGCGCCCCTGGAACAGGTGCTGCACGCCGAAATGCTGCAGCAGGCTCACGGCCGCTTCGGGCTGCTCGGCTTCCAGGGCGTGTTCGGCGGCGGCCTGCCAGTCACCTTCAGCAGCGAACCATTGGCAGGCGCGCAGGTGCCAGCCACGCCCGGAGTGGGCATCGCGGTGGCGCATCTGCACCGCCAGCGGCGCGAAGACGCGGAACCAGCCGGGGGCATCTCCCAGGGGTTCGATGAAGCTGCCCAGGGCATCCAGCTCGCGCAGCAGCCGGGCGCCTTCGCCGGGGCCGAACAGGTATTCGCAGAGCGCCGCGTTGAAGCGCGGCAGGTGCGCGAGGGCGAGCCAGGCTTCGGCCTGCTCGGGGCCGAGGCCGGCGAAGAGTTCGTGATCGAGGTAGGCCGCCAGGGTGGCGGAGTGGCCGCCGCGCTGCAGCGGGTCGGCGAAGCCCCAGTCCACCGGTTCCAGCAACGCCATGCGCACGCCGGCGCACCAGCCGCCGGTGCTTTCCAGCAGGCGCGAGGGGGCGTCGTGGGGCCAGCCGTGGCGCGACAGCTCGAGCAGGCGGGCGAGCTCGTCGGTTTCCAGGGTGAGCTGGGCGGCGTCCATCTCCAGCAGTTCGCCGTCGATCAGCAGCCGGGGCAGGTTGCAGGCGGGGCGCCGCCGGCCGCTGATCCACCACTGCAATGCGGGGCTGCTGGTGGACAGCAGGCGGTCGAGGCAGGCATCCAGCTCGGGGTTGGGCTGCCGGCAGTAGTCGTCGAGGATGATCCAGCCGGGCATCGCCCATTGCGCCAGGGCGCGCTGCACGCTGGCCTCGTCGGCCTCCTCCAGCCCCATGACAGCGGCCAGGCCCGCACAGAAGCCGGCGGGCGAAAGGGTGACGCCGCCCAGGGGCAGCCAGTGCACCGAGTAGTCGGCCGGACAGCGCTGCACGCACTCCATCAGCAGCACGCTCTTGCCGCTGCCGGCGGAGGCGCAGAGCAAACGCAGGCGCGCCGTGGAGCTGACCAGGGGGCCGCTCAGGCGGGGGCGCTCCACATGCAGCGCGGGCAGGCGCGGCAGGTAGGCGTGGGAATCGAAACGGGTCATGGCGGACATGCGGCACGCCTCATTGTTCTTGTTCGGCTGCTCAGGGCGCCAGCCTAGGTCTCTGGCACGGGCCTCTTGAAGGATCATTCAGGGCAATGATCCAAGCCCATAAAAAAGGCGGCCAATGGCCGCCTCGAAGGTGGGAGCGTCGCAATCACAAGATGGGGGCGCGCACGTCCCTGTGCGCGTGGGACATCAACGGACGCCGGCGTTACGCAGCGCGGCGGGGGTGTAGTCCGCAGCCTTGCCGACGAAACCGAATTCGAAGCTGTGCTTCTCTTCGTTCTTCATGCCCAGGGCCAGGTAGCGGCCGGCGATGATGTCGTACAGGGCTTCCAGGGTGTAGGCCGGAACCTGCTGGTTGTAATAGAACTGGGCGTGGCCCTCGGCGACGCGCCACAGTTGGCCGCGACCGTCGTAATGGTCCACCAGGGCCACCTGCCAGCTGTCTTCGTCGATGTACATGTGGCGCTTGGCGTAGATGTGGCGCTCGCCGCTCTTCACGGTGGCGACCACTTCCCAGACGCGGTGCAGCTCGTAACGGGTCAGGTCCTGGTTGATGTGGCCGGCCTTGATCACGTCGTCGTACTTGAGCGAGGGCGAGTCCAGCTTGTAGCTGTTGTAGGGGATGTACATCTCCTTCTTGCCCACCAGCTTCCAGTCGTAACGATCCGGGGCTCCGGAGAACATGTCGAAGTTGTCGGAGGTACGCAGGCCGTCGGAGGCGGTACCCGGGCCGTCATAAGCGACCTGGGGCGCACGGCGCACGCGGCGCTGGCCGGCGTTGTAGATCCACGCCAGGCGCGGTTCTTTCACCTGGTCCAGGGTTTCGTGCACCAGCAGGACGTTACCGGCCAGGCGCGAGGGAGCGGTCACCTGCTGCTTGAAGAACAGCAGCACGTTCTCGCCCTTGCCCGACGGCAGGTCCGGCATCTCCTGGGGCACGGCCACTTCTTCCTCGAAGCGGATCGGCGTGTAGGAGCCGTTCACCTGGGGAGTGGCCTGGGTGATGATCCGACGCAGGTTGCCGCCACGGTAGCGGGTGATGTGGTTCCAGATCACTTCCACGCCGTTCTTCGGAATCGGGAAGGCGTAGTAGCGGCTGTCGGCGAAGTTGGCCAGGCCATTGCCGTCGTTGATCGGCTGTACGGTGACGGCGCTTTTCTTCGCCGCCTCGTTGACCGCGGCGGGCACGGCGACGGTGCGGTGGGTCGGGTACACCGGGATCTTGTAGGTCTCGGGGTAGCGCTTGAACATCGCCACCTGGCCGTCGGACAGCTTGTCCTTGTACTGGTCGACGTTGGCCGCGGTGATGGTGAACAGCGGTTTCTCGCTGGCGAAGGGGTCGGCGAGGAAGCCCTTGGCGTCCACCGCGCCGGCGTCCTTGCCTATGCCGCCGGTCCACTCGGGAATGCTGCCGTCGGCGTTGCCGGCCTTCTCCGCACCCAGCGGGGTGAGGCTGGTACCGAGCTTGGCGGCTTCGTCAGCGGACACGGCAGCCATCACGTTGGCGGCGAGCAGGCTGAGAACCAGGGCGGTGCTGTGCAGGATCGTCTTACGCATAGTCATGTTCTCTGTTCACTCAGAAGTTCATGCCGAAGCTGACGGCAAGGAAATCGCGGTCGACCAGGGTGTTGTACTTGCCACCGAAGAAGTCCGTGTAGCTGAGGCTGGCGGTGTAGGTGTTCTGGTAGTCGGCATCGACACCGATGCTGAGCGCCTTGGCACCCTCGTTGAACAGACCGTTGGGGCCGTAGCCGTCGACGTCATGGGACCAGGCCACGTTCGGCTTCAGGTTGATGCCGGCGATGACGTTGGCGTAGTCGAGGATGGCGCGGGTGCGGTAGCCCCAGGAGGTGCTGGTGACGAAGCCATGGGTGTCGCCGCCGAAGCCGTAGGCGCCATACACGGAGTCACGGCCGTAGCGCAGCTCGCTGGCGTTCTCCAGGCCACCGACGTGCACCACGCCGACTTCGCCCACCAGGGTCAGGCGCTCGGCGCCCAGTACCTGGTCGATGAAGTGGGTCAGGGTGGTCTGCACCTGGGTGATTTCCTTGCGCTTGTAGCCGGTGTTGTCGGCGCCCGGCGCAGTGGCGATCGGCGAGGCGGTGCCGCCGGCGATCGGGTTGACCAGGGCCAGGGTCACGTCGTTGGTGTTGAGCTGGACCGGGGCGTTCGGGCGGTAGCTGATCTCGCCGCTCCAGGCCGTGCCGGTGGGCAGGGTGGTGGAGAAGCTCAGGCCGTAGAGCTGGATGTCCTCGGGGTATTCCAGGTAGTACTGGCCGTTGCCGAGCATGGTGCTCTGCGCCAGGCCGGCACCGGAGCCAGCGACGATGCCGTTGGCAGTGGAAATGATGCTGGGCAGTGCGGCGAGGGTCGCGGCGCTGGCCGTCTTGGTGCCCACGAACGGGGTACGGCTGTGGTAGTTCATGAAGTAGGCGGCGTATTCGGTTTCGTCGCCCAGCCAACGCAGGGCCGCGCCGAACTGGCCGCTGTCACGGGCGTCGCGGTCGCCGCCACGGGGCAGGATCACACCCTCGGAGGTGACCTCGAAGCCCTGGCCGAAGGCGGCCGCCACAGGCTGCAGCGGCGCGATGGCCGGGGAGCCCACGGTGTAGCCGGTTTCGCAGCCGTCGGAGGCCACGTCGCCACCGAAGAAGGTGCCGCAGTTGTCCAGGACGGTCTGGTCCCATTCCAACTGGTAGAAGGCTTCGACGCTGAGCTGGTCGGTCAGGGTCTGGGACACGTAGAACATGTTGACCGGAATCAGACCTTCCTTGATCTCCGCGCCAGGGCGGCGGAAGGCGGAGACGTCGACCGGGTTGATCGAGTTGATGCTGTTGCCGATGAAGGTGCTTTCGCCCCAGCTCACCACCTGCTTGCCCACGCGGACGTTACCCGGCAGGTCGGCGATGCTGTAGTTGTGGTAGACGAAGGCGTCCAGCAGCTGCGCGCCGGAGGACTTGGAGCCCTCCTTGCGGTTGTGGTCGCTGATGTCTTTGAACTGGCGGTTCTCGTCCTTCAGTTCGAAGTCGTACCAGTATTTGCCACGAACGAACACGCCGGTGTCGCCGTACTTGAGTTCGAGGTCGTGGATGCCCTTGAAGATCTTCGAGAAGGTTTCGCCCTTCTTGAAGTTGAGGCGGCCATCGTCACCGGTGGACGACTGGCCCTTGCCGCCGTTCACGGTGCTGACCAGATCCGGATCGGCGCCGCGCATGGACCAGCTGGCACCCACCGACAGCGAGGAGTCGAACTGCCCTTCGATCTCGCCGATGTTGAAGTTGACGGCGTGGGCCTGGGTGGCAAATCCCAAGGCTACGGCGGCGGCCAGCGCGTGCGGCCGGAAAACTGCGCGCATTGTTGTTTTTGTCATGCGGCTTTCCTGGTTGGTGAAGGAGGAGCACACCCTAACCAGTCACCCGCACAGGCGATAAGCGCACCAAGGAGGGATTCATCCTGTAGCTCGAAAGAGTGAATCCATGCTCTGGAACACTCCTTGCCGGGCCATTATCCGGCAGCGCTATGGCGCACCATCGAGAGCATGGATGGAACCTTCGCCTCCCCCTACCCTCAGGGCCACGGCTTTGGCATCCTGAGCCACTTGCCGACTATCGAACGACCATGACCGAGCCCGACCACGACACCGCCGCCACCCGCGAAGTGGTGATGCGTTACCACTTGAGCTGGAAGGCCCGCGACATCGACGCGGTGCTGGCGCTCTACCACCCGGACGTGGAATACAACGACTACTTCCAGAACCGCTGCCTGCACCGTGCGGAGCTCGGCGACTACGTGCGCGCCACAATGCCCAGCGGGCCGGACGAGTACCTGGAGCACAGCGACCGCATCCGCGTGGACGGCGATACCGCCTTCATCCAGTACAGCCTGCGCCTGGGCCACAGCGGTACCTTTCGTACCAGCGAGGCCATTACCGTCCGTGACGGCCTGATCTGGCGCATCAACGAATACGCCCTGCTGATCCAGGACAAGCGCGAGGCCGGCGACCGCCTGCAACGCCCCGCCGCCAGCCGCCTGGGACTTTCGGCCCGGCAGCTGAGCCTGCTGGCGCGGGACCTGGAGGACTACTTCCAGCACAGCCAGCCCTACCTCGACCCGGCGTTGGACCTGCACCAGGTCGCCGCCGCCACCGGTTACACCCGTAACCAGATTTCCTACCTGCTCAACCAGATGCTCGGTCAGAGCTTCTACCAGTACGTCAACCAGGCCCGCCTGGACCACCTGCTGGCGCAACTGGAGCAGGGACCGGCCTCGCCGCGCATCGACGAACTCGCCTTCGCCGCCGGCTTCAATTCCCTCTCGGCCTTCTATCGCTGCTTCCGCCAGCACACGGGATTGTCGCCGAAGGCTTACTTGAAGCAGCTAAAAGCCTCTCTCTGAGCGGCACGCCGAGTCCCGGCGTGCACGCACACACGACAGCGCCCGCGCCAGCTTCTAGTCTTGCCGCCATCCGAACCTTTCCAACTGGGAGCCCCGCTATGCCGGCCTGGCAATCGATCAGCCTGTGGATGGACCAGCTCGACGAGCCGCTCACCCCGCGCCCCGCCCTGGGCGGCAGCCTGGAGGTGGATGTCGCCATCATCGGCGCCGGCTACACCGGCCTGTGGACCGCCTACTACCTCAAGCGCCAGTCGCCCGAGCTGCGCATCGCCATCCTCGAAGCCGAGATCGCCGGCTTCGGCGCCAGCGGGCGCAACGGCGGCTGGCTGATGGGCAACCTGCTGGGCGAAGACCGCGCCCTGGCGAAGCTCTCCCGTGACGAGCGCCGCGCTTCCCTGGAGCTGCTCCACGGCATTCCCGACGAAGTGGCCGAGGTGCTGCAACGCGAAGGCATCGACTGCGACTACCGCAAGGGCGGCGTGCTCTATTGCGCGGCCCGCTACCCCGAGCAGGAAGTGCGCCTGCGCCAGCAACTGCGCGACCTGCACGCCGAGGGCCTGGGCGAGGACGACTACCGCTGGCTGACCCCGCCGGAGCTGGGCCGGCAGATCCGCGTGACCGGCGCCCTGGGCGGAATCTTCACGCCGCACTGCGCCACCATCCAGCCGGCGCGCCTGGTGCGCGGCCTGGCCCGCGCCGTCGAGCGCATGGGCGTGCAACTGTTCGAACAGAGCCGCGTCACCGATTGGCAGCCCGGCCGCATCACCACCCTGCAAGGCGAAGTGAAAGCCCACTGGGTGGTGCCCGCCATCGAAGGCTACGCCGCCGCCCTGCCCCCGCTCGGCCGCTACCAGTTACCGGTGCAAAGCCTGCTGGTGGCCAGCGAGCCGCTGCCGGAAGCCACCTGGGCCGAGATCGGCCTGGAACAGGGCCAGGCCTTCAGCGAGAACAGCCGCCAGGTCACCTATGGCCAGCGCACCACCGACAACCGCCTGGTGTTCGGCGCCCGGGGCGGCTACCGCTTCGGCGGCAAGCTGCGGGAGAACTTCCAGCTCGACGACGACGAGATCGCCCTGCGCCGCTACCTGTTCGGCGAGCTGTTCCCGATGCTGCGCAACGTGCGCCTGACCCACAGCTGGGGCGGCAACCTGGGTATGGCGCGGCGCTTCCAGCCGCACATGCTGGTGGACCGCGCCAGCGGTATCGCCCTCTCCGGCGGCTACGGCGGCGAGGGCGTGGGCGCCACCAACCTCGGCGGCCGCACCCTGGCCGACCTGATCCTCGGCCGCGAAACCCTGCTCACCCGCCAGCCCTGGGTGCTGGGCGACGGGCCGCTGAACCGGCTCTCCGCCTGGGAGCCGGAGCCCTGCCGCTGGCTCGGCTACAACGCCATCATCCGCAGCTTCGTCCACGAGGACCGGGTGCTGGCCAACCCCCACAGCGCCCCCTGGCGCCGCGCCCTGGCCAGCCGCCTGGCCGGGTTCATGGAAAGCCTGATGCGCTGAGCCGGGCGATGCCCGCTCACCTGCCCCCAAACGACAACGCGACTGGAAGCCCTTGCATGAAAGCCACCCTGCTGAAGAACACCCACGAACTGCCGCTCTCCGAACCGGCCCCGGTGCCCGTCCCGGTGGGCGAGCCCGTGCCGCACACCCGCGTGCACTCGGTGGAGCGCACCGACGGCGTGGAAACCGGCGTCTGGGAATGCAGCCCCGGCAAGTTCCGCCGGCAGATCGTCGAGCAGGAGTTCTGCCACTTCACCCACGGCAGCTGCACCTTCACCCCGGACGGCGGCGAGCCCATCGAGATCAAAGCCGGCGACGCCCTGCTGCTGCCCGCCAACAGCCTGGGCATCTGGGATGTGAAGGAAACCCTGCGCAAGACCTACGTGATCATCAGCCGCTGATTCTGGCGGTGCAGCCTGGGAGCGCTGAGCGCTCCTGGGCGAATGAATTCGCTATGTCTGCGTTAAGTGTTGTGGGCTTAAAGCAAGCGCTCAAGCACGGTGCTTTCCGGGAATTTATAGACCTCTGCCACTTCCACCGCATGGGTTTCGCTCCGCTCTACCCATCCTACGAAAGCCCGTGCGCACCACGTGGTCATTCGTTGGGCGGAGAACGTTGGAGCAGCCGCCAAACGCCCCTTTCAGAAGGCCGAGCGAATCGTCGTGTAGGGGGTTGAGCGACATGGATGTCGCGAGAGCCGCGATGGGCCAGGGATGGCCCTTCGCGGCGTGCCCCTGGAACGATGATGGAGCGAGGGAAGTCTGGCGAAGCCAGACCCGTATGCAGGGGCAAGCCCTTTTGGTTTCTTTTGGGGCGACTGCCAAAAGAGACTCGCCCGGGGGGGCGAAACCAGAAGCGTCACCAGAACTCAGCAATCAACTGGGCCCAAATTCTCTAGCAGCACTTACTGCAAACAGAGCCAATGAATTCGCCCCTACAGGGTAGAGCGCAGGAGCCGTGCCATACGCCGTAGGTCGGGTGCAACCCGACGCACCGAGCCTGTCCATTCGCGAATGAATTCGCTCCCACGGACGGGGTTCGTCGGATGGGTTCGCGCCCATGGCCGTCGTCAGGAAAACTGCCCGTGACGCCCCTTGCCGCCGCTGAAGGCCTGGGCGCCGGTGCGGGTTTCGCCGCTGTGGATAACCTCGAGCCCGCCTTCGAATTCATTGGCGATGGCCACCTCGAACGGCAGCTGCCACTGGGCATAGGCACTGGCACGGTCGGCGAGCATGCAGCGTTGCGGGAAGGCGGCGATCTCCAGGGCCAGCCGCTCCGCTGCCTCGCGTGCCGTACCGGATGGCACCACGCGGTTGGCCAAACCCATGGCCAAGGCTTCCTCAGCTTGCACCGGGCGGCCGGTGAGGATCAGGTCCAACGCCCGCCCCTGGCCGACGATGCGCGGCAGGCGCACGGTGCCGCCGTCGATCAGCGGCACGCCGAAACGCCGGCAGAACACCCCGCACACGGCGTCCTCGGCCATCACCCGCATGTCCGCCAGCAGCGCCAGCTCCAGGCCGCCGGCCACGGCATAGCCTTCGATGGCGGCGATCAACGGCTTGGAAAGCTGCATGCGGCTCGGCCCCATGGGCCCGTCGCCATCCACCTCCAGGCGGTTGCGCCGCGCGCCATCCTCGGCCACCGCCGCCAGGTCCGCCCCCGCACAGAAGGTGCCGCCCGCGCCGGTGAGCACCGCCACACGCGCCGCGTCATCGGCCTCGAAGGCGCGCAGGGCATCGGCCAGCGCCTCGGCGGTGGGCCGGTCGACGGCATTGCGCACCTGGGGACGGTCGATGATCAGGGTGGTGACGGGGCCGTTCTTCTCGACTCGGATGCTCATCGGGACTCCTCGGGTTGAAACGCGGGCATGAAAAAGGCCGGCAAGAGTGCCGGCCTTCAACATAGTGCGTCCCCGGGGAGATGTTCAGCCCACTGGCGGAACTCCCAAGGAGTCTGGCGGGATCAGCCCACGTATTTCTGCAGGTTGGCCATCATTTCCTTCAGCGCTTCGACGTTGTCCGCCGGGTGGGCGGCGCCTTCGAAGTCGCAGATCTGCTTCCAGCTGGCGGCCACGTCTTCGACGCTGAAGCCTTCGCGCGGGTCGAAGCCGGCGCCCAGGCTGCGCTCCCAGCGCACCTTGCCGATCCAGCCGCCGCCCACTTCGAACAGGCCGGAGGTTTCCTGGCACTGCTCGCTGCCGAGGTAGACCACCAGCGGGCTGACCAGCTCGGGCTTGAGCTGCTCGAACACCTGCGGCGGGATCAGGCCTTCGGTCATGCGGGTGCCGCCGGTGGGGGCGATGGCGTTGACGAAGATGTTGTTCTTGCGGCCTTCGATGGCCAGGGTGCGGGTCAGGCCGTAGAGGCCGAGCTTGGCCATGCCGTAGTTGGACTGGCCGAAGTTGCCGTAGATGCCGGAGGTGGACGAGGTGAAGATCACCCGGCCGAAGCCCTGCTCGCGCAGGTGCGGCCAGGCGGCGCGGGTCACCTTGTAGGCGCCTTCGACGTGGACCTTGTAGACCAGCTCCCAGTCGGCGTCTTCCATCTTGTGGAAGGTCTTGTCGCGCAGGATGCCAGCGTTGTTCACCACCACGTCGATGCGGCCGAAGGTGTCGAGGGCGGTCTGCACGATCTTGTCGCCGTCGGTGACCGAATCATGGTTGGCCACGGCAGTGCCGCCGGCTTCGCGGATCTCCGCCACCACACGGTCGGCGGCCGAAGCGTTGGCGCCTTCACCGTGGGTGCTGCCGCCCAGGTCGTTCACCACCACCTTGGCGCCGTGTTTGGCGAACAACAGCGCATGGGCGCGACCCAGGCCGCCACCGGCGCCGGTGACTATGACCACTTTGTCTTCGAAACGGATCGACTCGCTCATGCAATGGACTCCAGGGCAGTTTTTGGTATCGGCCGAGTTTCCTGCAGCCCGGCCCCGCCCCACAAGGAAAGGCGGCGGGCATGAATGGTGGCCGATAACGCCAGGGGATAGCGGGCCGCTTGAAACCGCCCCGCCCAGCGACCCGCGCCGCTATTCGAAGGGCATGAAAATGCGACCCCGGGGCCGAAACTTGAACAGCCACCAGTTATGAAAGGTGCAAAGCAGCGTCAGCGCCAGGCAGGCGAAGAAGGAACCGGCCGCCGACCACCAGATACGCGGGCTGCTTTCGACATAGCAGCCATAGAGCACCAGGCCGATGCTGCCAAGCAGCAGAAGCAGCGCCAGGGGCCGCCCCGGACCGTTGATGAAGGGGTGGAGGAACACCAGCAGCTTGTAAAACATCACGATCTCCAGGCGCCAGGGCGGGCCCGGCGCTGCGTCATTGAGTGGAGTCGCGATGCTAAGGCCCCGCCCCGTCAGCGGCTGCCGGGGCGGGTCGACAGGCGCTGACGGATGGCTCGGATACTGGGCGTGGCCCTAGGCCGGGCGGATCAGGCTCAGGTGGTCGTACAGGTGCATGACATGGGCCCGGGCGTAGTCCTCGTGGCTCAGCGCGCCGTAGGCGAAATGCGCCTTGAGCTCGCCCTGGTAGGCGGCGAAGTCGGCGAAGGCCAGTTGCAGGCGGTCCAGCGCTTCGGCCTGGGACGCAGGCACGTCCAGGGGCCGGGCACCGGGGATGGCTTCGTCCAGCGGGTGACGCATGGCCCCGCGCGCCGTGAACAGGCCAAAGGCCACAGGCCCGACGCTGCCACGGAACCAGGCCGGCTTGAGCTCGGGGTAACCGCTCATGGAGTACTCGATGCTCTGGGCGCAGTGGTTGAACACTTCGGCCGGGCTCCAGCCACGGATGCTCACCAGGGCCTTGTCGACCAGGCCCGCCAATACCCGCTGGGCGTCGGCGAGGTCCGTGGTACCGGGCCTCGGGCCACGGGGCAGCGCCCAGAAGCCCGCCCCGGCACCGGCCACACCGGCAACAGCGGTGAATTTCAGCAACTGCCGGCGGTTCACGAACGTGCCTCCAGGGCCTGGCGGAAGGCCAGGTAATGCTCCAGCACCGCGTCGGGCGCCTCGGTTTGCGGGTAATGGCCGATGCCGTCCAGCAGCACCGTGTCCGGTTGCGGGATCAGCTCGCGGTAGCGCGCCACCATATGCGCCCCGGAGATCGGGTCCACCGCGCCGTCGATCACCCGCAGCGGCAGCCCACCCTTCTGCATGGCGGCCACCCAGCGGTCGCGCTGCTCGCGGCGTTCGGGGATGTAGCGGATCAACCGGTGCATCACGCGCGGCCCTTGCTGCTGGGCGATCAGGCTCCAGAAGTCGTCCAGCTCCGCCTCGCTGGGCTGGGTCGCGGGGCCGAACACCTTGCCGAAGTTCGCCCCCAGCTTGGCGCGGGAAAAGCCCCGGCCGATCAGCGGCCCCAGCGGGCTGAGCAACAGCTTCTGCACCAGCACCGGGCGGTGCGTCTCGGGGAACAACCCGCCATTGAGGAACACGCAGCTGCCCAGGGCACAACGCCCTTCGTGGTGCCGCGCCACCAGCTCCTGGGCGACGCTGTCGCCGTAGTCGTGGGCCAGCAGGTGCACCGGGCCCACGATGCCCAGGTGACGCAGCAGCGCCAATTGCAGGTCGGCCTGTTCCAGCAGCCGGTAGTCATGGCCACGGGGCTTGTCGGAGTCGCCGAAACCAAGCATGTCGCAGGCGATCACCCGGTAGCGCTCGGCCAGCGGGCTCCAGATGTAGTGCCAGTCCCAGGAGGCCGTGGGGAAGCCGTGGATCAGCAGCAGCGGCTCGCCCTGCCCGGCTTCCCAGTAGCGGATGCGGTGGCGATGGAACAGCAGGTCGCGGCCCTGGGCGCGCCAGTCGCCCAGGGGAATGCCCGCCAGGGCCATCAGTCGGCGTATCCCGGGTTCTGCAGGTCGAGCTTGCGCAGCAGCGCCGGCCAAGGCAGCGAGCCGCCCATGCCCTGGGAGGTCTTCATCACGCCGGCGATCATCGCCCGGGCGCCGTCGAGGATCTGCTGCGGGATGTGGATGAGTTCGGCACCGCCGCTCTGGGCCATCACCTGGATCTCGCAGGCGCGCTGCAGGGTGAACATGCCGAGGAAGGCGTCGGCGATGCTGCCGAAGGCGGTGAGCAGGCCGTGGTTGGGCAGGATCAGGAAGTTGGCGTTGCCCAGGTCGGCCTGCAGGCGGGCCTTTTCCTCGTGGTTCAGCGCCACGCCTTCGTACTGGTGGTAGGCCAGGCTCGCGAGCACGAACAACGACTGCTGGGACAACGGCAGCAGGCCCTGCTTCTGTGCCGAGACGGCGATGCCGGCGGCAGTGTGGATGTGCAGCACGCAGTTGGCGTCGTGACGCACCTCATGCACGGCGCTGTGGATGGTGTAGCCGGCCGGGTTGATGTCGTAGGGGCTGTCCATCAGCTTCTTGCCGGAGTGGTCCACCTTCACCAGGCTGGAGGCGGTGATCTCGTGGAACATCAGCCCGTAGGGGTTGATGAGGAAGTCTTCGGTGCCGGGCACCTTGGCGGAGATGTGGGTGAAGATCAGGTCGTCCCAGCCGTACAGGGCGATGAGCCGGTAGCAGGCGGCGAGGTCGACGCGGGTCTGCCACTCGGCGGCGGAAACCTGGCTCTTGACGGAGTTCGGGTGCAGGGATTGGGCAGCGGTCACGGTAATCACCTCGGTTCTTGTTGTGTGCGATGACCCAGGAGTCTAGCGAGGGCGTGGCGATCCGATAGTCGCCTTGGCAGCCATCCGAATGACCGCAGGAGTCACAACAGGACGGCCACCAGGGGCGCGGCGAAGAGGTTGAGCAGGCCCATCAGCACCATCACCAGGCCGGCCACGGTGCCTTCCTCGCGCCCCACTTCCTGGGCCCGGCTGACCCCGGCGCCATGGGCGCCGACGCCGAACAGCGCGCCCCGCGCCAGGGTGCTGCGCAGGGGCAGCCAGCGGATCAGCAGGCTGCCGGCCAGGGCGCCGAAGACGCCGGTGATCATCACGAACACCGCCGTGAGCTCCGGCACGCCACCCAGCCCCTGGGCCAACGGCATGGCGAAGGGCGTGGTGATCGAGCGCGGCACCAGCGACAGGCTCACCGAAGCTTCCAGGGACAGCGCGTGGGCCAGCCACCAGGAACTGGCGATGGCCACGGTGCTGCCCATGAGCATGCCCAGCGACAGCGCCGGCCAGTGCCGCGCCAGCAAGGCGCGCTGCTGCCAGATGGGCACGGCGAAGGCCACGGTGGCCGGGCCGAGCAACAGCATCAGCCAGTGGGTGGCGCCGGAGTATTCGGCGTAGCCGGTGTGCAGCGGCACCGCCACGGCCAGCAGCAGCGCCGGCACCAGGATCAGCGGCGACAGCAGGTAACGCCCGCTGCGCCGGTACAGCCAGCGGCTGAGCAGGTAGCCGCCCAGGGTCAGCGCCAGCCAGAACCAGGACATGGGTTCAATGTTCACGGCCATCGCTCCAGCGGCAGACGAACTCGACGGTCAGCGCGGTGGCGAGCATCACCAGCAGGGTGCTGGCGCCGATCACCAGGAGGATGCGCCAGCCCTCGCTGCGCAACAGGGCGCCGTAGTCCAGCAGGCTCATCAGCGCGGGAATGAAGAACAGCAGCATCTCCGCCATCAGCAGGCCGGCCCCCAGTTGCAGCGCGCCCGGCTGCACCCGGCCGCTGGCGAAGGCGGCGAGCAGCAGGCCGAGGCCGATCACCCCGCCGGGAATCGGCCAGGCCAGCCAGGCGGCGATCTGGCAGCCGAGCAGGTACAGGCCGATAAGCACGGCGAGTTGCAGGCAAAGACGGGAAAGGTGCATGAGACGGGGCATGGCGGGTGACTCCGGAACTGGTCACCAGCTTAGAACCGCGCCTATCATCCCAAAAGCGAATTGTTCGACTTGCAGCCATTCGATATTGGAATACAGCCATGGAATTCAACCAGCTCCGCAGCTTTGTCGAGGTCGTCCGCCAGGGCGGCTTCACCCAGGCCGGGCGCGCCCTGCACGCCACCCAGTCGACCATCAGCAAGCAGGTGGCCCAGCTCGAACAGCGCCTCGACGTGCAATTGCTGGAGCGCAACGGCCCGAACCTGCGCCTCACCGAGGCCGGCGCCCTGGTACTGCGCCGCGCCGAGGAGATGCTGCGCCTGCGCCAGGACCTGCAGAGCGAGCTGCACGACCTCAGCCAGCTGCAGCGCGGCGAGCTGCGCCTGGGTCTGCCGTTGCTGGGGGGCGAAGTGCTCTTCGCCGAGCTGTTCAGCGAGTACCGCCGGCGCTACCCGAACATCAACGTGCACCTGGCCGAGGGCGGCAGCAAATTGCTGGAGCAGGCGATCCTCCAGGGCGAGCTGGAACTCAGCGGCGGCCTGACTCCCAGCGACCCGGCCTTCGATCACCAGCCGTTCTGCAACGAACCGCTGGATGTGCTGCTGCCGGCCGATCACCCGCTGCACGACCAGCCGAGCCTGGCCCTGGCCCAGCTCGCCGACTCGGCCTTCCTCCTCTACCAGCAGAGCTTCACCCTCAACGACCGCCTGCTGCAGGCGTGCAAGCAGGCCGGCTTCACCCCACGGGAAGCCGGGCGCAGTGGCCAGGCGGATTTCCTCGCGGCGCTGGTGGCGGCCGGCCAGGGCGTGGTGCTGCTGCCGCGCATCGTCGCCCGGCACCTGGAGCGGCCGGGCATCGTCCGGCTGCCGTTGCGCGAACCGGACCTGCGCTGGGACATCGCCTTCGTCTGGCGACGCGGGGGTTATCTGTCGAATGCGGCGCAGGCCTGGCTGGCGCTGCTGCGGGAGAAGGGACCGCTGGCCCGGAGCTGACCGGGCCGCGTGTCGGGGAAGGTCAGGCGCTGCGCAGGGCCTGGATGAGCTCGGCGATCCAAGGCTCGGCGTCGACTTCCGGGGTGACGGTTTCGCTGGAATCCACCCGCAGCATCTCTACCACTTCGCGGATGCCCAGCTCGGCATAGAGCTCGCGCACCTGCTCGCCGCCGCCGCAGAACACGTCGTAGCTGGAGTCGCCCAGGGCCAGCACGGCACCGGGGCGGCCGCGCCAGTCGGGAAGCTGGTCGCGGATGCTGTGGTACAGCGGCAGCAGGTTGTCCGGCAGCTCGCCCATACCGGTGGTCGAGGTCACGGTGAGGAAGGCGTCCGGGGCGAAGGCCTTGAGCTCGTCGAGCCCCATGTGGGCCTTGTGCCAGGCCTCGAAACCGGCGGCCTTGAGCAGGCGCTCGGCATGGCGAGCGACTTCTTCGGCGGTGCCGTACACCGACCCGGAGAGAATGGCGACTTTCATGACAACTCCTGAAACGTTGGCAAACGGCGCGCATTATGCCGCAAGTGG
This sequence comes from Pseudomonas sp. PDM13, assembly GCF_025685765.1. Classification (NCBI taxonomy): domain Bacteria; kingdom Pseudomonadati; phylum Pseudomonadota; class Gammaproteobacteria; order Pseudomonadales; family Pseudomonadaceae; genus Pseudomonas; species Pseudomonas sp. PDM13. The sequence continues at coordinate 89,134 of NZ_JAOTQU010000017.1, read as the reverse complement.
AAAGCCCGGGCCGATGTCTTAGAATCTCCGAGCCACCGAACCGAGAGCCCTTCCATGATCAACGCCAAGCTGCTGCAACTGGTGATCGACGCGTCCAACGACGGCATCGTCGTCGCCGAGCAGGAGGGCGAGGACAACATCCTCATCTACGCCAACCGCGCCTTCGAGCAACTCACCGGCTATGCCCGCGACGACATCCTCTACCAGGACTGCCGCTTCCTGCAGGGCGACGACCGCGACCAGATCGGCCTCGCCGCCATCCGCCAGGCGATCCGCAAGGGCGAGCCGTGCCGGCAGATCCTGCGCAACTACCGCAAGGACGGCAGCCCCTTCTGGAACGAGCTGTCCATCACCCCGGTGTTCAACGAGGGTGACCAGCTGACCTATTTCATCGGCATCCAGAAGAACGTCACCGTCGAAGTCGAGGCCCGCCAGCGGGTGCGCGAACTGGAGGCGGAAGTGGCGGCACTGAAGGCGGAGCTGGCAGCCAAGGGCTGAAGGAACCCGCCACCACTGAAACGAAACGCCCCGCTCGAAGGCGGGGCGTTTTGCAGGAATAAAAGACCGGCGGCCGAATAGGGACAGTGTGGGGACGCGCTGGCGGCCGGTTGCGCAGTTGGAAGAGTCACCTTGAGTCTTGTACAGAAAATCGATTTGTACAGGTAAAGGTACAAAAATCCCCGGGCATCGGCCGTGTCAAGTATCCAGGTGCCCCGCGAGGAACTGCGCCAGGCGGCGCTGCATCGAGCGGCCGTCGCTGCCCAGGCAGGCCACCGCCGAGCCGTCGAGGCTGTCGACCAGCAGGTCCGCCGCTTCGCCGGCCAGGGCCAGGGGGCAGTCCAGGGTCAGGGCGAGGCGCGACAGGCGGGTGGCGGCGTCGTCCTGCGGCGGGTGGTTGGAGAACAGCACCAGCGCCTGGGGCCGCATCTTCTCGCAGACCAGCGCCAGCTCCTGCAACGGCTGGCCATGGCCCAGCACGCTGACCGCCACCTGCTCGCTGCCCATCAGCAAGCCCGCCACCAGCAGTTCCAGCTCACGGCATTCGCCGGGGATGGGCGCCAGCAGCACGCGGTCGTCCGCGCGATTGCGCGCCAGTTGCAGGCGCTGCAATGCCCGCGCCCGCATGAAGGAATCGAGGAAGGCCCATTCACTGGCGACGCCGTACTCGTCGTGGCGCAGCAGCAGGTCGCGCCACACCGGCATCAGCACATCCTGGAACACCACCGGCAACGGGTAGGTGGAGAACACCTGGCCGTAGAGGCGCTCCATGGCGTCTTCGTCGAAGGCCGCCAGGGCCCGGCGCAACTGCACCTGCAGCTCGACCCACTCCGTCGTCGCCACGCCCTGGTAGGCCGGTGCCACGGGGGCCTTGGCCTGGGCGCTGCGGGCGAGGATCTTGCCCACCTTGCTAACCGCCACGCCGCGATCGATCCAGGCGAGGATGCTGCGCACCGCCTCGATGTCGGCGAAGGAATAGAGGCGATGGCCGCTGTCGGTGCGGGTCGGCTGGATCAGGCCATAGCGTCGTTCCCAGGCACGCAGGGTCACCGGGTTGACGCCGGTGAGCCGGGAAACCTCGCGGATCGGGAACAACTCTTCCTGCTGCATGGCGATGACGGCCTGGGAGGCGACGGCGGTTTCGGTCATGGTGGACTGTCGAAGATGGACGATGGAGCAAAGTCTAACCCAGCCTGGCGGGAGCGCTCGACTGCACGCTCGTTGGGCGCCTTGCACCACCCCGGTGCGGCTCGGCATCGGAACCCGCCGGCAGGCGACCGGCCGTCTGCCTGCACGCCGCGATCACATGCGGCTCTGGCACTTTTCCGCGAAACCGGAATAATCCTTGCCTCTGTAAATACGCAGCCCAACACCCCGGGCTGCGTTTCGCGCCCCGCCTACCCGGCCGGGCGCCCCGGCTAGTGGAGATACACGATGTCTGCCGATCCCGTCACCCTCATGGTGGCGCGCCGCGTGCCCCGCGAGCGCTACACCGAGTTCATGTCCTGGCTGCGCGAAGGCGAGCTGCTGGCCGCCGACTTCCCCGGCTACCTCGGTTCCGGCGTACTGGCCCCGCCGCCCGATGACGACGAATTCCAGATGATCTTCCGCTTTGCGGACGAGCCGACCATGGCCGCCTGGGAAGACTCCGCCTCCCGCCGCGCCTGGCTGGCCCGTGGCGCCGGCCTCTTCGAGCAGCCCCAGGAGCACCGCGCCCTGGGCCTCGACGCCTGGTTCGGCAGCGCCGACAAGCGCCCGCCGCGCTGGAAACAGAGCGTGGCCATCTGGCTGGCGTTCTTCCCGGTGTCGCTGGCCTTCAACCTGTGCTTCGGCCCCTGGCTGGCGGACCTGCCGCTGACCCTGCGCATCCTGCTCAGCACCCTGGCGCTGACGCCGCTGATGACCTACTGGTTCATCCCCCTGTCCACCCGCCTGCTCGCCCCCTGGCTGCACGCCAGCCCGTCGCGGGTGGAACGCGCCGAGCACACCGCCCACACCCGCTGAAGCACCCTGCGCGCCTCGGGGTTTCCACCCGGAAACCCACGTCCGGCGCAGGGTTGTTTGCCCAGGGGGGCTGGGGTAACGTGGCCCGATCCAGCCCCCGAGCGGGGCGCTCCCCCTCCCCTGCCGCGAGACCTCCATGGTCGGTTCCAACGCACCTATCCTGATCACCGGCGCCGGCCAGCGCGTCGGCCTGCATTGCGCCCTGCGCCTGCTGGACGACGGCCACCCGCTGGTCTTCAGCTACCGCAGCGAGCGTGAGGGGGTGGCGCAGTTGCGCGAGCGTGGCGCCGTGGCGATCCAGGCGGACTTCTCCAGCGAAGCCGGCATCCTCGCCTTCATCGATGAGCTGAAGGCCAAGGCGCCGCGCCTGCGCGCCATCGTGCACAACGCCTCGGAATGGCTCGCCGAGACCCCGGGCGACGAAACCCAGGCCTTCGCCCGCATGATCAACGTGCACATGCTCGCGCCCTACCTGATCAACCTGCACTGCGCCGAACTGCTGGGGCCGGGCCCGGCCGATATCGTGCATTTCAGCGACGACGTCACCCGCAAGGGCAGCGCCCGCCACATGGCCTACTGCGCCAGCAAGGCCGGGCTGGAAAGCCTGACCCTGTCCTTCGCCGCGCGCCTGGCGCCGGCGATCAAGGTCAACGGCATCGCCCCGGCGCTGGTGATGTTCAACGACAACGACGACGCGGCGTACCGCGAGAAGACCCTGGCCAAATCCGCGCTGGGCATCGAGCCGGGCGCCGAGGTGGTCTACCAGGGCCTGCGCTACCTGCTGGACAACCCCTACGTCACCGGCACCACCCTGACACTGAACGGTGGCCGCCACCTCAAGTGAGGCGGCCGCGAGGACACGATCGATGAGCGAACAACTGCCCCACCATTACCGGGAGATCCTTCTCGGCCTGGGCGAAGACCCGCAGCGCGAAGGCCTGCTGGACACCCCCAAGCGCGCTGCCAAGGCCATGCGCTACCTGTGCCACGGCTACGAGCAATCGCTGGATGAGATCGTCAACGGTGCGCTGTTCGCGTCCGACAACGACGAGATGGTCATCGTGCGGGACATCGAGCTCTATTCCCTCTGCGAGCACCACCTGCTGCCCTTCATCGGCAAGGCCCATGTGGCGTACATTCCCACCGGCAAGGTGCTGGGGCTGTCCAAGGTGGCGCGCATCGTCGACATGTTCGCGCGGCGCCTGCAGATCCAGGAGAACCTCACCCGGCAGATCGCCGAGGCGATCCAGAGCGTGACCGGCGCCGCCGGCGTCGCCGTGGTCATCGAGGCCCAGCACATGTGCATGATGATGCGTGGCGTGGAGAAGCAGAATTCGCAGATGCTCACCTCGGTGATGCTCGGCGCCTTCCGCGACAGCTCGACCACCCGCCACGAATTCCTGCAACTGATTGGACGGAGCAAGTAACAATGCCGCGACTGGAGCCCGGAATGGCGCGAATCCGCGTCAAGGACCTGCGCCTGCGCACCTTCATCGGGATCAAGGAAGAAGAGATCCTCAACAAGCAGGACGTGCTGATCAACCTGACCATCCTCTACCCCGCCGTGGAGGCCGTGGAAGGCAACGACATCGAGCACGCGCTGAACTACCGCACCATCACCAAGGCGATCATCCGCCACGTCGAAGAGAACCGCTTCGCCCTGCTGGAGCGCCTGACCCAGGAGATTCTCGACCTGGTCATGGCCAACCCCAGCGTGCGCTACGCCGAAGTGGAAGTGGACAAGCCCCACGCCCTGCGTTTCGCCGAGTCGGTGTCCATCACCCTCGCCGGCCACCGCTGACAGAACCCGTGATGCCCGGCCGCTCGCCGGGCATTGCCGCCGCCGGGAGCCGCTCATATCATCCCGGCGCCCCGCCACCCCGAGCCCAGGAGAACCTGCGATGAACGAGCAAGAACGCCTCGAACTCGAAGCCGCCGCCTTCCGCCGACTGGTCCAGCACCTGCGCAGCCGCCCGGACGTGCAGAACATCGACCTGATGAACCTCGCCGGCTTCTGCCGCAACTGCCTGTCCAAGTGGTACAAGGCCGCCGCCGACGACCTCGGTGTCGAGGTCACCCAGGACCAGGCCCGCGAAGAGGTCTACGGCATGCCCTATGCCGAGTGGAAAACCAAGTACCAGAAAGAAGCCAGTGCCGAGCAGCAAGCGGCCTTCAACAAAGCGAACAAAGAATGACCCTGATCGATTTCCGCGCCCGCCTGCGTAGCGGCCAGCATGCCTTCGCCGACACCCTGGCCTTCATCGCCGAGGGCTACGACTACCAGCCCACCGCCTTCGTCAACGGCAAGGTGGAGAACGCCGCCGGCCAGAACGAGGGCTCCTGCAAGACCCTCGGCCTGGTCCTGCTCGAAGGCCTGGGCCTGGACGAAGCGCTGCTGGCCTTCGGCGAGCATTACCGCGCGGTGCTCGCCACCCCGGAAGGCAGCGACCACGGCAATATCCGCGCCCTGATGGAAACCGGCCTGGCCGGTGTGCGCCTCGACGGCGAACCGCTCAAGCGCAAGGCCTGAGGCGGGTCGGAACGGCGCCATGCGCGCCGCTCATCTGTCAGAAAAAGCTGACATACGTCACAAAGGGAACAACGTATCCTGCGCGACGTAACGGGAACACCAGGGACGGTGTCCTACGCATATACGCCCGTTGTGCGTTTCCCCTTCCCGTGCAGTTTCGGAGTCGCATGGATGCAACAGACCCTCGTGTGGAAACCCTGGACCAACCCCGGCATCGAAAACCTGCGCCTGCATGTCGATGGCGCCGGCATTCACGCCAGCAGCCACCTGATGCTGAGCGCCGGCGGGCAGAGTTTCGCCGCCACCTACGTGCTCGATTACGACCCCTGCTGGCGCTTCCGCAGCCTGTGGATAAAGGTCGACAACCACGGCCAGAGCAGCCTGCGCCTGCAGCGTGACATCCGTGGCCAGTGGCGCCTGGACGGCCAGCCGCGCGGCGACCTCGACGCCTGCCAGCAGGTGCTGCTCTCCGCCAGCCCCTTCACCCACACGCCGATCCTGCAGCGCAGCGCTCTCGAGTGCGGGCAGAGCGAAGAGCTTCAGGTCGCCTTCATCGACCTGCCCAGCCTCGCCGTGCAGGCCCGTGGCCAGCGCTACCAGTGCCTGCGCCAGCAAGGGGAGCAGACCCTCTACCGCTGCGAACCCCAGGGCCGCCACAGCACCGAGCTGGCCCTCGACCGCAATGGCCTGGTGCTCAAGGCCAGCGACCAGTTCCTGCGTCTCGCCGCACGCACCCTGACCCTGGACGAACTGCCCATCAGCACACTGGTGTGAATCCCCCGCCATGAAAAAGCCCCGCCGAAGCGGGGCTTTTTTGTTCACGAGGATGACGTGCAACCGTAGGTTGGCGCCAAGCACAGCGAGGCCCAACACCCGGACAGCCACATTCCTCAGACCTCGTAGAGGTAGCGCTCCACATCCAGCGCCGCCATGCAGCCGGCACCGGCCGAGGTGATGGCCTGGCGGTACACGTGGTCGGCCACGTCGCCGGCGGCGAACACGCCGGGGATGTTGGTGGCGGTGGCGTTGCCGTCACGGCCGCCGTTGACCACCAGGTAGCCGTCGCGCAGGGTCAGCTGGCCCTCGAACAGCGAAGTGTTGGGCGTGTGGCCGATGGCGACGAACAGGCCGTCCACCTTCAGCTCGTCGGCGCTGCCGTCGTTGTTGCGCAGGCGCACGCCGGTCACGCCCATGTCGTCGCCCAGCACTTCACCCACCTGGGCGTTGAGCTTGAGCACGATGCGGCCTTCGGCGATGCGTGCCTTGAGCTTGTCCTGGAGAATCTTCTCGGCGCGGAAGGTCTCGCGGCGGTGCACCAGGGTCACCTTGCTGGCGATGTTGGCCAGGTACAGCGCCTCTTCCACGGCGGTGTTGCCGCCGCCCACCACCGCCACTTCGCGGTTGCGGTAGAAGAAGCCGTCGCAGGTGGCGCAGGCGGACACGCCCTTGCCCATGAAGCGTTCCTCCGACGGCAGCCCCAGGTAACGGGCGCTGGCGCCGGTGGCGATGATCAGCGCGTCGCAGGTGTAGGTGCCGCTGTCACCGCGCAGGGTGAAGGGCTTGCCGGCCAGGTCCACGGCATTGATGTGGTCGAAGACGATCTCGGTCTCGAAACGCTCGGCGTGCTCCTGCATGCGCTGCATCAGCGCCGGGCCGGTGAGGCCATGGGGGTCGCCGGGCCAGTTGTCGACTTCGGTGGTGGTGGTCAGCTGGCCGCCGGCCTGCATGCCGGTGATCAGCAGCGGCTCGAGGTTGGCCCGCGCGGCATAGACGGCGGCGCTGTAACCGGCGGGGCCGGAGCCGAGGATGATGACCCGGGAATGGCGCGTGGCGGACATGGCTGACACCTCGTGAAGTAAAAGGAGGTCACTGCGGGCACTTGGGGAAGGCTTTCAGGAATGCAGCGACCTCGGGAACCGGTGGGGCCGGCCTGGCGACTGCCGGAGCCCCGAAATTGCTGGCAAGGCTACCGAGCGCCCCCTGGGCCGGGAAATGTGTATTCCTTATCCCGACCATAGGGCCGTCCTATCGCAGGATGGGAAGCGCGACCCAGGCGCTTTTACCGGTCACGCAAAGCCGGTAAGGTCGCGCCATGTCCACCCTCTGGAGCCCTCGATGCCCGCCCCCGCCCTGTCCGGCCCGCAATACCTCGGCGAAGGCCTGAAACTCATCCTCAGCCCCGGCCTGCGCCTGTTCGTGCTGCTGCCGCTGACCCTCAACCTGGTGCTGTTCATCGCCCTGATCGGCTTCGCCATGCAGCAGTTCAGCGGTTGGGTCGACGCCTTCATGCCCAGCCTGCCGAGCTGGGCAAGCTTTCTCGAATACCTGATCTGGCCGCTGTTCGTGGTGCTGGTGCTGCTGATGGTGTTCTTCAGCTTCACCATGATCGCCAACATCATCGCCGCGCCCTTCAACGGCTTCCTCGCCGAGAAGGTGGAAGTGGTGGTGCGTGGCCAGGACGATTTCCCCGCCTTCAGCTGGGCCGAACTCACCGCCATGGTGCCGCGCACCGTCGGCCGCGAGCTGCGCAAGCTGGGCTACTTCCTGCCCCGTGCCATCGGTCTGCTGATCCTCAGCTTCATCCCCGGGGTGAACCTGGTGGCGACGCCGCTGTGGTTCCTCTTCGGCGTGTGGATGATGGCGGTGCAGTACATCGACTACCCGGCGGACAACCACAAGCTGGGCTGGAACGAGATGCTCGCCTGGCTGCGCGAGAAGCGCTGGCAGAGCCTGGGCTTCGGCGGCTCGGTGTACCTGGCGCTGCTGATCCCCTTCGTCAACATCGTGATGATGCCCGCCGCCGTCGCCGGCGCCACGCTTTTCTGGGTGCGCGAAGGCGGTGAGAAGGCGCTGCCGCAGGCCTGAACCACCCTGCCCCGGCCACGTGCGCCGGGGCTGTCACCCAGTCGTCACGCAAACTTCACACTGGCTACATGGCGCTGTTCGACACTGCATCCATGAGCCTGCTGCCCCTGAACATCTCGCTGATCAGCGAAACCTTCCTGCCGGAGATCAACGGCGTCGCCAACACCCTGGCACGCCTGTGCGACGGCTTGCGCGCCCGTGGTCACCGCCTGCAGCTGGTGCGCCCGCGCCAGGCCTGCGACCAGGGCGTGAAGAGCAGCGACGAACTGCTGCTGGTGCGCGGCTGGCCGCTGCCCGGCTACCCCGGCCTGCAATGGGGCCAGTCGAGCCTGCACAAGCTGATCTCGCGCTGGAAGCGCAAGCGCCCGGACGTGCTCTACATCGCCACCGAAGGCCCGCTCGGCCTCTCCGCCCTGCGTGCCGCGCGGCGCCTGGGCATCCCGGCGATCAGCGGCTTCCACACCAATTTCCAGCAGTACACCGGGCACTACGGCGTCGGCCTGCTGACCCGCCTGATGACCAACTACCTGCGTTGGTTCCACAACGCCTCGCAACTGACCCTGGTGCCCAGCGCCAGCCAGCGCGAGGAGCTGCAGCGCCGTGGCTTCGAGCGCCTGGCCCTGCTTTCCCGCGGGGTCGATGGCCAGCTGTTCAACCCCGCCAGACGCTGCGCGGCGCTGCGGGAATCCTGGGGCCTGGGGCCGAACGATATCGCCGTGCTGCACGTCGGCCGCCTGGCCCCGGAGAAGAACCTCAGGCTGCTCGGCCCGACCTTCCACGCCCTGCAGCAAGCCCATCCAGAGAAGACCATGAAGCTGATCCTGGTGGGCGACGGGCCGCAACGCGCACAGCTCCAGGCGGAACTGCCCGAGGCGCTGTTCTGTGGACTGCAACGGGGTGAGGAGCTGGCGAAGCACTACGCCTCCAGCGACCTGTTCCTGTTCCCCAGCCTCTCCGAAACCTTCGGCAACGTGGTGCTCGAAGCCCTCGCCTCCGGGCTCGGTGTGGTGGCCTTCGACCAGGCCGCAGCGGCGCAGCACATCCGCCACGGGCACAACGGCGCCCTGGCGATGCCGGACGTACCGGTGACCTTCAGCGATGCCGCCTGCTGGCTGCTGGAAGACAGCGAGACCCTGCGCCGGGTGCGTTTGAACGCGCGCCAGCATGCGGGCCGCCAGGGCTGGGAGGCGATCATCCAGCAGTTCGAGCAGCACCTGCACGACGTCCACCAGGCGCTGCCCGAGCCCCGCGTGGCGCCGGGGCTGGACCGCCTGCAGCGCTGATCAGCCGAAGGGCCTTGCCGCCGCGGCGAAGGCCAGGCTCAGCGCGCCCTTGCCGAGGTTGATGGCGCCGGTGGGGCTGAGCATCGCCACCTGCAGGTTCACCTCGCGTTGGGCGCACACCGATTCCAGCTGGGCGAAGCCCGGCAGGTCGCGCACCACCGACAGGTCCCCGGCGTAGCTCAGGCACAGCTGCGGTGCCAGCAACTCGCCCGCCAGCACCTGGGCGGTGGCGTGGGCCAGCAGCTTCTCCGCCGCACGCTCGAAGCTGGGCGCCAGGGACACTGGCTTGTCTTCGCCCTGCTGCACGCTGATCACCGGTTTCACATCCAGCAGCGAGCCCAGCCCCAGAGCCGCGCCGCGCATGCGGTCGAGCAGGCCGCCGCGCTCGCCCTTCTGGAAACCACGGCGGCGCAGGTGGCCGAGGTCATCGGCGATGAGGAAGGTGCAGACGCTCTCCGACAGCTGCTCCAGCCGCGCCCGTACCGCGCTCGGGTGGGCGCCACCGGCGACCAGCCGGGCCGCCTCGGCGGCGAGCACCGCACTGCCGGCGAACATGCTGCGGCCATCCACCACGCGCATGGCGAAGGGGCTGTTGAGGCCGGCCTCGGCGCGGCGTTCGCGGTAGTGCTGGAGCAGGCTGAAGGAGGCCTGGGTGGCGTGCTCGAAGATCGGGCTGCGCAGGCTGGAGATGGTCAGGCAGATGACATGGTCGTAGGCGGTCACCAGCTCTTCGAGAAACCACTGCTGCATCTCCGCCACCGACAGCGCGTCGCTGTGGTCCTCCGGGCCGACCTTGGCCAGTTGCTCGGCATAGAACTGCCGGGTGGCCTCGGGTACACGGCGGTCCACCAGGGCCTCGCGCCCCAGGTGGATACGGATCGGCAGCACACGGATGCCGTGGGCAGCGAGGAATTCCTGAGGCAGGTCACAAGTGGCATCCACTACCAGTCCAGTGCGCATGACGACTACTCCTTCGGCCGGTGAACCGGCGCTTGTTGTGATGTTCGCGACCTTGCGCCTTGCCCGCCCGCAAGTCAGCCCAACCGATTGAGGGTTTCACCGGCGCGCGGATCATTCCTTCGCCACCCAGGCGCCAGGGCATAAAAAAGCCCCGCACGAGACGGGGCTGGAAATGGGTGCGCCGACAGGGCCGACGCACCGGGGGACGAATGCTCAGACCAGGCTGGTCAGGGCGTCGCGGCTGAACGGCAGGATGTCCTGCATGCGGCCTTCGCGGACCTTGGTCGCCCAGTCCGGGTCCACCAGCAGGGCGCGGCCCACGGCCACCAGGTCGAATTCCTCATTGTTCAGGCGCTCCAGCAGGCCTTCGATGTTGGCCGGCTGGGCGACCTTGTCGGTCTTGACCATGAACTGCAGGAACTCGCCATCCAGGCCGACGCTGCCGACGGTGATGGTGGGCTTGCCGGTGAGCTTGCGGGTCCAGCCGGCCAGGTTGAGGTCGGAGCCTTCGAACTCCGGCTCCCAGAAGCGGCGGGTGGAGCAGTGGAAGATGTCCACGCCGGCATCGGACAGCGGCTTGAGGAAGGCGCCCAGCTCTTCGGCGGTCTGCACCAGACGGGCGGTGTAGTCCTGCTGCTTCCACTGGGAGAAGCGGAAGATGATCGGGTAGTCGGGGCCGACGGCCTCGCGCACGGCCTTGACCACTTCGATGGCGAAGCGCGAACGCTGGGCCAGGTCGCCGCCGTAGCCGTCGGTGCGCTGGTTGGTGCCTTCCCAGAAGAACTGGTCGATCAGGTAGCCGTGGGCGCCGTGCAGCTCGACGCCGTCCATGCCGATGGCCTTGGCGTCACGGGCGGCCTGGGCGTAGGCGGCGACGACCTCGTCGATGTCCTGCTGGGTCATGCCGTGGACCACCACCTGGCCGTCCTTGAGCTTCTCGCTCGGGCCGTAGCCGGGGACGCTGGCGTCCGGCTCGGTGCCCAGGCGGCGGACGTTACCCACGTGCCACAGCTGCGGGACGATCTTGCCACCTTCGGCGTGCACGGCGTCGACCACGGTCTTCCAGCCGGCCAGGGCGTCTTCGCCGTAGAAGCGCGGTACATGGGGGTAACCGTTGGCGGCCTGGTGGCCGATGGTGGTGCCTTCGGTGACGATCAGGCCGACGCCGGCGGCAGCGCGGCGGCGGTAGTACTCGACCACCTGCTCGGTGGGCACGCCGCCCGGGGAGAAGGAGCGGGTCATGGGCGCCATCACCACACGGGTCGGCAGCTCGAGGGCGCCGAGGCGGAAGGGGGCGAACAGGGCGTCTGCGGAAGCGGTCATCGGGGTCTCCTGATCCGGCCACATGACCGGTCGTCTCGTTTACGGGCTTTAGGGGTCACACCCGCAGCAGGCGCTGCAGGCGGGTCATGAAGTCGAACAGCGGCCGGGCGCCGGCACCGACCTTGAGGCGGGTGAGCACGCCCTGCCAGGCATTGGCGATGAAGCTGGCGAGGTTGGCGCAGTCTTCGTCCGCCGGCAGCTCACCGGCACGCTGGGCCTCTTCCAGGCAGGCCTGGAGGGTGTCGGCGGAGCGCTGCAGGATGGCGTCCACCTGGGCACCGATGGCGGGCGACAGCTCGGCCATCTCGAAGCTCAGGCTGCCAATGAAGCAGTGGTACTCCAGCTTCTCGTGGCGGGTGAAGTGGCTGACCAGCTCACCGTAGTAGTCGAGGATGCGCTGGGCCGGGCTCTTCGCCGGATCGGACAGGGCCTGGGCGTAGCGCTCCAGGCGCGGCGAGTAGAGATAGTCCAGCGCCTGCAGGGCGAAATCTTCCTTGCTGGCGAAGTAGTGGTAGAAGGACCCCTTGGGAATCCCCGCTGCCTGGACGATCTCCTGCACGCCGGTACCGTGGTAGCCCGCGCGGGTCATCACGCCGGTGCCCTTGGCCAGGATCAGGTCACGCTTGTCGAGTCGGATGCTGTTCATGGCGCCGAGCATATGACCGGTCGTCTCGCTCGGCACAGCACTATTGATCAGGGTGATTTTGGGTCAGAAAGCAGGCGCGCCTTACCCGGCGGTAATGGCCTGTCGTGAAGGTAAGGGCGGGTGTGGGCGCCACAGGTTGGTGCCGAGCGCAGCGAGGCCCAACGCAGCGATGTTCGGCCCCGCTGCGAGCCCCCTGTGGGAGCGGCTTCAGCCGCGAAAGACCCGTCGCCGGCACCTGGCTGCGAGTGACTGGGGCTCCATCGCGAATGAATTCGCTCCCACGGAATGCGCCGCCCAATCACGATTCATGTAGGGGCGACTTCAGGCCGTAGGGCGGGTGAAACCCGCGAAGGGTGGGTGCGGCGTTGTCGGGTTGCACCCGACCTACAATCCCCACCACGGCCCATGTAGGGGCGACTTCAGTCGCCGAGCAGGCCGCAGGACTGCCACCACAGGAATTCCCGGTGGCACCGCCTGGTGGATGAAAAAGCGCCATCCACCCTACGCAGGTCCCGCCATCAGGGGGAGGAGCGACTCAGCCCAGCGCCTTCTCGATGGCCAGCACCAGGGCCGGGTCGTCCGGGGCGGTGCGCGGGGAGAAGCGGGCGAGCACACGGCCGTCCTGGCCGACGAGGAATTTCTCGAAGTTCCAGGTGATGTCGCCCGGGAACTCAGCGCCCTCGCCCGCCAGCAGGCGATACAGCGGATGACGGCCGGGGCCGTTGACCTCCAGCTTGCTGCCCAGGGGGAAGCTCACGCCATAGTTGAGGCTGCAGAACTCGCGGATCTCGTCTTCGCTGCCAGGCTCCTGGCCGGCGAACTGGTTGCACGGCAGGCCGAGCACGGTGAAGCCCTTGTCGCGGTACTGCTGGTGGAGCTTTTCCAGCCCGGCGTATTGCGGTGTCAGCCCGCACTTGGAGGCGACGTTGACCACCAGAACCACCTGCCCCTTGTAGGGCGCCAGAGGCAGCTCCTGACCGTCGAGGGCACGCAGGTTGAGGTCGTGGAATGCACTCATGACAAACTCCTGGATCGTCGCAAGGGAACATCGCAGCGGGACAAAAAAGGCGCCCGTGGGCGCCTTTTCGGTTGATCAGAGCTTAGCAGCCCGATGGCGACCGAGCGTTGCCGCAAGTCGCCTGGCTGCCCGCCGATCAGTGGTGGTGACCGCCTTCGCCATGGATATGGCCGTGGGCGATCTCTTCGGCGCTGGCTTCACGCACGTTGACCACTTTCACGTCGAAGCTCAGGCGCTGGCCGGCCAGCGGGTGGTTGCCGTCGACGGTCACGTCGTCGCCATCGATGTCGCGGATGGTGACGATCTGCATGCCGCCGTCCGGGCCGGACGCATGGAACTGCATGCCCACTTCCAGCTGATCGACGCCTTCAAACATGGCGCGGCTGAGGGTGGCAACCAGTTCGGCGCTGTATTCGCCGTAGGCATCTTCCGGTTCGATAGCGACCTTGATCGCATCACCGGCCTGCTTGCCTTCGAGGGCCTTTTCCAGGCCGACGATGATGTTGCCGGAACCGTGCAGGTACACCAGCGGCGCGCCGCCAGCGGAGCTGTCGATGACCTCACCGGCGTCGTTGGTGAGCGTATAGTCGATGGAGACAGCCTTGTTGGCGGCAATCAGCATGGTGCAAGACCTTTTGGAGAAGATTGAAGAACGTGCAAGTCTAACTGCCAAGACGGCCGATTGCGACCCGAAGGCTGACGGACGGATCGTACGCTTACTTGACTTCCGCCAGGATGACGAAGGCCATTGGGTGGCAGTCTTGTCCTGCGGCCATACCCAGCACCTGCGCCACCAGCCGCCCTGGCAGTCGCGCGCCTGGGTGCTGGACCCGGCACAACGCGAAGCACGGCGTGGACAGCCCTTTTCCTGCGGCTGGTGCGCCCGTGGCGCGGACCCCGAACCAACCAAGGAGCAATGATGCCCTCACGCAACATTCTGGTGATCAACTGTGGCAGTTCGTCGATCAAGTTCGCCCTGGTCAGCGAGGCCCATTCGCAGTTCCCCCTGTTCGGCATCGCCGAGCGCCTGGGCAGCCGCGACGCCGAACTGCGCTGGCAGCGCGGCGGCGACAAGGACAGCCTGATGATCCCCAACGGCGATTACCGCGTCGCCCTCTCGCAGTTGCTGCCCCTGGTGCAAGCGGCCACCGGCGGCAAGTTGCACGGCATCGGCCACCGCGTGGTGCACGGCGGCGAGCGCTTCACCTCGGCGCGCCGCCTGGATAACGAGGTGATCGCGGCGATCCGCGCCATCGCCCCCCTCGCCCCGCTGCACAACCCGGCAGCGCTGCAGGGCATCGAAGCCGCCATGAGCGTCTACCCGCAGTTGCCCCAGGTGGCGGTGTTCGACACCTCCTTCCACCAGAGCCTGCCCGAGCACGCCTACCGTTACGCCGTACCGGAAAACCTCTACCGCGACCACGGCGTGCGCCGCTACGGCTTCCACGGCACCAGCCACCGCTACGTCAGCCACCGTGCTGCGGAGATCGCCGGGCTGTCCATCGGCGACAGCAGCTGGCTCTCGGCGCACCTGGGCAACGGTTGCTCCACCTGCGCCATCGTCAACAGCCAGAGCCGCGACACCAGCATGGGCCTGACGCCCCTGGAAGGCCTGGCGATGGGCACCCGCAGCGGCGACATCGACCCCAACCTGCACAGCCACCTGGCCAGCACCCTGGGCTGGAGCCTGGAAGAGATCACCCGTGTGCTCAACAGCGAGAGCGGCCTCAAGGGGCTCTCCGGCCTGTCCAACGACATGCGCGCCCTGGAACAGGCCCGCGAACAGGGCCACCCCGGTGCCACCCTAGCCATCGAGGTGTTCTGCTACCGCCTGGCCAAGAGCCTGGCTGCCATGAGCTGCGCCCTGCCCCAGCTCGATGGCCTGATCTTCACCGGCGGCATCGGCGAGAACTCGCCGCTGATCCGCAGCAAGACGGTGGCGCACCTGAAGCTCTTCGACCTGGCCATCGACAAGGAGGCCAATGCCCGCTGCATCCGCGGCATCGCCGGCCCGATCCACAAATACGGTCACACACGCATCCTCGTGGTCCCGACCAACGAGGAGCGGCAGATCGCCCTCGACACCCTCGCCCTGCTCAACTAAGGCGGCTCCATGCATACATTCTTCATCGCCCCCACCGGTTTCGGCGTCGGCCTCACCTCCATCAGCCTGGGCCTGGTCCGCGCCCTGGAGCTGGCCGGCCTCAAGGTCGGCTTCTACAAGCCCATCGCCCAGCACCACCCGGGCGACCGAGGCCCCGAGCGCTCCAGCGAACTGATCGCCCGCACCCACGGCCTCACCGCGCCCAAGGCGCTGGAGCTGTCCCAGGTCGAGCGCATGCTCGGCGACGGCCAGCTCGACGAGCTGCTGGAAGAGATCGTCAGCCGCTACCAGCAGGCCGCCGAAGGCAAGGACGTGGTGATAGTCGAAGGCATGGTGCCCACCCGCCACGCCAGCTACGCGGCACGGGTCAACTTCCACCTGGCCAAGAGCCTGGATGCCGAGGTGATCCTGGTCTCGGCCCCGGAAAACGAAACCATCACCGAGCTCTCCGACCGCATCGAGATCCAGGCCCAGCTGTTCGGCGGGCCGCGCGACCCGAAGGTGCTCGGGGTGATCCTCAACAAGGTGCGCGAGGCCGACTTCGCCACGCAGATCCGCGAGAACTCCTCGTTGCTGCGCAGCGACGACTTCCGCCTGCTCGGCTGCATCCCCTGGGAAGACGAGCTGAACGCCGCACGCACCCGCGACGTGGCCGACCTGCTGGGCGCGCGGGTGATCAACGCCGGCGACTACGAACAGCGCCGGGTGCAGACCATCGTCCTCTGCGCCCGTGCCGTGCCCAACACCGTGCCGCTGCTCAAGCCGGGCGTGCTGGTGGTGACCCCGGGGGACCGCGACGACATCATCCTCGCCGCCAGCCTCGCCGCCATGAACGGCGTGCCCCTGGCCGGCCTGCTGCTGTGCAGCGACTTCCCGCCGGACCCGCGCATCATGGAACTGTGCCGCGGCGCCCTGCAGGGCGGCCTGCCGGTGCTGGCCGTGGCCACCGGCTCCTACGACACGGCCACCAACCTCAACCGCATGAACAAGGAAATCCCGGTGGACGACCGCGAGCGCGCGGAGAAGGTCACCGAGTTCGTCGCCCGCTTCCTCGACCAGGAATGGCTGCGCGACCGCTGCGGCACCCCGCGCGAGCTGCGCCTGTCGCCCCCGGCCTTCCGCCACCAGTTGGTGAAGCGGGCGCAACTGGCCGGCAAGCGCATCGTCCTGCCCGAAGGCGCCGAGCCGCGCACCGTACAGGCCGCCGCCATCTGCCAGGCCCGTGGCATCGCCCGCTGCGTGCTGCTGGCCAAGCCCGAAGAGGTGCAGGCCGTGGCCGTCGCCCAGGGCATCGTGCTGCCCGAGGGGCTGGAAATCCTCGACCCGGACCTGGTGCGCCCGCGCTACGTCGACCCCATGGTGGAACTGCGCCAGGGCAAGGGCCTCAATGCGCCCATGGCCGCTGCGCAGCTGGAGGACAGCGTGGTGCTGGGCACCATGATGCTGGCCCTGGGCGAGGTGGACGGCCTGGTCTCCGGCGCCGTGCACACCACCGCCAACACCATTCGCCCGGCCCTGCAGCTGATCAAGACCGCGCCGGGCTACAAGCTGGTGTCCTCGGTGTTCTTCATGCTCCTGCCGGAGCAGGTGGTGGTCTATGGCGACTGCGCGGTGAACCCCGACCCGAGCGCCGCCGAGCTGGCGGAGATCGCCCTGCAGAGCGCCGACTCGGCCGCCGCCTTCGGCATCGTGCCCAAGGTGGCGATGATCAGCTACTCCACCGGTGACTCCGGCAGCGGCGAGGAAGTGGAGAAGGTGCGCGAAGCCACCCGCCTGGCCCGTGCCGCACGCCCCGACCTGCTGATCGACGGGCCGCTGCAGTACGACGCCGCCGCCATCGACAGCGTCGGCCGGCAGAAGGCGCCCAACAGCCCGGTGGCCGGCCATGCCACGGTGTTCGTGTTCCCCGACCTGAACACCGGCAACACCACCTACAAGGCGGTGCAGCGCAGCGCCCAGGTGGTCAGCGTCGGCCCCATGCTGCAGGGCCTGCGCAAACCGGTGAACGACCTCTCCCGCGGCGCCCTGGTGGACGACATCGTCTACACCATCGCCCTCACCGCCATCCAGGCGGCGACCCGCGACTAAGACCCTGCCCGGCGGGTGGCCGCGCTGCCCGACCGGGCGGTCACCCTTGCCGCTTGCAGTTCAGTGAACAGGCGTTAACCTGTGCCACCACTGGCCCTGCTGCGTTCGCAGCGTCCCCTCAACAGGGCGGCAGAGACCGTCCAGGAACGAGGTCCCGACCTTCCATGCTGAGTTTCCTTCCCGCTTCCGTGCGCGGCGTCATCGCCTCCCTGCTGCTGGCGCTCAATACCCTGTTCTGGTGCTGGCCGCTGTTCGCCGTCAGCCTGCTGAAGATGGCCCTGCCCTTCCGCCCCGTGCGCCTGGCCTTGAACTGGGTGGTGAACTTCATCCACGAGGGTTGGGTGAGCTGTAACAAGGTGTGGATGAACCAGGTGCGCGACACCCGCTGGCGGGTGGAGGGCCTCGAAGGCCTCGATTACCAGCACTCTTATCTCGTCACCAGCAACCACCAGAGCTGGGTGGACATCCTGGTGCTGCAATACGTGCTCAACCGCCGCATCCGCCCGCTGAAGTTCTTCCTCAAGCAGGAGCTGATCTGGGTCCCGGTGATCGGCCTGTGCTGGTGGGCGCTGGAGTTCCCCTTCATGAAGCGCTACTCCAAGGCCTACCTGGCCAAGCACCCGGAGAAGAAGGGCAAGGACCTGGAAACCACCCGCCGCACCTGCGACAAGTTCCGCGACAACCCGGTGGGCATCTTCAACTTCCTCGAAGGCACGCGCTTCACCGAGCAGAAGCATCGTGAGCAGAACTCGCCCTTCAAGTACCTGCTCAAGCCCAAGGCCGGCGGCATCGCCTTCGTCCTCGACGCCATGGGCGAGCAGATGCAGGCGCTGCTCAACGTCACCATCCATTACCCCGAAGGCAACCCGAGCTTCTGGACCCTGATGGCCGGGAACATCCCCGAGGTGATCGTGCGTATCCAGGCGATGCCGATTCCCCAGGAATTCATCGGCCGCAGCTACGACCAGGACGAGGCTTACCGCAAGACCTTCCAGCTCTGGGTCAACCAGCTGTGGGAAACCAAGGACGCCGAGCTGGAGCAGCTGCACCAGCAGTTCCCACCAAGCCGCTGAGGCAGCGCCCCGGAACGCGAAAGCCCGCCAATTGGCGGGCTTTTTCATGGGCGCGGTATTCGATCGGCGGGTTCCATGAGCCAGCCCCGTAGGGCGGGTGAAACCCGCGAGATAGCGCACGGAGAGGCGTCGGGTTGC
Organism: Pseudomonas sp. PDM13; assembly: GCF_025685765.1. Lineage (NCBI taxonomy): Bacteria > Pseudomonadati > Pseudomonadota > Gammaproteobacteria > Pseudomonadales > Pseudomonadaceae > Pseudomonas > Pseudomonas sp. PDM13. The sequence continues at coordinate 70,604 of NZ_JAOTQU010000017.1, read as the reverse complement.
ACCCGCCCTACCCGCCACACACCCAATGTAGCGATGCCGGGCCCTGCTGCGTTGGGCCTCGCTGCGCTCGGCGCCGACCTACGGATGTCTGCCTTAACCCGATATCACCTCATCCACCTGCAGCAGCGGGGCGATGTTGGTGTAGCGGGGAATGTCTTCGTTGATCGCCTGGCCGTGCTTGCGCAGGGTGGCCTGGAGGCTGTCGATGGATTTGATCCAGATATTGGCCACACAGAGGAAGGGCGCGGCGGAGCCGTCGCCGGAGGCGAGGCCCTTGCGGACTTCGGCCTTGACGAAGTTGTCCCCCAGCATCTCGCTGACCATGGGGATGTGTTTTTCCAGGTAGTAGGTGAAATCGAAGGTGCCGCCCTCGTTGTTCGGATAGGCCACAAACAGGCAATGCATGGGAAAACTCCTTGGGTTGGCCGGCGGCACGGGCGCGCCGTGGGGCAAGTGTAGGTCGCCCCATGACCGGCGCTTGCCATCATTTGGTCGTAGTCGCGGATGGGTATGTGCGCGGCGCCCGAGGCGGGCGCCGCGCCTCGGCTTCAGCTCTGCGGCTTGAAGCTCGCCCAGTCCACCTGCAGGGGGAAGTGCTCGGCCTTGGCCACCGGCAGCCCCGGGGAGACCAGGAAGCCCTGCATGATCGAGCAGCCATGGTCGATCAGCCAGTCGCGCTGGGCCAGGGTTTCCACGCCCTCGGCGATCACCTCCAGCCCCAGGTGGGCGCCCAGGTCGATGATGGTGCTGACCACCGCCGCATCGCGCGGCGACTCCAGCATGTTGGAGATGAACAGGCGGTCGATCTTCAGCGTGTCCAGCTCGAAGTGGCGCAGGTAGGCCAGGGATGAGTAGCCGGTGCCGAAGTCATCGATGGCGATGCGCACCCCCAGTTCACGCAGCTGGCGCAGTTGCTCGCGGGTGTTGTCGAGGTCCTGCATCAGCGCGCTTTCGGTGACCTCCACCTCGATCTGCGAGGGCTTGAGCTGGTGCGTCTCCAGCACCTCGCGCAGGTCATCCACCAGGGTCGGCATGCCGAACTGCACCGGGCTGAAGTTGATGCTGATCACCAGGTCTTCGCCGAAGCGCTCCCGCCACTGGGTGCATTGGTTGACCCCCTGCTCGAGGATCCAGTCGCCCAGGCGGTTGATCAGGCGCGTCTCCTCCAGCAGCGGGATGAACACGTTGGGGGCGACGGTGCCGGCGACCCGGTGCTCCCAGCGCAGCAGCGCCTCGAAGCCGCGCAGGCGACCGCTGTCGAGGTAGATCTGCGGCTGGTAGACGAGCACGAAATCGTCCTGCTCGATGGCGTTGCGCAGGCTCTCCTCCAGCATCAGCCGCGAGCGTGCGCGGCCGTTCATTTCCGGGGAGAAGAAGCGGTACTGCTGGCGGCCGGCACGCTTGGCCTCGTACATGGCGATATCCGCCGCGCGCAACAGGCCGTCCACGGTCTGCCCGCATTCGGGGAAGCAGGCGATGCCGACACTGGCGCCAAGGGTGATGTCGATGCCGTCGATGCGGTAGCGCACCGACACCAGCTCGATGAGCTTCTCGGCCACCCGCGCCGCGTCTTCCGGGTGTTCCAGGGAGTCGATCAGCGCGGTGAATTCGTCACCGCCCATGCGCGCGAGGATGTCGTAGGGGCGCAGGCAGGTCTTCAGCTGTTCGGAAACGCGCCGCAGCACCTGGTCGCCGGCGTCGTGGCCGAGGGAATCATTGATGCGCTTGAAGCCGTCGAGGTCGAGGTAGAGCACCGCCATGCGCTTGCCGCTGCGCTCGATGCGCGCCAGCGCCGCATCCAGCGATTGGTGGAAACCACGGCGGTTGAGCAAGCCGGTGAGCGCATCGGTGATGGCCTGGGATTCGAGCTGCGCGTGCAGCTGGCGCACTGCGGACATGTCCAGGCTGATCACCACCATCGAGCGCTGGGCCCGGGGCAGCGGCGCGCAGGACAGGGCTACCGGCAGCGTGCCGCCATTGAGGGTGTTGAGCACCGCATCGTGCAGGCGGTAGGGCTCGCCGCGCTTCCAGTGGCGGTAGAACTCCGACAGGCGCCAGTCGCCGACGATCTCGGGGCTGGAGAGCAGCGAGAGGAAGGGGCTGCCTTCGAGGTCGGTGACCGAGCCCTGCAGCATCAGCGCCATGGCTGGGTTGGCGAAGTTGACCATGCCGTCCTCGCCCACCACCAGGATGCCTTCGGCGGCGTTCTCCAGCACCGAGGCGTTGAAGGCGCGGGCGCTGTCCAGCTGCTGGGTCAGCTGCAGCAGGTCACGGCGGTTGCGCTCGTGCTCCAGCAGCGACTGCACCTTGTGCCGCAGCACCTGCGGGTCGAAGGGCTTGAGGATGAAATCCACCGCGCCACTGGCGTAGCCACGCAGCACGGCTTCCTGGGTGTGGGCAATGGCGGAGATGAAGATGATCGGCGTGTAGCGAGTGTGCGGGCTGCCGCGCATCAGCCGGGCGACTTCGAAGCCGTCCATCTTCGGCATCTGCACATCCAGCAGCACCAGCCCCACCTCCTCCTCCAGCAGGCATTGCAGGGCCGCCTCCCCCGAGTCGACGGTGCGTACGTCCCAGGTGGAGTCGTCCAGCACCGCCTCCATGGCGGCGAGGTTCTCGTGGCGGTCATCGACCACCAGGAGGATGTTTTCGGGTCCCTTGAGCTTAGGCAGTGGCTGCATCATTGCTGCCTCCGGAAACGTCCAGCCAGCGATGGAGCAGGTCGATCAGTTCCTGGCGGCTCACGGGTTTTGCCAGGTAGTCGTCGGCACCTGCGGTAATGCATTTCTCCCGGTCCCCCTTCATCGCATGGGCGGTGAGCGCGATGATCGGGATGTTGCAGCCATGCTCGTCCTTGAGCAGGCGGGTTGCGGTGTATCCGTCCATGTTGGGCATCGCCATATCCATCAGAATCAGGTCGAAGGGTTCACGCTGGTAACTCTCGATGGCCTCCAGGCCATCCCGCGCGGCGCTGACTTCGAGGCCGACCTCGTCCAGCAGCGCGCTGAGCGCATAGATATTGCGTACATCGTCATCCACCAACAGCACGCGCAGCCCTTGCAGCGAGCGGCTTGCGGCCTCTCCCGGCGCCTGCCCGGCGAGGACACGCACACTGCCGAGAAAGCCCTGCACCGCCGAGCTCAGCCCACCCAGGTCATCCCCCGCCTTGCGCACCACCACCGCCGAATAACGGCGCAGTCGCTGCAGGGTCTGCAAGGTGACGTCCACCCCAGTGTTGATCACCACACGCGAGTCAGCCAGCGGACGCTGTCGATCGAGGCTGTCGAGCAGGTCGAAACCATCCTGGTCGGGCAGGTCGAGGTCGATCACCAGCGCAGCGAAGCGCCCGTCCGCGTAGGCCTGGCGGGCGCTTTCGGCACTGCTTGCGGCCGTTACGGAGAAACCCAGCTCCTCTAGGTGGTCGCGGTAGTGATCACGTTCGATGGCGACGTCCTCCACCAGCAGCAGGCGATGCGGATCCGGGGGCACATTGGCTTCGAGGTCGTTGAAGACCCGCTCCAGATCTTCCCGGGCGATGGGTTTGACCAGGTAACGGGTGGAATCGTCCAACCAATCTGTCGGCTGCGGCACGCAGGAGATGATGTGCACCGGCGTGCCGCGGTGCAGGGCCTGGCTGCGCAGGCGCCGGTAGATCTGCCAGCCGCTGACGTCCGGCAGGAGGATGTCGAGGATCACCGCCGCGAAGCGCTCCTGCTGCAGCAGGGCGACCGCCTGTCGGCCGCTGCCGCAGAGCACGGTGGCATAGCCATGGCTCTGCGCGGCTTCGGCGATGACGCTGGCGAAATCACCGTCGTCCTCGACGATGAGCACCGCCGGCCCGGTGCCGTTGCGTACCGGCAGCGCCTCGCCGGCAGCCTCTTTCTCCGCCTCGAAGACCACCGCCACCGGCAGTTCGACGATGAAGCTGGAGCCCTGCCCCGGTGTGCTGGTGATGCGGATCTGGCCATCCAGGGCCAGCACCAGCTGGCGGGTGATGGCCAGGCCCAGGCCGGTGCCGCCGAAGCGCCGGCTGGTGGAGCCGTCGATCTGCTGGAAGGCCTGGAAGATGCGCTCGTGCTGTTCGGCGGGGATGCCGATGCCGGTGTCGCGCACGGTGAAGCGGATGATCTCGCGGCCATCGCCATCGGTGCGATCGATGACCCCGACGCTCAGCTCCACCTCGCCCTGCTCGGTGAATTTCAAGGCATTGGACAGCAGGTTGCGCAGGATCTGGTGCAGGCGCACGCGGTCGCTGTGGATGACCCGGGGCACGCCGGGCTCCACCCCGGTGATCAGGCGCAGGGCCTTGATCTCGGCCATGGGCCGCAGGCTGGCATCCAGCTCCACCAGCACGTCCTGCACATTGAGTGGCTCCAGCTTGAGCTGCATGCGCCCGGCTTCCACCTTGGCCAGGTCGAGCACGTCGTTGATCAGCTGCAGCAGGTCACTGCCAGCACGGTGGACGATGTCGGCATGGCGCGACTGCTTCTCGGTGAGGTTGCCGGCGCTGTTCTGGCGCAACTGGTCACTGAGAATGAGGATGCTGTTGAGCGGCGTGCGCAGCTCGTGGGACATGTTGGCGAGGAATTCCGACTTGTAGCGGTTGGCCAGGATCAGTTGCTCGGCCTGGTCGCGCAGGCGCTGCTCGGCGGCCTTGCGCTCGCTGATGTCGATGACCACCGCCTGGACCCAGGTCTCGCGGCCGCTGCGGATCGGCGACAGGCCCACCTCCAGGGGGATCATGCGGCCGTCGCGGTGCTGGCCGAACAGCTCGCGGTTGTTGCCCATGCGCCGGGGTTCGGGGTTCTTCTGGAAGCCTTCGCGCAGCCCCACGTGGGCCTCGCGCAGGGCTTCCGGCAGCAGGCGCTCGACGGTCGCGCCGAGCAGTTCCTGGCGGCTGTAGCCGAACATCTGCTCGGCCTGGCGGTTGACCATGACGATGCTGCCGCGCAGGTCCACCAGGATGATGGCGTTGGGCGAAGCCTCCACCACCAGGCGGAAGCGCTCCTCGGCGGTGCGGCGTGCCTGCAGGTCCACCAGGTTGATCAGGTAGCGCGTGCCGTCCCGCTGGTTCAAGGAGGTCAGGCTCAGGGAGGCGAGGCCATCGCCGCCATCGTCGCGCTGGATCTGGAACTCTTCCTCGCCACTGCGCAGCCGCTCTTCGCTGAGGTCCAGCAGGCGTGGCAGGTAGCGACGCACCCGCTGGCCGGAAAGCAGGTCGGACTCGCAGCCGAACAGTTCGGCGGCGCTGCGGTTGGCCATCTCGATGCGGCCCTGGGCGTCGCACAACAGGGTCGCCACGGGCAGGCGCTCGACCAGGATGCGCAAGCGCTCCTCGCGCTCGCGCAGCAAGGAGGATGCCTGGTCGCTGGCGGAGAGTTGGCGCTCGCGCAGGTGCAGGTAGCCGCCCACCAGCAGCGATAACAGCAGCGCGGCGGCCAGGCCAGTCCACAGGCTGTAGCTGAGGCGATCATCCACCAGCAGGGCTTCGTAGTCGGCGGTGCTGCTGACCTTCAGTGCCCAGGTACGGCCGAACAGCTTGATCTGGCGCTGCTCCTCGAAGCGCGGCGAGAGGCCGTTGTCGACCGTGTCGTCGAGCAGCACGGCCCCGGCCTCCAGGTCGCTGACGCCGATGCGGTACAGGCGCGCCCGGTTGCCGAGGATGCCGTCCATCAGGTCATGCAGGCGAAAGGCCCCGGCCACCGCGCCGATGAAGGCCTCGCGCCGCTCGTCAGCGGTAGTCGCCGGGGCACTCGAACGGTACACGGGCATGTACAGCAGCACACCGCTCTGCAGGTCCTGATCGGTCTCCTGCTTCAACCTCAGGGGGCCGGTGAGGCGTGCCTCGCCGCTTTCCCGGGCCTGCTCGATGGCCTGCGCCCGCACCGGCTCGCTGAGCATGTCAAAGCCCAGGGTGCGGCGGTTGCGCCAGTCCAGCGGGCTGGTGTAGTCCACCACCACATACTCGTCACGCGGGCCGGGCGGGAAGACGCGGAAGTCGCGGCGGCCATCGGCCTGGGTGGTGCCGATGAAGTCGTTGAGTTCGTCACGCTTGACGAAACGGCCCCAGGCCAGCGCCTGGATGCCCGGGTAGCGGTCTTGCAGGTGCAGTTGGTCGGCCGCCTTGGCCCATTCGTCCGGAAGCACATCGGAGCTGCCCACCAGCAGGCCGGACATACCCCGCAGCACCATTTCGTAGGCGCGCATGCGGGTCGCGAGACGCTCGGCGATCTCTTCGCTTTCCAGGCCGAAACGCCGCTGGTACTCCGCCTGGTTGCGGCTCTCCAGGGCCAGCCACTGCCACAGCACCAGGCCGCCAAGCCCCACCAACAAGGCCAGCGCCACCACCAGGGGCAACCAGGGTTTCCTCGCGGAGGTGCCGGTACGCTCGTCCATGCATGCTCCTGTCCGTTCCTTGTCCGGGAGCCCGCCTTGGAGGGGCATCCGACCGGCAAATCATGGTTCGCGGGAACCATGTCGGCAGTCTAGTCAGGAATCGGCACCATGGCCTTGCGCCAGCAGAGAGACGACGGACGGCATGAAACGACGAGGCCCCCGAATGGGGGCCCTATGCTGGAGCGGGGGAATCAGTAGCCCTGTTGCTGGGGCACCTGGGCGTTGGGCAGCGGGGTGAGCTTGATCTCCACGCGGCGGTTCTGCGAGCGGCCCGCATCGGTGGCGTTGCTCGCCACCGGCTGGTCCGGGCCCATGCCACGGGAGCTCAGGCGCGCACCGTTGACGCCCTGGGCCATCAGGTAGTTGGCCACGCTCTGCGCGCGCAGCTGCGAGAGGTTGACGTTGTACTGGTGGCTGCCGGTGCTGTCGGTGTGGCCGACGATCTCGATGCTGTTCTGGTCGTACTGCTTGAAGGAGTTGGCCAGGTTGTTCAGCGGCGTATAGAAGTTGCTGGCGATGTCCGCCGAGTTGGTGGCGAAGGTGATGTTGCCGGGCATCACCAGGTTGATGTTGTCGCCCTGACGCTGCACCTGCACACCGGTACCTTCCATGCTGCGACGCAGCTCCGCTTCCTGCTTGTCGGCGTAGTAGCCGTAGCCCGCACCGGCGGCGCCGGCCACGGCCGCACCGATCAGCGCGCCCTTGCCACGGTTGTCGTGGTTGATGGCGGCACCGGCGATGGCGCCGGCCAGCGCACCCAGGCCGCCGTAGGTGGCGGTCTTGCTCACGCCCTGGCTGGGGGCCTGGTTCTCATAGGGGTTCTGCGAAGCACAGCCCGACAGCAAGGCGACGGCGGTAGCGGCGATGATCAGGCGACGCGTGGTGAACATGGACTTTCTACTCCTGAATTCTCGGCAGTCCCGATGGACTGACGACGATTAGAGCATGGCCCAAGCTGGAAATTCCGTGGCCTCAGGCACGGATGAACGGGTTTTCGCGCATCTCGTCGCCCAGTCGGGTGTCCGGGCCATGGCCGGTGACCACGGTGGCCTCCTCGTCCAGGCTGTAGAGGCGCTGGCGGATAGAGCGCTCGATGGTGGCGTAGTCGCCGCCCCACAGGTCGGTGCGGCCGATGCCCCGGCGGAACAGCGTGTCGCCGGCGATCAGCAGGCGCGCCTCGGGGAACCAGAAGCTCATGGAGCCCGGCGTGTGCCCGGGGGTGTGCAGGGCCACGCCGCAACCGCAGGCCAGCTCCTCGTCGTCGGCCAGCCACTGGTCGGGCGCCGGCACCGGCTTGTAGGGCACGCCGAACATGCGGCACTGCATCTCCAGGTTGTCCCAGAGGAACTGGTCTTCCTTGTGCAGGTGCAGGGTGGCGCCGGTGGCCTTCTTCAGCTCGCCGGAAGCGAGGAAGTGATCCAGGTGCGCGTGGGTATGGATGATGCTCACCAGCTTCAGGCCATGGGCCTCGAGCCGCGCGATGATCTGCTCGTGGTTGCCGCCCGGGTCGACGACGATGGCCTTCTTGCTGATGGGGTCGCCGATCAGCGTGCAGTTGCACTGCAACGGGCCGACGGGAAAGGTCTCGCGGATCAGGGTGGGGTGCGCTGCGGTCATTGCCGGTCCTCCAGGCCAGGTCGCCGGCCTCTGTGCGGGCCGGTCGGATCAGGGGTCAGCACGATAATCGCTGGGCAGCTTGCCCGTCCATTTCTTGAACGCGCGACGGAAGTTCGACGGGTCGCTGAAACCCAGCAGGCTGGCGATTTCGAACAGCGGCAGGTGGGTGGTGGTGAGGTACTGCAGGGCCAGGCCCTTGCGCACCTCGTCCTGCACCTGCTGGTAGCTGGTGCCCATGGACGCCAGGTGGCGGCGCAGGCTGCGGCCGCTGGTGTGCAGCGAGCGCGCGGCGCTGTCGAGGTCGGGGAAGTCCCCGGGGCGCGCCAGCAGCAGGCGCCGCACGCGGGTGAGCAGGGCGTCCTGCACATCGAGGGTGGCCAGCAGGGCTTCGCACTGCTGCTCGCACATCTGTACCGTGGCCGGGTTGGCTAGGGCCATGGGGCGGTCGAGGTAGTGCTTGGGCAGGGTCATCCAGTGGTACGGCTGCTCGAACTCGACCGGGGCGCCGAACACTTCGACATAGCGCGCGGCGTAGGCCGGCGCCGGGTGCGCGAAGCCCACGCGCAGGCCGTGCAGCTCCTCGCCCAGAAGGAAGCGGGCGATGGTGCAGAAACTGGTCATCAGCCCCTCCCCGGCAAAACGCCCGAGGGGCCCCATGGGGAAGGATTCGACGGCACGCATCTGCAGGTCCTCGCCCTGCTCCACCAGCTCCAGTTCGTAGGCCAGGCCGAGCACCCGGTAGTACTTCATGGCGAATTGCAGGGCACGGCCCAGGTTGGCGCTGGAGAGCACCGCGTAGCCGAGGATGCCGTGGGTGGACACATTCAGCCGCTGGCCGAGCACCAGGCCCAGCGCCGGCTCGTTGCACAGCACCAGGGCCGCGCTGGCCAGCAGGTTGAAGTCGATGAAGGACAGGCGGCCGTTGGGGCTCTGGAGGATTTCCGGGCGCACCCGGGCCTGGGCGAACAGCGTTTCACGGGGCACGCCCAGCTCTTCGGCCAGGCTCAGCAGGGCCTCGGCATAGGCGACGGGCACCAGTTCGGCGGAGAAGGTCAGTGGCTGTTTCATCGTTCTTCTTATTGGTCAGCTGGATCAGCGGTGGCCGGATATGACCCCGTTATTGGCAGAAGATAACCTTGTCCGACAAAACCCGGCAAGCCAAAGTTGGAGCGTGGTTTCTGCATAGACTCAGGGAGTCCCCATGACCAGCACGACCCCAGAAGGATTGGTAATCCGCCCGCGTCACATGGATTTCGACCTGCCCAATCCGCTGCCGCGCCACTGGCACAGTGGCAATGCCTTCAAGACCCATCTGTTCGACGCCATGTCGGTGCTCTTCCCCGACGGCGAGCGCTTCTTCATCGACTCGGTGCGCAACTTCCGCGAGGAAATCACCGACCCGGTGCTGAAGGAGCAGATCCGCGGCTTCATCGGCCAGGAAGGCCATCACAGCCGCGAACACCTGGAATACAGCAACCGGCTGCGCGACCTCGGCTACGACATCGGCCGCATCGAGCGCCGCGCCCAGGCACGCATCCGCTACACCCAGAAGAAGTTCTCCAAGCGCCGCCAGCTGGCCGCCACTGCCGCCCTGGAGCACATCACCGCGATCATGGCCGACGGCCTGCTGAAGAACCCCGAGCACATCGCTGGCGCCCACCCGACCCTGGCCCGCCTGTGGCGCTGGCACGCGCTGGAGGAAACCGAGCACAAGGCGGTGGCCTTCGACGTCTACAACCAGGTCTGCGGCAGCCGTACCCTGCTGCGCCGGGCGATGATCATGGGCACCTTCTTCTTCATGCTCGACACCCACCGCGGCCTCATCCACATGCTCAAGCGCGACGGCCTGCTGTGGAACTGGCGGGTCTGGCGCGACGGCCTGAGCTGGATGTGGGGCAAGAACGGCATGTTCCGCCAGCTGATCCCGGCGTACATGGACTTCTTCAAGAAAGGCTTCCACCCCTGGCAGCACGACAACCTCGAGCTGCTGCACAAGACCCGCGAGGAGTTCGACGGCGCACCTGCGGCGGCGTGATTTCCTCGGTGTTAACGCAACGGCCCTTCGGGGCCGTTTTCGTTTGGGGGTGGAAGGGGATCATAGGGTGGGCGTAGGGTGGGCTTCAGCCCACCGTTCACTCTCTCTGCTCCAACGTCTTCGCCTGGTTCTGGATGGGTGTGCGCTCCAATTTCCCGGTGCGCGCAGCACACCCTACGACGGGGCTTCGAGCTCCGCGCAGGAGTGTCCCACCCGTAGGAGCTAGCTCTGCTCGCGAAGCCCTCCGAACGAACCACAAAAAGAGCGGTGGGCTGAAGCCCACCCTACGCCCACGCAAAAACGCTGCTCACCGGGATGTTATCCACAACCGGGAGCAGCGCTCGGTCGAGCCTTCGCTAGCGGGCGTCAGCCCTGCAGGAAGCGCAGCGCATCCGCTGCCGTCTGCTCGGGGATCTCCTCCATGGGGATGTGCCCCACACCAGGGTAGGTGCGCACCTGGATGCCCGGCAGGTCGCGCTGCCACAGCGGCACGTGCTTGGGCGAGATCCAGCGGTCGCGCTCGCCCCACATCAGCAGGGTCGGGGCCTTGATGGCGGCGACGCGCTGGCCGGTGCCTTCCAGCTCGTCCTTGTTGACCTTGAGCAGCACGCGGAAGATTTCCATCATCGCGCGGCGGTTGCCCGGGCGGCGGCTCAGGTCGTAGTAGCGGTCCACCACGCCGGACTTGATGCGCCCGGGCTCGCCGTAGACTTCCTTGATGCCCTGGGCGATGAGTGCGCGCGGCATCCACATGGGCATGGCCACGGTGGAACCAGGCAGCGCGGCGGAGGCGATCATCCAGGGCACCTTGCGCATCTGGTAGCCGGCCGGGTCGATCAGCACCAGCTTCTCGACGCGCGCGGGCTGGGCCAGGGCGAAGTTCCAGGCGATGTAGCCGCCCAGGGAGTTGCCGGCGATGGAGACCTTGTCGATGCGCAGGTGGTCCAGCAGCAGGCCGAAGATGCGGATCATCCGCTCGCCGGAATAGTCACCGCTGCGCTTGGGGCCGGTAAGGCCGAAGCCCGGTACGTCGAAGCGGATGATGCGGTAGTGCGCAGCGAAGGCCGGTACCCAGTCGTCCCAGGTGTGCAGGGAGGCGACCACGCCGTGGATCATCACCAGCACCGGCTTGTCGCGGCTGCCCTCGTCGCGGTAGTGGACGTTGAAGCCGTCCAGCTCGATGAAGCGCGAGCCGCTGTCGGCGCTGGCGTAGCGCGCCTTGAGGCGATCCAGTGGCAGGGAACCGAAGCCCAGGCGGGAAAAGCCGGCCGCGAGCGGCGGCGACATCGGCAGGCTGGTAGCGGACATGCAGGCACCTCGTGATTGTTATTGTCGAGGCCCTTATCAGATCACGGGGTTGCTGGCCATGCGCCCCAACCTAGGTAGAGCGTGGACGCAAGGCGGCGATCAGCAGGTCGCCCAGCACCGCGCGGGCGTGCTCGATGCGCTGGCGGCTGGCAGCGCCGCCGAGCAGGTCCATGGAGGCGGCCTCCAGGGCCCAGATCAGGGCGCGGAAGGTCAGCGGGTCCACCACCTGGCCGGTGGCCTGGAGGCGTTCGGCGAGCAGCGCGGCCATTTCCAGGTGAGCGCGCTGGCGGTGGGCGGCCAGGGGCGAGTCGGTGCGCATGGCCTCTTCCTGCATCAGGCGGATGATGGGCCCCACGGCCAGGTGATAGTCGAAGAAGCAGCGCACCATGTCGCGCAGCCAGGCCTCATCACTGCCGGCAGCGGCGCGCATGCCACGGAAGCGGTTGAGCAGCAGCACCACGGCGGTCTGGTAGATGCTTTCCAACACATCCATCTTGTTGGAGAAGTGCTTGTAGAAGGTGCGCCGCGAGACCTGGGCCGCTTCCAGCAGGTCGTTGACCGTGGTCTCGCCGATGCCCTTGCGGGCGAACACCGGGATGGCCGCCAACTGGATGTTGGTGCGCAGCAGGTGCCCCACCAGCGGGCCTTCCGCCTCGGCCTGCTGGCGCGCCACGGCACCGTAGCCACCGAGGTCTTCGAATACCGCGAAGATCGCCCCGCGCTCGCTCTCTTCCATCACCCTCACCCCAACCAAGGCGCGGGTGACGGAGCGCCACCGCCCCGTTACTCTTGGCGCGCCCCTTCCCGCTGGAATCTTCCGTGTCGATGAAGCTATCACGCCGCCTGCCCTGGCCGCTGGCCATCCTTTTGCTGGTCCTGACGCTGCCCGCCCCGGCCGCCGAACTGTTCTACCTGGGGCAGAAGATTCCCGACATCCAGCGCCCGTGGAACAGCCACGACTACCAGCAATTGATCGATGCCCTGGACAAGGTCGACCGCACCCAGGTCAACGCCCTGCCCCGCCGCAGCGGCGAGTTCACCGGGCCCATCTACACGCGGATGATCAGCGAGGAGAACTTCAAGCCGCAGCTGAACATCTACGCGCCCCTGGAGCTGCGCCAGAACGAGGCACGCGAGGTGCTGTTCCGCCTCAAGGAACTGATGCGCCTGTACTTCGACTTCAAGGCCGCACAGCAGCCCTACGGCGCCGAAGCCCTGGGGCTGATGAGCTATTCGATGCGCCAGCAGGCGATCCTCTTCACCCTCACGGTGGAGTTCTGGATGACCCTGTCGGAGAGCGAGCAGAGCAAGCCGGTGCGCTTGCAGGGCCTGCAGGAAACCAAGGACGCCGCGGCGATGCTGACCTCCAGCGCGCTGGACTACCTGGGGCTGACCAAGCAGTTCAACCGTGAAGACCTGGTGCTCTACGCCGCCGAACTGGGCAAGCAGATGCCCGAGCTGTTCATCCACCTGCGCAGCGACGTGCGCGCGCAACTGATGGCACGGGTGGGCGAACTGGCAGAGAAGCACCCCTATGCGGAGGTGCGCAGCAGCATGGCCGACCTGCTACCGATGCTGGCGGCCATCCAGCAGGATGTGGAGCGACAACTGGCGCAACCGCTGCCGGCCGGCAAGCCCAAGCCGGCACTCGATCTCTCGGCACCGGCCGCGCCGCAGTAGCCCTCAGCACAGCAGGCCGAGAGCCTTGGCCCGGGCCACCGCCTGGGTGCGCCGCTCCACGCCGAGCTTGCCGTTGATGTGGCGGGCGTGGGTCTTGACCGTGTGCAGGGAGATGAACAGCCGCTCGCTGATTTCCTGGTTGGAGCAGCCCTGGGCGATCAGTTGCAGCACCGCCAGCTCGCGTGTGCTCAACGCATCACCGCCGGCCAGCGGCGCTTCGCTGGTGGTCGGTTTCTCCGTCTCCGGCAACAGCGCCAGCAATGCCGCGGCCTCAGGGGCCGAGCGCACCAGCAGGTGCTCCCGCAGCCAGGGGCCCTGGTGCGACAGCAGCTCATGGAAGGGCAGCAAGGCCCCGCCGGCCATCGGCTCCAACGCATTGCCCAGCAACGCACTGGCGTCACGCTCACGACCGCCGGCCTGCAGCAGCTGCGCAAGGTGCAACTGCGCTATCTGGGCCATGAGCACGCCGCCGCTTTCCTTGGCCCGCTGCACCAGGGCACGCAGACGCCGCTCGGCCTCGCCGCTGCGCCCTTCGATCCGGGCCAGGGCGGCCTGCTGCAACTCGATGTGCAACGGCAGCTGTGGATGGAATTCGGGAGCGGCAGCCGCCTGCTCGCCGCTGTAGGTTTCCGCCAGGCGCGACAGCCAGGCCGAGGCCAGTTCGACCTGCCCCTGCACCAGCCAGAGTTCGCACTTCACCAGGGTGACCATGGCCAGGTAGTAGACCGGCGGCACGTCCCAGATGTGCATCAGCCGCTCCGCCTCGCCAAGCAGGGCGAAGGCAGCGGACAGGCGCCCTTCCCGGCCCTCCAGGCTGGCCAGCACGCCATAGCCGATCAACAGGCTGATGTCGCGACAGGCACGCGCCTCGGCGATCCCGGCCAGCAGGCGGCTGCGCGCCGCCTGGGGTTGCAGGCGCACGCAGAGCAGGTAGCCCTCGTAGATGGCCAGCCGTGCCCGGGCGGCATAGAAGCGCTGGGACGGCAGGCCGCGCAGGCGCTCCTGGCCCTGGCGCACCTCATCCAGCGCACGAAGGATTTCGCCACGGGCCTGCAACACCCGCGCGCGGTCGTAATGGGCCAGGGCTTCGAACAGCGGGTTGCCAACCCGTTGCGCCAGCTCCAGCGCCTCGCGGTTGAGGCCCCGAGCGCGCCACAGGTCGCCCCGGGCGACGGCGATGTTGGCCAGGGTGGACAGGCACAGCAGGCGCTGGCCATAGCGCTCCTGGGACAACGCGGTAAGTGCCTCGGCGCAGTGCCGCTCGGCCAGGACGATATCGCCACGGCCCCGGGCGATGACCCCGCTCAGGGCCAGCCACTGGGCGATCAGCCCCTGTTGCGTCTGGGCGTTGGGGGCCGGCAGGAAGCGCGCCAGCTGGCCACCGAGTTCTTCGGCGGCGTCCAGTTGGCAGGCCAGGGCCAGGGCCATGCTGTAGAGCATGATCAGCCGCGGCGTGCTGACCAGCAGGCTGTCGGGCAGGTCCATCTTCCAGCGCAGCAGCATGGCGATGTTCTGCTCGGCCAGCAGCTGTTCTTCGGAGAGGTTCTGCACCAGGCTGGCAGCGACATCCGGCTGGCCGGCGCGCAGGGCCTGTTCGATGGCTTCGTCCAGCAGCCCCTGGGCACTGAACCAGCGGCAGGCGCGCAGGTGCAGGCTGGCCTGGGGAATGGTCGCCGCGTGGGCCGGTCGGGCCCGCAGCAAATCGGAAAACAGGTGGTGATAGCGGAACCAGTGGCCGTGCTCGTCCAGCGGCACCAGGAACACCTGGTGGGCCTGCAGGTGCTGGAGGATGCCGGCGCTGCCATGGCCGTCGCGCACCGCATCGCACAGCTCGGCGCAGAAGCGGTCGAGGCAGGCGGTCTCATAAAGGAAGGCCTGCACCTCGGCGCTCTGCCGGTCGATCACCTCTTCCAGCAGGTATTCGCGGATCAGCCCCTCGTCACCGTGGGGGCCGCGCGCCAGGGCATGGGCGTCGCCTTCGTCCTGGCTGGCCAGCAACCACAGGCGCAGGCCGGCGGCCCAGCCCTCGCTGCGTTGCAGCAGGTTCTCCAGGTGGGCGCCATCCAGCCGCGCGCCCTGGGCCTGGAGCAACGCGGTGCTTTCGGCATCGGTCAAGCGCAGGTCGTGTTCGTTGAGTTCCACCAGTTGCCGCGACAGGCGCAGGCGCGCCAGGTGCCAGTCGGGGCGCTGGCGGCTGGTGACCAGCAGCACCAGGCCTTCCGGC
Source organism: Pseudomonas sp. PDM13 (assembly GCF_025685765.1). Lineage (NCBI taxonomy): Bacteria > Pseudomonadati > Pseudomonadota > Gammaproteobacteria > Pseudomonadales > Pseudomonadaceae > Pseudomonas > Pseudomonas sp. PDM13. The sequence continues at coordinate 55,344 of NZ_JAOTQU010000017.1, read as the reverse complement.
AGGTGGTTGAGGAAGAACTGCAGGCAGCGGTCGAGCACCGCGCCCTGGGCCAGGTGGTAGTCGTCGAGCACCAGCAACAGTGGCTGCTGGCGGTCCAGGCGTTGGCCCAGCTCGTCGAGCAGGCCGTCGATCCATTCCTCGAAGGCGAAGGGCTGGTGGCGCTGGCGCATCTTCAGCAGGCCCATGGCCTCCTCGCCCATGCCCGGGAAGAACTGGCGCAGCCCTTCCAGCAGGCGTTCGAGGAAGCGTCCGGGGTCGATGTCGCGTCGCCCCAATCCAAGCCAGAGCGCCTGCCAGCCCTCCGGCAACCCCTCGCAGAACTCGATGGCCAGCGAGCTCTTGCCGAACCCGGCGGGGGCGCTGACCAGCAACAGACGGCCACCCAGGCCAGCGGCCAGGCGGTCGCACAGGCGCGGGCGCGAGAGGTGCCCGGCCGGCAGCGGGGGGCGGAAAAAGCGTTCGCCGGCTACCGGTACGGCAGCGGGCGCGAAGGAACGCGAACTGGATAGATCGGTCATCAACCCGGCTTCTAGGAATGGTTATGCCGCGGGGGCGTGAGCGCTGAGGCAGCCTAGCCTTTCGGTCCGCCCATTTGTAGTCCCTTGGGAAAGTACAGACAAGAAAAAGCCGGCCCGAAGGCCGGCTTGTTTACGCGGTATTACAGGATCAACGCACGCCAGCCTGACGCAGAGCGGCCGGGGTGTAGTCGCTTTCCGAAGCGCTGTAGTTGAAGTCGTAGGATTGTTTCTCCTCGTTCTTCATGCCCAGGGCCAGGTAGCGACCGGACAGCAGGTCGTACAGGGTTTCCACGGCGTACCAGGGCACTTGCTTGTCGTAGTAGAACTCCGAGTGCGCCTCGGCTACGCGCCACAGGGTGCCACGGCCGTCGTAGTGGTCGATGGCAGCGGCTTGCCAGGTGTCTTCGTCGATGTAGAAGTCGCGCTTGGCGTAGATGTGACGCTCGCCGGACTTGAGGGTCGCGACCACATGCCACACGCGGTGCAGCTCGTAGCGGGTCAGGTCCTGGTTGATGTGGCCGGCCTTGATGATGTCGGCGTACTTCAGCTTGGGCGAGTCCAGGCGGTAGCTGTTGTAGGGGATGTAGATCTCCTTCTTGCCTTCCAGCTTCCAGTCGTAGCGGTCCGGCGCACCGTTGTACATGTCGAAGTTGTCGGAGGTACGCAGGCCGTCGGAAGCGGTACCCGGGCCGTCGTAGGACACCTGCGGAGCACGGCGTACGCGGCGCTGACCGGCGTTGTACAGCCACGCCAGGCGCGGCTCCTTCACCTGGTTGAGGGTCTCGTGCACCAGCAGCACGTTACCGGCCAGGCGCGACGGAGCGGTCACGCGCTGCTTGAAGTAGAACAGCACGTTGCTCGGCTTGCTCGCGTCGTAGTCCTTCAGCTTGTCGCGGAAGGTGAACTCATCCTGGAAGTACACCAGGCTGTAGGAGCCGTTGGGCTGCGGGGTCGCCTGGGTCACCAGACGGCGCACGCTGCCACCGCGATAGCGGGTGATGTGGTTCCAGATCGCTTCCAGGCCGTTCTGCGGGATCGGGAACGGGTTGGCGGTCTTGAAGTTCTCCAGACCGTTACCGCCCTCCACCAGCTTGGTGTTGGCCGCGTTTTCCTTGGCTGCCGCAATCACTTCCGCCGGTACGGTGGCCGTACGGTGGGTGGTGAACACCGGCATCTTGTAGGTTTCCGGGTAGCGCTTGAACATCGCGTACTGGCCGGGGGTCAGCTTGTCCTTGTACTGCTCGACGTTCTGCGCGGTGATGGTGAACAGCGGCTTCTCGCTGGCGAAGGGATCGGAAACGAAGCCCTTGTCGTCCACCGGGCCGGCGTTCTGCGGCAGGCCACCGGTCCACTCGGGGATGCTGCCATCGGCGTTACCGGCCTTCTCCGCACCCAGCGGGGTCAGGGTGGTGCCGATCTTGGCCACCTGGTCGGCCGGGGCCGCCGCCATGACGGCGGTGGCCAGCAGGGACAGCGCCAGCGCACCGGTTTGCAGCAGGTTCTTTGTTGTTTTCATAGGTGATTCCTTAGTTCCGGGCCGCTTAGAAGTTCATGCCGAAGCTGAGCGCGAGGAAGTCGCGGTCGGTCAGGGTGTTGTACTTGCCGCCGAAGAAATCGGTGTAGGACAGGCTGGCGGTGTAGGTGTTCTGGTACTCGGCATCCAGACCCAGGCTGATGGCCTTGGCGCCCTCGGTGAAGGTACCGTTCGGGCCGTAGCCATCTACGTCATGCGACCAGGCAACGTTCGGCTTCAGGTTGATACCGGCGAAAGCGTCGTTGTAGTCCCAGATGGCACGTGCGCGGTAACCCCAGGACGTGCTGGTGGTGAAACCATCGTCTTCGCAATACGTGCTGATGTTATCCCTGGAAGCACCAGCCCCCGCACCGTTCGCCGTGTTGGTGTTCAACGCCTGGCAAGTGGTGCCAGCCAGCGGACCAGGTCCGAATACAGGGTCGCGGCCGTAGCGGACTTTTTTACTGCTCTCAAGCCCGCCTACATGGGTCACACCAACCTCGCCAACCAGAGTCAGACGCTCTGCGCCCATCACCTGATCGAAGAAGTGAGTGAAAGTCGTCTGGAACTGAGTGATTTCTTTGCGACGGTAGCCGTGCTGGTCCTGCCCTGGAACGCCTTTAAGTAACGAAACGCCACTCCGCCCTGTCATCGGAGTAAGTCCCGAGAAAAGGATGTCGGTGGAGTTCAACTGAACAGGGGCATTGGGTCGATAGCTGACCTCACCACTCCACGCTGTACCGGTGGGCAATGTCGTGGAGAAACTCAGGCCGTAAAGGCGGATATCTTCCGGGTACTCCATGAAGTAGCTGGAGTTGCCCGCAATAATCAGTGGCCCAAGTGGATTGAGGTCTACTGCGCCGTAAAGAGCAGCAGGAGCGCCGGTAGCGCTAAAGATCGGAGCCCGGCTGTGGTAGTTCATGAAGTAAGCGCCGAACTCAGTATCGAGTTCTTCGGAGAAGTAACGCAGCGCGGTACCCCACTGCCCATTGTCCCGCGCATCACGGTCAGCGCCGCGTCTTACGAGTACACCCTCTTCGTTCACATCGACACCAGCAGCGGCCAGACCAGGTAAAGCCGCGCCTGGCAGGGCGGAGCGCTTGTTCAGGACCCGCAGATTGTCAGAGCAACCATCAGCAACGATATCCGGCTGGGCAAAGAAGGTACCGCAGTTGTCGGTAACGGTCTGATCCCACTCCAACTGATAGAAGGCTTCGGCGGAAAGATTGTCGGTCAGGCTCTGCGAGACGTAGAACATATTGACCGGGATCAGACCTTCCTTGACTTCCGCGCCAGGGCGGCGGAAAGCGGAAACGTCGACCGGGTTGATCGCGTTGATGCCGTTTTGGATGAAGGTACTTTCACCCCAACTTACGACCTGCTTGCCCAGGCGCACGGAGCCCGGTTTATCTGCGATGTCGTAGTTGTGATAGACGAAGGCATCGAGTATCTGACCACCGGAAGACTGTGCAGCCTCCTTGCGGTTGCTGTCGCTGATGTCCTTGAACGGACGGCTCTCGTCTTTCAGCTCGAAGTCATACCAGTACTTGCCACGGACGAAGACGCCGGTGTCACCGTACTTGAGTTCGAGGTCGTGGATACCCTTGAAGATCTTCGAGAAGGTCTCGCCCTTCTTGAAGTTCAGGTGGGAGTCATCGGAGGTTTGCGACATGCCGCTACCACCATTGTTGACACCAATCAGATCCTTGTCCGGGCTTGCCATGGACCAACTTGCACCGACCGACAACGAGGAATCGAACTGCCCCTCGATCTCGCCGATATTGAACGTTACGCCGAATGCCGGGGCGGCGAGAGTGGATGCGAGGCTGACGGCCAGTGGCAGTCGTGCCAGGCGCCAGAACGGTTTTCTTGTTGTCATCGACGCTACTCCATGTGTGTTTTTTTGTTATGGATTGGTGCGGACTATAGCCAGGAGGTAGTAGTGCTTGATCCCTCTAAAGTGTGATTTGCAGTCCGGCGAGCACTCTGGCTCGCAGGTTTGCAGACTAGCCCGATCTGGCGATTGGTAAAGCCGGGGTGAGCTGGCGCGGAGCCAGCAAATAACAAGCCAAGCGTTTGCTTGGTAGACAGGCCGGGCCTTGCGGGACCCGGCCTAAAGCGGCTCAGAGAGCGGAGAGGAAGGTGCTGCCAGTGGCCTGCCACTGGGCGATATCGACGCGGATGCGTTTCTTGTCCAGTTTGCCGACGCTGGTCTTGGGAATTTCAGTAACAACGGCGATCTGGCTGGGAATAGCCCACTTATTGATGTGACCTTGCTCTACGAAAGGCTTGAGGTGCTCCTTCAGCGTCTTGGCATCCAGGGCCTGCCCTTCACGCAGCACCAGCAGGGCGAAAGGCCGCTCCCCCCACTGCGGATCGGGCACCCCGACCACCGCCACTTCGCGCACCGCCGGGTGACGGCTGACCAGGTCTTCCAGCTCCAGGGAGGAGATCCATTCTCCGCCGGTCTTGATCACGTCCTTGATGCGGTCGCGGATATCGATGAAGCCCATGCCGTCGATGGTGGCGACGTCGCCGGTGTGCAGCCAGCCACCCTCCCACAGCTCCTGGCTCTTCTCCGGCTCGCGGAAGTAACCCTGGGTCAGCCAGGGTGAACGCAGCACCAGCTCGCCCTGGGATTCGCCATCCGCCGGCAGGAACTTGCCCTCGGCGTCGATGATCGCCGCGTCCACCAGCGGCACCGGCACGCCGGCCTTGATGCGGTAGGTGGTGCGCTCGTCTTCGCTGCCGGCCAGCAGCTCGTCGTTCATGTGCGCACAGGAAATCATCGGGCAGGTCTCGGACATGCCATAGGCCGCCGTCAGGTGGATGCCCCGCGCCCTGGCCGCTTCATACAGCGAACGGTTCAGCGAACTGCCGCCGATGATCAGCTTCCAGCCATTGAAGTCCACCCCCTGGGCGGCCTTGGCGTTCATCACCATCTGCAGGATGGTCGGCACGCAATGGGAGAAGCTGACCTTCTCGCGACGCCACAGCTCCACCAGCAGTTCCGGATCGTAACGCCCGGGGTAGACCTGCTTGACCCCCAGCATGGTGGCCACGTACGGCACGCCCCAGGCATGCACGTGGAACATCGGGGTGATGGGCATGTACACGTCGTCGTTGGCCATCAGGCTCGGGCTGTGCACCGAGCCCATCATGCTGGCCATGGCCATGGTGTGCAGCACCAGTTGGCGGTGGGTGAAGTACACACCCTTGGGGTTGCCGGTGGTGCCGGTCGTATAGAAGGTGGTGGCGAGGGAGTTCTCGTCGAAGTCGGGGAAGTCGTAGCGGGTGGAGGCGGCGGCCATCAGGGTTTCGTATTCGCCGACGAGGTTCGGCAGGTCGGCGCTCTTGTCGGCGGCGTCGGTCAGCAGGAGGGTCTTCTCGACCGTGGTCAGCTGGCCCTCGATGGCCTTGTAGATCGGCACGAACTCGCTGTTGACCAGCACGAAGCGGTCCTCGGCGTGGTTCATGGTGTAGAGGATCTGTTCCGGGGACAGGCGGATGTTGATGGTGTGCAGCACCGCGCCGATCATCGGGATGGCGAACATGCATTCCAGGTAACGGTGGCTGTCCCAGTCCATCACCGCCACGGTGTCACCCGCCTTTACGCCGGCATCGGTCAGCAGGTTGGCCAGGCGCGCGACGCGCTCGTTGAAGGTGGCGTAGTTGTAGCGGACCAGATCGCGGTAGACGATTTCCCGGGTCTTCTCGTAGCGGCTGCCGGAGAGCAGCAGGCCTTTGATCAGCAAGGGGTACTGGTAGGCGTTGTCGGCCGGTTTGATGACTCGGGTCTGCACCATGGAAATGCACCTGCGCGCGAGGGATGTAGTTATTGATTTCTCCGCACTCTAGGGCCCTGCGTCCAGGCATAAATCAGTCAAAAGAATGATTTGCACGTGACCCTTTGGCCACTTTCGGTCACGAGATAGAATCCGCCCCATCGGCCAGTCTCGGCCCATCACCCGAAGAGGTAGGAACAAGATGTCTGAGATCGTAATCGTCAGCGGCGCCCGCACCCCGATGGGCGGTTTCCAGGGCAGCCTTTCCGGCGTTTCCGCCGTGGACCTGGGCGCGGCGGCGATCCGCGAAGCGGTGGCCCGTGCCGGTATCGACGCCAACGACGTGCAGGAAGTGATCATGGGCTGCGTACTGCCCGCCGGCCTCAAGCAGGGCCCGGCCCGCCAGGCCTCGCTGAACGCCGGCCTGCCCGCTGCCACCGGCTGCACCACCATCAACAAGCTGTGCGGCTCCGGTATGAAGGCCGTGATGCTGGCCCACGACCTGCTCAAGGCCGGCAGCAACAGCGTGATGGTCGCCGGCGGCATGGAGAGCATGTCCAACGCCCCCTACGTGCTGGAAAAAGCCCGTACCGGCCTGCGCATGGGCCACGGCGAGATCAAGGACCACATGTTCCTCGACGGCCTCGAAGACGCCCGCACTGGCCGCCTGATGGGCTCCTTCGCCCAGGAAACCGCCGACACCTACAACGTCACCCGCGAGGAGATGGACGCCTACGCCATCGAATCCCTCAAGCGTGCCCAGGCCGCCATCGCCGACGGCTCCCTGGCCGCCGAGATCGTGCCGATCACCGTCACCACCCGCAAGGGTGAGACCCTGGTGAAGGACGACGAGCAGCCGCTGACCGCCAACCTCGACAAGATCCCCGGCCTGCGCCCGGCCTTCCGCAAGGACGGCACCATCACCGCCGCCAACGCCAGCTCCATCTCCGACGGCGCCAGCGCCCTGGTGCTGATGACCGCCGAGGAAGCCCAGCGCCGCGGCCTCAAGCCCCTGGCCAAGATTGTCGCCCACGCCACCCAGAGCCAGGACCCGAGCGAATTCACCCTCGCCCCCATCGGCGCCATGACCAACCTGTTCAAGAAGACCGGCTGGAACAAGGATGACGTGGACCTGTTCGAAATCAACGAAGCCTTCGCCATGGTCACCATGCTTGCCATGCGTGAACACGGCCTGGACCACGCCAAGGTCAACGTCTACGGCGGCGCCTGCGCCCAGGGCCACCCGGTCGGCTCCACCGGCTCGCGCATCATCCTCACCCTGATCAACGCCCTGCGTAACAAGGGTGGCAAGCGCGGCGTCGCCTCGCTGTGCATCGGCGGCGGCGAAGCCACGGCCGTGGCGGTCGAGCTGCTGTAAAGCGCCTCCTCGGGAAACACAAAGGGGCTCCCGGACCAGGGTCCGGGAGCCCCTTTTTCATTCAGTGCTTATGTGAGCGCGCTCAGGCGGGCACCGCCTTCGGCGCATGGGCAGGCGTCTTCGGGAATACCAGCGCCGCGACGAAGGTCGCCACGCCGAAGCCCGCCAGCACGAGGTACAGCCCCACCAACCCCTGGCGCGGTTCGATGACGGCGATCATCGGGATGGCCGCCGCACTGGCGCCGAAGGACACGAAGTAGCGCAGGGCGAAGACCCGCGCCTGCCATTGCGGCGCCACGAAGTTGGCCACCATCGCGTCATTCACCGTCACCTGGCCGAACACCGCGAACATGAAGGCGGCGCCCAGGGCGATCACCATCCAGCCATCGGCGTAGGCCATCGCCACCAGCAGCGGGCCCTGGCACAGGGTCATCACCACGAAGGGCAGTTTCAGGCTGCAACGGTCCAGCACCCGCCCCATCAGCAGTTGCGCCACGGCGCCGAAGGCATAGGCGATGCTGACCACGATACCCAGGCTTTCGGGCGACGAGAACAGCTCCACCAGGCGCTCCTGGAACAGCTTCGGGTAGGTCATGGTCGAGGCGTTGAAGATCACCCCGCCGGTGGCGGTCACCAGCGCCAGCACGCCGAACACCAGGCGCATCGACACCTGCCCCGTACCGGCACCGCGCTTCGCCCCGGCAGCCGCGACGGGGGCTGCTTCATCCCGCACGCAGAAGGCGAACCAGACGCCGATGGCCACGGACAGCGCCCCGGGCAGGATGAAGGCCGCGCGCCAGCCGAAATGAGCGGTGAGAAAGCCCGTCAGCAGCGCGGAGAAAGCCACGCCCAGGTTGCCCCACATGCCGTTGATGCCGATCTCGCGGCCTCGGTTCTCCGCATGGGCCACCAGCATCGCCGTACCCACCGGGTGATAGATGGCGGCGAACACACCCACCAGCGTCAGCCCCAGCACCAGCATCGGCGTGCTGTTGCTCAGCCCGGTGAAGATGGCGGCGGCGCCGATGCCGATGAAGAACGCCAGCATCATCTGCCGGCGGCTCCATTTGTCCCCCAGCCAGCCGGCCGGTAGCGAGCAGGCACCGAAGGCGATGAAGCCGCCCAGGGACAGGCCGATCAGCTCGGCATAGGACAGCCCGAAGGTAGCGGTCATGCCCAGCACGGCGGCGGGGAAGATGAGCATGAACATGTGGTCGATGATGTGGGCGGCGTTGATGAAGCGGATGACGGTACGCGGTCGGTTCATGGCAGTTTCGCTGCTGTTTGGTTGTTGTGGACCGCCATGCTAGATTGGCCGACCAGCAGCTTTCTGCCAAAAAGATCATCGGATCAGCCATGTTCATCGACCATCTACCGCTGGGCCGGATCGGCGCCGTTGCCCTGGACTATCCCGACAACGCCCATGTCGACCTGCACCTGCACAACCAGGCGCAGTTCCTCTATGCCGCCCAGGGGCTGATGCGCCTGGTTACCGAAGCCGGCGCCTGGGTCATTCCGCCGACCCGCGCGGTGTGGATCCCGCCGGGCATCGAGCACCAGATATTCATGTCCGGAAAGGTGCAGATGCGCACCCTGTTCATCGCCGCCGAGGCCGCGCCGCCAGCGCTGGATACCTGCTGCGTGCTGGCGGTGCCGCCGCTGTTGCGCGAGCTGATCCTGCGCCTGGTGGAGCTGGAGGCACGCGACGCCGACGACGAGCACCGCACCCTGGTGCAGCGCTTGATCCTCCACGAGATCGCCGCCCTGGAGCGCATGCCGCTGCACCTGCCGATGCCCCGCGACCGCCGCCTGCAGGCCATCTGCCTGGCCCTGCTGGAGACGCCGGACAGCACCCGCACCCTCGACGACTGGAGCCTGCAGGTGGGCGCCAGCACCCGCACCTTGACTCGCCTGTTCGCCCAGGAGCTGGGCATGAACTTCAACGACTGGCGCCAGCAGCTGCGCCTCACCGAAGCCCTGCCGCGCCTGCTGGCCGGGCACAGCGTGCAGAAGGTCGCCAGTGACCTGGGCTACGGCAGCGGCCGCGCCTTCAGCGCCATGTTCCGCCGTCTGCTGGGGGAAAACCCGAGGGAGTACGTCGCCAGCCTGGGCTTGCTGGCGACGCTGGAGAAGACGTGAGAAGAGCCCGGATTGAAGTCCGGGCTACGGGATTGGATATGGAGCGGTGAAGGGCTTCGCGAGCAGAGCTCGCTCCTACGGGGAGCCCCCTGCGTTGCGGTGCAGCTCCTCACTTCATCGAAGTGAACGCCAGCTTGACGCCGAGCCCCACCAGCACCGCGCCCATCAGCCGGTCGAACCAGTGGCCCATGCGGGCGAAGCCGCTGCGCACCCGTTGCTGGCTGAACAGCAGGGCCACCAGGCAGAACCAGATGGCCGTGGCGCAAGCCAGGTAGAGGCCGTAGCCGGCCTGGATGGTCAGCGGCGTGTGCGGGTTGATGACCACGGTGAACAGCGAGAGGAAGAACAGCGTCGCCTTGGGGTTCAGGCCATTGGTGATGAAGCCAGTGACGAAGGCCCCGCGCGGGCTGCGCTCGGCGGCGGTGAGGTCGGCCTCGGTGGCGACCGGGTCCGCCGGCTTGGCACGCAGTGCCTTGATCCCGATGTACAGCAGGTAGGCCGCCGCCAGCCACTTCAGGGCATTGAAGGCGACGATGGACTGGGAAACGATCAAGCCGATGCCCAGCAGCGAATAGGCCACGTGGACGAAAATGCCGGTGCCCACGCCTATGGCCGTCCAGGTGCCGGCGCGGCGCCCGTGGGCAACGCTTTCGCGCACGACGATGGCGAAATCCGGACCGGGGCTGGCCACGGCCAGCAGGTGGATCAAGGCAACGGTGAGGAATTCCGCCCAGTACATGGGACCTCCGAATAATGGGAAAGGCTCTGATAGGCTGGCAACCTTACGCCTACCTCTGCTTCGGAAAAAGGTACAGCTGATGACCAACAGCCTCCGCGCGGTCTTCCTCGACCACGCCTCCCTCGACCTCGGCGATCTCGACCTCGCGCCACTGCGCCAGCACTTCGCCGACCTGCAGCTGCACGACCAGACCGGCCACCGCGACGTCGTCGAGCGCTTGCGCGGCGCCCAGGTCGCCATCAGCAACAAGGTGGCCATCGATGCCGCCGCCCTCGCCGAACTGCCGGAGCTGAAGCTGATCCTGGTCAGCGCCACGGGCACCAACAACATCGACCTCGCCGCCGCCCGCACCCACGGCATCACCGTGTGCAACTGCCAGGGCTACGGCACCCCCTCGGTGGCCCAGCACACCCTGATGCTGCTGCTCAACCTGGCCACCCGCTTCCCCGATTACCGCCGCGCCGTGCGTCACGACCAATGGCAGAAGGCGACCCAGTTCTGCCTGCTGGATTTCCCCATCGTCGAGCTGGAGGGCAAGACCCTCGGCCTGCTCGGCCATGGAGAACTGGGCAGTGCCGTGGCACGGCTGGCCGAAGCCTTCGGCATGCGCGTACTGCTCGGCGCCCTGCCCGGCCGGCCGCCTCGCGAAGACCGCCTGCCCCTGGCTGCACTGCTGCCCCAGGTGGACGCCCTGACCCTGCACTGCCCGCTCAACGAGCACACCCGCAACCTGATCGACGCCGAGCAACTGGCGCTGATGAAGCCCGGTGCCTTCCTGGTCAACACCGCGCGCGGCGGCCTGGTCAACGAACACGCCCTGGCAGACGCCCTGCGCAGCGGCCACCTGGGCGGTGCCGCCACCGATGTGCTGACCCAGGAGCCGCCGAAGGACGGCAACCCGCTGCTCGCCGTGGACATCCCGCGCCTGATCGTCACCCCGCACAACGCCTGGGGCAGCCGCGAGGCGCGGCAGCGCATCGTCGTACAGATGGCGGAGAACCTGGATGCCTGGCTGAAGGGAACGCCTCGCCGCACGGTCAGCTAAGGCCTACAAGATTCTGATAAAATTCGCGGCTTTTATCAGGATCTACCCAATGGACCCGCGCAGCGAAGTACTGCTCCGACAGGCCGACCTGTTCCTTGGCCCGCTGCTTCTGGCGGGCCTTCCCGCCGACGACCTGCTGGGCGAACTGCCCCAGGCCCGCGGCTGGACCTGGCACATCGGCGAGCAGACCGCCCTGGAAGCGCGCTTCCCCGGGCGCTGCGAATTCAGCGTCAACGCGCCCGAAGCCCCCTTCGAAGCCGCCGTGCTGTTCCTGCCCAAATCCCGCGAACTGACCGACTACCTGCTCACCGCCCTGGCCGCGCGCCTGCCCGGCAAGCCGCTGTACCTGGTGGGCGAGAAGCGCGCGGGCATCGAACGTGCCGCCCGCCAACTGGAGCCCTTCGGCAAACCGCGCAAGCTCGACAGCGCCCGCCACTGCCAGCTCTGGCAGGTACAGGTGGACCAGGCGCCGGCGGTGCCGGACCTCGAAGCCCTGGCCCAGCGCTACAGCCTCGACCTGGCCGACGGCCCGCTGCAGGTGGTGAGCCTGCCCGGCGTGTTCAGCCACGGCCGCCTGGATCGCGGCAGCGCCCTGCTGCTGGACAACCTGGCCAAGCTGCCCACCGGCAAGGTGCTGGATTTCGGCTGCGGCGCCGGGGTGCTCGGTGCGGCGCTCAAGCGGCGTTATCCACAGAGCCAACTGGTGATGCTGGATGTCGACGCCTTCGCCATCGCTGCCAGCCGGCTGACCCTGGCCGCCAACGGGCTGGAGGCCGAAGTGATCGCCGGTGACGGCATCCACGCCGCGCCCAAGCTGCTGTCGGCCATCGTCAGCAACCCGCCCTTCCACCAGGGCGTGCACACCGACTACCAGGCCAGCGAAACCCTGCTGCGCGAGGCCGTGCGCCACCTGCTGGTGGGTGGCGAACTGCGCCTGGTGGCCAACAGCTTCCTCAAATACCAACCCCTGATCGAACAGGCGCTCGGCGGTTGCCGCACCCTGGCCGAAGGGGAGGGTTTCCGCATCTACAGCGCCCGCCGCTGACTGGCGGGCGCCTACGCACCATCCATACTCGAGCGGCACCCAATAGCCGCAGCACGCCCGGTGCAGACCGGGCACCTGGAGTTTTTCTTGACTGACCTCGACACTGCCGCCCCCACCGCCAGCAGCGGCCTGCACCGTTCGCTGAAGCCCCGCCACCTGAACATGATCGCCATCGGCGGCTCCATCGGTACCGGCCTGTTCGTCGCCTCCGGCGCCACCGTGGCCACCGCCGGCCCGGGCGGCGCCCTGCTGGCCTACGCGCTGATCGGCGTGATGGTCTACTTCCTCATGACCAGCCTCGGTGAGATGGCCGCGCACATGCCGGTTTCCGGCTCGTTCAGCACCTATGGCAGCCGTTTCGTCGACGATGGCTTCGGCTTCGCCCTGGGCTGGAACTACTGGTACAACTGGGCGGTGACCATCGCCGCCGAGCTGGTGGCCGCGCAGCTGATCATGAGCTTCTGGTTCCCCGACACGCCGGGCATCTACTGGAGCGCACTGTTCCTGGCGCTGATGTTCCTGCTCAACGTCATCTCGGTGAAGGGCTTCGGCGAGAGCGAGTTCTGGTTCGCGCTGATCAAGGTGGTCACGGTGGTGATCTTCATCATCATCGGCCTGGCCACCATCTTCGGCGTGATGAGCGGCATGGAATCCCCCGGCTTCAGCAACTTCACCCAGGGTGACGCGCCCTTCGTCGGTGGCCTGCAGGCCATGGTCGGGGTGGCGATGATCGCCGGCTTCTCCTTCCAGGGCACCGAGCTGATCGGCATCGCCGCCGGCGAGTCGGAGAACCCGCGCAAGAACATCCCCATCGCCATCCGCCAGGTGTTCTGGCGGATCCTGATGTTCTACGTCCTGGCGATCTTCGTGATCGGCATGCTGATCCCCTACACCGACCCGAGCCTGCTGCAGAACGACGCCAGCGACATCAGCGTCTCGCCCTTCACCCTGCTGTTCGAGCGCGCCGGCTTCGCCGCGGCTGCCGGGGTGATGAACGCGGTGATCCTCACGGCCATCCTCTCGGCCGGCAACTCGGGGATGTACGCCTCCACGCGCATGCTCTACACCCTGGCCATGCAGGGCAAGGCACCGCGCCTGTTCGCCCGCGTGTCCGCCAGCGGCGTACCGCGCAACGCCCTCTACGCCACCACCCTGGTGGGCGCGCTGTGCTTCTTCACCGCGGCCTTCGGCGAGTCGACCCTCTACACCTGGCTGCTCAACACCTCGGGCATGTGCGGCTTCATCGCCTGGCTGGGCATCGCCATCTCCCACTACCGCTTCCGCAAGGGCTACCTGCTCCAGGGCGGGCGCCTGGAAGACCTGCCCTACCGCGCCAAGCTGTTCCCCTTCGGCCCGCTGTTCGCCTTCGCCCTGTGCCTGGTGATCACCCTCGGGCAGAACTACGAGGCCCTGGTGGGCGAGCACATCGACTGGGCCGGTCTGGCCGCCACCTACATCAGCCTGCCGCTGTTCCTCGCCATCTGGTTCGGCTACCGCCTGAAGAACGGCAGCCGCACCGTGCGCTACGCCGAGATGGACGTGCGCGCCACCGACAGCTGACGAACAGCGCAACGGCGGGCTTGCCCGGCACGCCCGCCTTGTGCAAAATTCGCCCCGTCCTAGGGGAGTAGTCTCCCGCGAGCGCCCTGCTCGCCAGGCACGCGTCAACATACTTGGTCCACAGACCATGGCGCGTGCGACCCAAGCCTGCCTAGACAGGCCAGCGGTTTGACAAGACCTATGACACGAACAACCTGGCCCGGGGCGGGCAGGCTGTACGTGTCATGGTGATTAGTCGAACCCGCCCCCGTAGGAACCCTGATGCTGGAATCCCTGTTCGTCCCCACACTGATCGTTGCCCTGGCGGAAATCTGCGATAAGACGCAGCTGCTCGCCCTGCTCCTGGCCGCGCGCTTCCGCAAACCCTGGCCGATCATCTGGGGCATAGTCGCCGCCACCCTCGCCAACCACTTCGCCGCCGGCGCCGTGGGCAACTGGGTCGCCAGCTTCTTCTCCGCCGCCACCCTGAGCTGGATCCTCGCCGCCTCCTTCGTGGCCGTGGCGCTGTGGACGCTGGTGCCCGACAAGCTGGACGACGACGAGGAATCCGGGCTGAAGAAATACGGCCCCTTCCTCACCACCCTGATCGCCTTCTTCCTCGCCGAGATGGGTGACAAGACCCAGGTCGCCACCGTGATGCTGGCCGCCCAGTACCCGCATTTCATCCTCGTGGTCGCGGGCACCACCCTGGGCATGCTGCTGGCCAACGTGCCGGTGGTGCTGGCCGGCAACTTCGCCGCCGACAAGCTGCCCCTGACCCTGATCCGCCGCCTCGCTGCCCTGGCCTTCGCTGCCCTGGCCATTTACGCCGTGTACAAGGCGCTCACCCTCGGCGCGGCCTGAGCCGCGTCACCGGCCTGACGCCAGTTCGCTGGCGTTTCGGCCAATGGCAGCGCCTCGCCAACTGGTAGATTTCTCGCCCAACTGCCGGCCCGACCAGGGAGGAGGAACGCAGATGACGTCGACCGATGATCGCAAGCGCGTGGCGCGCCAACACATCGACCTGTCCTGGAACAAGGGGCGCGTGGCGCTCGCCGAGCAGCTGCAGAGCAAGGACTTCCTCTACAAGAGCTCGTTCATGCCGGGCCCGCTGGACGGCGAGGGCTACCGCGAGATGGTGCTGAAGATCCGCGACGCCATGCCCGACCTGGAAGTGGTGGTGGAGGAATGCATCGCCGAGGAAGCCCACGTCTTCACCTGGTGCACCCTGATCGGCAGCATCCACAAGCCGGCCCTCGGCTACCCGCCCAGCGACCGCATCCTGAGCATCTCCGCCATGGCCTTCTGGACCTTCAACAGCCGGGGCGAAGTGCAGGAGATCTGCACCATGTTCGACATGGAAAGCTTCCGCGCCCAGCTCGGCCTGAGCAACCGCGCCTACGCGGAAAAAGCCCTCCCCTGATCCGCCCCCGACATCTGTAGCCCGGGCTTCAGCCCGGGATGCTCACGTGCATCATCAGAGATACCCGTTCTCACCGAACCAGCGGATGGTCCGGCGCAGGGTTTCGTCCAGCGCCACCTCCGCCTGGAAGCCCAGCTCGGCTGCAGCCTTGGCGCCATCGAGAAACTGCCCGCCGGCCATGGCGGCGATGCTGGTCGGGTCGATTTTCGGCGCCTCGCCGCTCATGCGTTGGCGCAGGCGCTGCAGGGCCGCCATGCCCCGGGCCACCGCCAATGGCATCGGCGTGGGCGCAGCCACCTCCAGCAGCCGGGCGATGTGCGCGGTCAGCTCGGCCATTTCGATGTTGGTCCCGGTGATCAGGTAGCGCTCGCCGGCACGGCCCTTCTCCAGCGCCAGCAACAGTCCACGCCCGGCCTCGCCGGCATCGATGACATTGCGTTGCCCCTCCACGTAGCGGCTCATGGCGCCACTGGCGATGGCCGTGATCAGGTGCCCGCTGGAAGGGCCGGCATCGAACTCGCCCAGGGCCATGCCGGGAATGCCGATCACCACCGGCAAGCCGGCGCGGGCCTGCTCGCGAGCCTGTTGGTCCAGCGCCCATTTGCACAGCAGGTAGGGGTTCTTCCAGCGCGGCATCTCGTCGTAGAACAACCCCTCGTGCCCCGGCTCGCCGTCGGGATGGCGCGGCAACGCGACCGATGCACCGACATGGAGGATGCGCGGCACATGGGCCGAGAGACAGGCAGCGTAGAAGTGGTTGGTTTCGTCGAGGGCGCTGGCCACGGCATCCTGCCAGCGCCGGTGCCGGGCGGGTGCGTCGTCGGGGCAGAACACCACGCCGTCCAGGTCGGCCAGGGCGCGGCTCAGTTGCGAGTGGTCGAACAGCTCGGCGGAGTGCAATTCCGGGTCGAGGTAGCCCAGGCGCTCGATGCGCGAGGCGGGGTGATGGATCAGCACCAGTTCGTGGCCCGCTGCGCGGATCGCGCGAGCAGTGTGATGGCCCAGCAGGCCGGTGGCGCCAAGGACTGCGATCTTCACGGGAGACCTCGAATGCTCGCCGCCAGCATCATGCAGGCAGCGAGCAGTCTAGGACGGCCTTTACAAGGCCGCCAGCCTCACTTGGCCTTGGCTTGCTGATAGAACGGCATGACCTTGGGAATGGCCGCCTGGAGGGACGAAATACGCGAGCTGGAAGACGGGTGGGTGCTCATGAATTCCGGCGGCGCGCCTTCGCTGGCCTTGCTCATCTTCTGCCACAGGGTGATGGCGGCGTTGGGGTTGTAGCCGGCACGGGCGGACAGCTCGAGGCCGATCAGGTCCGCCTCGTTCTCGTTGCCACGGCTGTTGGGCAGGGTCATCAGGTACTCGACGCCCTGGTTGGCCATCTGCAGGCTCTGGTCGCCGGCGCCCAACAGGGAACCGAGCTGGGTGGCCATCTGCACGCCGTAGGCCTTGGACATGGCCTCGCGGCCGTGCTCGCGCAGGGCGTGGGCGATCTCGTGGCCCATCACCGCCGCCAGTTCGTCGTCGGTGAGCTTGAGCTGATCGATCAGGCCGCTGTAGACGATGATCTTGCCGCCCGGGCCGCAGTTGGCGTTGAGCTCTTCGCTGTCGATCACGTTGGCTTCCCAGGCCCAGCTGCCGGCATCGGGACGGAACACCGTGGTCTGGGCGATCAGCCGCTTGGCGATGGCCGAGACGCGCTTGGCGTCGGCGCTGTTCTTGTCCAGCACGCCCTGCTGCGACGCCTCGGACAGGGTCTGTTGGTAGGACTGGGCGTACATCTGGTTCACCTGCTGTTCGGACAGCATGCTGAACATGTACTGCTTGCGCTCGACGCCGACCGCGCCGCCGCTGGTGGTATTCACTGCCTGGCATCCGGCCAGCAGCAGGGACAGCGCGAGGCTGCCGAGGATGTGAGACTTCGTCACTGTGACTCTCCTGTGAAAACTGCGCCGTACTCTATGCCTGCGCCACACCCCGGAGCAACCGGAGGCCTTGCCATCCAGCGACTTGCGTTCTTTTCTTGTGAAGCAAGCTCATGCTTCGCCGACTGTCGGCCGATATGCCATGGACCAAGGCTGTACCTGAGACTCCGGGAGTTCCCATGAAATTCAGATCGATCCAGTTTTCGGTCGCGACGCTGGCCGGTGCCAGTGTGCTCGCCGTGGTGGTGGCCCTCGTCCTCTATGCGCTGTTCGCCGGCGCCCGGACCCAGGAGCTGGTACAGACACGAACCCAGGCGCTGCTGGAACAGATCATCAGCGAACGTCTGCTCAGCCTCGCCGCCTCCCAGGTCTCGGACATCCAGCGCGAGCTGGCCTACCCGATGACCGTGGCCAGCAGCCTGGCGCAGACCAACGCCCTGGCCGGTGAAACCGACGAGAGCGGTGCCGTGGCGATGGACAGCAGCCGCCCGGAGATGATCAACCTGCTGCACCACATCCTCGCCAACAACCCCAAGCTGCTGGACGCCTACATCGGCTGGGAACCCAACGCCTTCGGCGAGGACGCCAGTTTCATCGGCCAGCCTGGGCACAACGCCGTCGGCCGCTTCATTCCCTGGTGGTACCGCGATGCCAGCGGCAAGCTGGTGATGGACGTACTGGGCGAGACCCTGGAAAGCGTCAAACCGTTGCCCACCGGGGTGCGCGAGGGCGAGTACTACCTGTGCCCGCGCGACACCAAGCGCCCCTGCGTGATCGACCCGGCGCCCTATGACATGGGCGGCAAGATGGTGATGCTGGCCTCCTTCAACGCACCGATCATGGTCAAGGACCAGTTCCGCGGCATCGCCGGCGCCGACCTCTCCCTCGACTTCATCCAGCAGCTGCTCACCAGCGCCAACCAGAAGCTCTATGGCGGCGTTGGCGAAATGGCCCTGCTCTCCAGCAACAAGCGCCTGGTGGCCTACACCGCCGATGCCAGCAAGCTGGGCGAGCCGGCCGACCGCGTGCTGGGCAGTGCGGTGGCGGAAAACCTGCGCGGCCTGCAGGGCGACCAGCCGGCCTACGAGATCGACCGCGACAACGGCCGCATCCTGCTGCTGGTGCCGTTCAAGGTGGCCAACACCGATGCCACCTGGCTGCTGAGCCTGAACATGCCGCTGGACACCGTGATGGCGGACCTGCACAAGCTGGAAACCGACCTTTCCGCCCAGCGTGACGAGGACATCTTCGGCATGTCGGTGGTCGGCCTGCTGATCGCCGCCCTCGGCCTGGTGGTGATCTGGTTCGTCGGCTTCGGCATCGCCAGCCCGCTGCGGCAGATGGTGGCCATGCTCGACGACATCGCCCAGGGCGAAGGCGACCTCACCCGCCGCCTGCACTCCGAGCGTGCCGACGAACTGGGCTCCATCGCCAGCGGCTTCAACACCTTCCTCGCCAAGTTGCAGACCATGATCAGCCAGGTGGTGAGCTCGGTGCAGAAGGTCAGCGACTCCTCGGAGCACACCGCCGACATCGCCATTCGCACCAACCAGGGCGTGCAGAAGCAGCTGGCGGAGATCGAACTGGTGGCCACCGCCGTCCACGAGATGACCGCCACCGCCCAGGACGTGGCGCGCAACGCCACCCTGGCCGCCGAGGCCGCCAGCCATGCCGACCAGGCCGCCAACCACGGCAAGCGCATCGTGCAGAGCACCACTGCGGCCATTACCGCCCTGGCCGGCGAGATCAGCCGTGCCGTGGGCGTGGTGCAGAACCTGGCCAAGGACAGCGAGAACATCAACGCCATCCTGGTGGCCATCCGCGGCATCGCCGAGCAGACCAACCTGCTGGCGCTCAACGCTGCCATCGAGGCCGCGCGCGCCGGTGAGCAGGGCCGAGGCTTCGCCGTGGTCGCGGACGAGGTGCGCAACCTGGCGCAGAAGACCCAGCAGGCCACCGAAGAAATCCAGACCATGATCCAGCAGTTGCAGCAAGGCACCCGCGACGTGGTCAAGGTGATGCAGGACAGCCAGGACAAGACCGACACCAGCGTGCAATCCGCCAGCGAGGCGGCCCAAGCGCTCGAGTCCATCACCCAGGCGGTGTCGGTGATCAACGACATGAACACCCAGATCGCCAGCGCCGCCGAGGAGCAGAGCGCGGTGGCCGAGGACATCAACCGCAACGTCACCAACATCGGCCAGGTGGCCAATGAAGTTGCCGGCGGCGCCGACGAAGCCTCCCAGGCCAGCGCCGAGCTGACCAAGCTGGCCGAGCAGCAGCGCCGGTTGATCAATCAGTTCAGGGTGTAGTGCATCAAGCCGTGCGTGGGGGCGGGTTCATTCGCGAATGAATTCGCTCCCACCGGTTCATCCCCACCACCACGCCTGTAGCCCGGGCTTCAGCCCGAGAAGGTCCCGATCACGCCGGCGTCAGGCACTCCGGCCCATCCAGCTTGGGGTCGTTGACCAGGGTGGCCAGCGCCCGCTCGCGCAGGGGTGGCGAGGCGGCGGTGAGCAGCGCGCGCAGCTCTTCCGGATCGCTGTCCGCCGCCAGCCACAGCTGTTGGCCGGCTTCGTCCAGCACCAGCGGCCGACGCAGGTCGGCGGCGGGGCGGGTGATCATGGCCAGGCTGAGGTATTCGGCATCGCCCACCGGGAAGGGCTCCCAGAGTGCGGCGAAGTGCAGCAGCGACGTTTCGCCGCTGACCCAGTAAGGCCGCTTGCGCACCCCGCGCCACTCGTAGAAGCCGTTGGCCGGAATCAGGCAACGGCGCTGGCGGAAGGCGTCGCGGAACATCGGCTGTTCCGCCAGGGTTTCGGCGCGGGCGTGGGCGGGGGTCTTCGACAGGTCGGTGAGCCAGGCCGGGGTCAGGCCCCAGCGGGCCAGGTCCAGGCGCTGCTCGCCGGCTTGCCCGCGCAGCATCAGCACCCGCGCACCGGGCGCCAGGTTCCAGTGCGGCTGCTGCTCGGCGGGGAAGCCGGGCAACGCGGCGAATGCAGGCGACCAGCGAAACAGGGCGAAGCGTCCGGACATCAGGCAAAGGGCTCGGGCAGGTTCAGCACAGCAGGGTGCCGGGGTAGCTGTCGGGCTCCTCGCCCGGCATGGGTTGCGCGGCATTGTACGTGGCGATCAGCAGCTGCGCCCGCTCGGCGTCTTCATCCTCCACCAACAGACCCAGCAGCCCCATCAACGGCAGTTCGCCGATGCCGCCCAGCAAGTGCCCGCCGGCCAGGTGGGCCTCGATGCCCTCACTGGCCAGCATGCCCACGAGCAGCTCCGCCTCGATCAGGTCGCCGGGCTCATAGATGCGCTGCATCAGTCGTCCTCCCGGCGCACGTCGAGGTTCCAGTCCTCACCGTCGGTGGCGAGCGCGAAGACGATGGGCCGGCAGCACACCGGGCAATCCTCGATGTACTGCTGGTCGCCGGCGGAAAGGTCGAGCACCGCTTCCACCGGTTCGCCGCAGTAGGGACATTCATAGGCCTGGGTTTCCAGCATGCGAAACTCCCTTGTGACTTGGCTGTATAATCGCCGGTCTATTTCAGGCCCCGTGATTCGGGGCGCCACCCTTATCTCCAGCCGCAGCACAACAAGAGAACCCGATGGGCGAATTCGAAGCCATCCGACCCTACGACGATGCCGAGGTGGCCGAGGTGCTTGCGCGCCTGTCCGCCGACCCGGCCTTTCTCGGCGCCCTCACCCGCTATCGTTTCCCCCGCCTGGCAGGCCCGCTCGGCTGGCTGCTCAAGCCTGTTATAGCTCATCGCCTGCGTCGCGAGTTCCGCGGCATCGCTTCGGTGACCGCGCTGCAGGACAAGATCGAGCCCTACGTCGACCACACCATAGAGCGCGCCACCGACGGCGTGACCTACTCCGGCGTGGACAAGCTCAAGGCCGGCAACCCCTACCTGTTCGTCGCCAACCACCGCGACATCGTCATGGACCCGGCCTTCGTCAACTACGCCGTGTACCACGCCGGGGTGCCCACGCCGCGCATCGCCATCGGCGACAACCTGCTGCAGAAGCCCTTCGTCAGCGACCTGATGCGCCTGAACAAGAGCTTCATCGTGCACCGCAACCTGGCGGGCCGGCGCGAGAAGCTGGCGGCCTTCCAGTTGCTGTCGGCCTATATCAACCACTCCATCCGCGTGGACGGCCAGTCGATCTGGATCGCCCAGGCCGAGGGCCGCGCGAAGGACGGCGACGACCGCACCGATTCGGCGATCCTCAAGATGTTCCACATGAGCCGCAAGGACGAGCCCTTCGCCGCAGTGATCCACGAACTGCACGTGGTGCCGGTGTCGATCAGCTACGAATACGACCCCTGCGACCTGGCCAAGGCCCGCGAGCTGTACATCCGCGCCACCACCGGCGGCTACGAGAAGGCGCCGGGCGAGGATGACACCAGCATCGCCCTGGGCATCACCGGCTACAAAGGCCGGGTGCACATCGCCTTCAACGACGAGATCCGCGAGGACATCGGCGACGCCAAGCTGCTGGCCGCCGAGATGGACCGCCGCATCCTCGGTGGCTACCGGCTGTTCCCGGTGCACCATCTGGCCTACGCCATGTGGAGCGAGCGCGACCCGGAACTGGCGGTGCCGACGCTGGAAAGCCTGTTCGGCACGGACGAGATCGCCCGTGCCCGCGCCGAGTGGCAGAAACGCCTCAACGCCTGCCCGGAGGAACAGCGCCCCTGGCTGGTGCTGCAGTACGCCACGCCGGTGCGCAACCAGTACCGCATCAAGGCCGGCCTGCCGCTCTGACGCTGCCGCGCAATGTAAAACGGCGACCCTCGGGTCGCCGTTTTCATGTCCAGCCGGTCACCGGCAGCGCCGGGATCGCTCAGAGCTGGGTGCTGGCCCAGGACACGCCAAGGGCCACGGCCAGGCTGAAATAGCCGAAGGCGTAGAAGAAGCGGTTCAGCCGCTGGGTGGTCTCGTCCTGCATCAGCGCCGGCTGCGCCATCCCCTCCACTTCGCTGTCGGCGGCCAGGCGCCCGGCGACGCGCTGCTCGCGCAGGCGGGTGGCGACCAGCAGCCAGGAACCGACCAGGGCGAAGAACAGCGCCAGGGCGTTGACCACCTGGTGGGGGTGGGCGAGGTAGACAGACCAGAGGTCCTGCAGGGACATCTTCAACTCCGAGCAGGCGCGGCCTGCGAGGTGGAAATGCGGCCGCGCAAGGTGCGGGCCATCCGGATTCGGCGGCGAGTCTACCCGAGCGCCCCGCTCCCCTGCGGCGTTTCCGACGAATCGCGCGGGCAAGAAAAAGCCCGGCACGGGGGCCGGGCTCGTTCGCAGCGGTGCAAGCCTTACTGCGCCAGCATCTGCCCGATGGTCGGGTCCTTGAAGGCGCGGGTCAGGGCGTCGCTGAGTACACCGGACACCAGCTTGGTGTTGGTTTCCTGGTTCGGCGCAGTGCCGAACTGCTGGGCCAGGGAGGCGCTGTAGCGACCGCTGTAGCGACGGCTGGCGTTCTGCACGTCGACACGGAAGGTGGCGCTGATGTCGGCCTTGGTCACGTAGACGCCTTCCTTGGGCGACTGGTACTTCAGGTCGGCCAGGGTCAGGGTCAGCTGCGGGGCGTTGAAGGCGTTGGGCGACGGCGTGAAGCCCAGGAGGCGCACGGCGGCTTCGGCTTCGGTCTGCAGGCGCGGCAGGATGTCCTGGCCCTGAACGGTGATGTTGCTGGTGTCCGCATAGAGGCCGCCACGGGTGCCAAGCACCGGCGAGGAGCGCCCATCGGCGACACGTACCACTACCGGCTGGCCCTGGCCGACAGGCGTGAGCGGGCCGGTGAGCTTGGGTTGCGGGCTGAGTTGTTGCGGGCTGAGGGCACAGCCGACCAGGGTCAGGCTGAGGCCGGCCAGCAGGCCGAGCAACGCGCGATTCAGCATGCTTGTTTCTCCAGGTTGGACGCGGAAGGCCGGGAGTATAACCAGCCGGCACGCCTACTGACAGAGCGCCATCAGTGGCCTGGAATGAGACCGTTGGGAGGCCCGGCGGGTTCCTGTAATGCCCCTGTCACGCAGGGATGGGATAAAGCGGCATACCCAAGGAGAAAGCCGTGATGATGTTCCTCTGGTCCCTGTTCGCCCCTCGCGCCAAGATCCGCTGCTTCGCCCTGCTCGACGACAAGGGCCTGTGCCGTGGCTTCCACCAGGCCGCCGAGGCGCCCGCACGGGGCCGATGGGTGCAGGTCCGCGAACAGCGCCTGTCGTGGATCGGCCAGCAACTGCCCGCCTCCGCGCTCATCCAGCAGGTCGTCCAGCAGTCACGCGGCGCGCGAGCGTTGGCGGCCTGACCGATGGATGAATAAAAGTCACGTACAAACGCTCAATTCCTCCTATTTCTTCGCTACAATCGCCCCCCGATTATAAGGTCGTCTCCTGATCGGGCCTCGCAACACCGGCCGAGCCTTCGCTCGGCACCCGCACAGCCCCACAGAGAGCCGTCCACTTTCGCTGCCATCACTGGCCTGCCGCACCTTCCGCCCGACGTGCAAATCCCTTTGCATGGACGCAGCGCCACCCGCGCTGATGGAAGCGGCCTGCCCCCGGTAGGCGATCTTTTGAGGTTCACGTCTCCAAAAGAGCGTGAGATGACGGTTTTTCACTACTTCACGAGAGAGTGGCGAGCAAATGGCGCAAGACGATTACCAAGCAGTGGACGTGTTGCTGGTCGGGGCCGGCATCATGAGCGCCACACTGGCGGTCCTGCTGAAGGAACTCGATCCAGGCATCAAGCTGGAAATCGCGGAACTCCGCGAATCCGGTGCCATCGAGAGCTCCAACCCCTGGAACAACGCGGGTACCGGCCATGCCGGCCTGTGCGAGCTGAACTACACCCCCCAGGCCGCCGATGGTTCCATCGACATCAAGAAAGCGGTGCTGATCAACACCCAATTCGAAGTCTCCAAGCAGTTCTGGTCCTACCTGAGCGACAAGGAAGGCTTCGGTTCGCCCCGCGACTTCATCAACTCCGTGCCGCACCTGTCCTTCGTGCGCGGCAAGGACATCCCCTTCCTCAAGACGCGTTTCGAGGCCATCACCAAGCACCACGCCTTCGCCCACATGGAGTACTCGGAAGACCGAGCCACCCTGGCCGAATGGATGCCGCTGATGATGCCCGGCCGTCCCGAGGATGAAGCGGTCGCCGCCACCCGTGCGGCCAACGGCACCGACGTCAACTTCGGCGCCCTGACCAACCAGTTGCTGCAGTACCTCGCCACCCAGGCGGATACCCGCGTCAGCTACTTCCAGAAGGTAACCGACCTCAAGCGTACCGATGACGGCTGGAAGGTCAGCATCAAGAACACCCAGAGCGGTGCCAACCGCGAAGTCGCCGCGCGCTTCGTGTTCCTCGGTGCCGGCGGCGGCGCGCTGCCGCTGCTGCAACTGTCGGGCATCCCGGAAGGCAAGGGCTTCGGCGGCTTCCCGGTGAGCGGCCAGTGGCTGCGCTGCGACAACCCCGACGTGGTCAAGCACCACCAGGCCAAGGTCTACAGCCAGGCCGAAGTGGGCGCCCCGCCGATGTCCGTGCCGCACCTGGACACCCGCGTGGTCGACGGCAAGAAATCCCTGCTGTTCGGGCCTTATGCCGGCTTCACCACCAAGTTCCTCAAGCACGGCTCGTTCCTCGACCTGCCGCTGTCGGTGCGCCCGAGCAACCTCGGCCCGATGCTGGCCGTGGCGCGCGACAACATGGACCTGACCCGCTACCTGATCAAGGAAGTGATGCAATCCCAGGAACAGCGCCTGGAAGCCCTGCGCAGGTTCTACCCGGAACTCGACCCGGCCGACTGGCGCCTGGAAGTGGCCGGCCAACGCGTGCAGATCATCAAGAAGGACGCCAAGAAAGGCGGCATCCTGCAGTTCGGCACCGAACTGGTGGCCGCGGAGGACGGCAGCATCGCCGCCCTGCTCGGCGCATCCCCGGGTGCTTCGGTGACCGTTTCGATCATGCTCAACCTGATCGAACGCTGCTTCGCCGAGCAGGCCCGCTCGGCCGAGTGGAGCGCCAAGCTGAAGGAGATCTTCCCCGCTCGCGAGAAAGAGCTGGAGACCGACGCCGAGCTCTACCACCGCGTCAGCCAGGCGTCGGACGCCCGCCTGGGCATCGCCACCGCCAGCCCGGCCGAAGCCAGCGCCGCAAGCGCCAGCTAAGCCTCAGCGCCATGAAAAAACCGCCCCTCGGGGCGGTTTTTTCGTTCTGGGGCAGAGCCAGCCCGCAGGATGGGTAGAGCGGAGCGAAACCCATCATGCAGAACAATGGTCTTCGCGCCGATCACCACGCCAGTGGCGTTTCCTCGCCCTTCCAGAACAGCCAGCGGCGACGCTCGCGGTGCTCACCGGTGCCGATCTGCCACTCCGGACGGCCGGCCTCCAGGTCGATGATGGCGATGATGCCGGCGTAGCTGGAGGCCACCAGGGTGCGCCCATCGGCGGAAAGGTCGATGGCGCACAGGGTCGAGCCGAGGAAGTGCTGCCAGACGGCGTTGCCCGCCGCATCGACGCAACGCAGGTAGCCGTAGGCGTCGCCGAGGATGAAGCGGTCGCCCAGGGAAGCACCGGCGTAGACGCGCGCGCCCTCCTCCACTAGGGTCACGCCCTCCACATCCTCGTAGTAGTCCGAATCCAGGCCCGGTGCCTGGGCCAGGTCTACGGCTATGGTGCCGCCGTTGTAGAAGTGGCAGGCGTTGAAGGCGACGCTGCGGCCATCGCCACTGAACAGGGCGTAATGCGGGTACTCGCCATGGGGCCCGATGGCCGCCACCGGCTGCAGGTCGGCGTCGAACAGGTGATGGCGACCGTCCTGGCCACCCACGGCGATCCAGCGACCATCCGCCGATACCGCGCCATGCTCCATGCTCAGGCCGGTGGAGTACGGCGGCTCGTAGTCGGTGGCCTCGGCGTACTCCTTGAGCGACGCGTTGTCCGGGTACAGGCGGCGCGCGCCTTCCGGCGCCAGCAGGAAGATGCCCGAGCCGCTCACCAGCAGCACCCGGCGCCCGTCCGGGAAGGGTTGCAGGCGCGTGGGGCGCGGCGTCTCGGCGAAGGTTTCCAGCTCCACACCCTCGGGCGCATCCTCGGTGCCCAGCGGCCAGGGGCAGTGCAGCACCACCGGGCCGTCCCAGCCGTCCCGCACCTCCACACCCGTCTCCCGCGCCAGGGCGTAGAAACGCCGATTGGGGCAGGCGCCGAAGAAGTCGAGGTCGGGCAGCTCTTCGACCCGGTCACCCACGATACGCACCACGCGCCCCGACTCCCAGGTGGCGCCGATGCGCGCCACGATGGAGCCGTCGCCCAGCAGCGCGAGCATGGGGATCGCCTGGCCCTGCTCATCGAGCACCTCGTGCAGCGGCGCATGGGCCGGTGGCCAGGCTTCCTGCAGCCCTTCCAGGCGGCCACTGCGGTTGGCCTCGCGCAGGGCTTCCAGCAGCGCGGGAACCAGCTTCTCGCGCCCGGCGGAACTGGGCTCCTTGCCCGCGTTGTCCCAGCCCTCGCGCAGGCCCTTCTCGACATAGGCGTTGATCGCGCGGGCATAGGCGATGGTCTTCTGCTGCCAGCGTTGCGATGCGTCTTCCTTGCTCATGTGCACCTCCTCGTTCGTGCGTTGGGTCACTGTTTTTGCCAGGCCCAGAAAAGCAGAAACCCGCTCGAAGGCGGGTTCCTGTGGATAACTCGGGTCAGCCCCGGGCGGCCTGAACGGCCTCGATATAGGGTTCTGCCAGGCGCTGATCCTTGATCAGGGTGACGAAGTCATTGCCCTGCTCGTCCTTGGCGCCGAGGTCGTAGCCGGCCTCGAGGAAGAACTGCAGGAAGCGTTCGAAGTCATCGATGCGCAGGCCGCGGTAGGCCTTGACCAGCTTGTGCAGGGACGGCGGCGTCGCATCGGCCGGCTCCACCGTGAGGAACAGCTTGATCGAGTCCTCGGTGATTTCTTCGCCGATCACCTGCTTCTTGTCTTTGCGCATCGCTCACTACTCTCTGGCCGGAACACACGGGGCCCGAAGTTTACCCCCCAGGCCGATGCGGCTCAACGCAGGCGTACGGGCCCCAGGTGCAGGTCGGCCCAGACATGGCCGTTGGGGTAGGCGGCGAACTGGCAGAACACCGTGCCGCTGCGCAGCAGATCGAGCACCGCGCGGTACTGGGACTGCGGGTAGTGCAGCGTCAGTTTGCGGGTGGTTTCATCGTAGGTCGCCTTCTTCAGGCTCTTGCCGTCGGCCTCGAAGTCGATCTGCACATCGACCGCTTCCGAGCCCTTGCCGGTCGTCTTGCCCACGGGCGTGGCGCGCAGCTGGATCAGCATCGGCGTGGTGATGGGGATCGGCTGCTGGTTGGACTGGCGCTGGTTGCCCAGGGTGACGCGGTAGCTGACCACCTTCACCATCAGCTGCTGCTCGGGCTGCTCCTGGCGCAGGCCCTGCTCGTCGGGGGGCAGGAAGTCGGTCTGCAGGAGCGTGGTCGCCCCCTTCGGGGCCCCGCTCGGCGCGGCGGCCAGGGGCAAGCTGGCGGCGAGCAGGAGGACGGCGGCGAAACGGGTACGGCGAGACATCGGCAACTCCCGGCAGAAACGAGCGCAGCACTCTAGCATGGGCCCTTGGCCTGTAGTCATTGGACTCAGGTCAAGGTGGCAAGCGCCACGCAGCCCCTATAATCGGTGCCTTCCGCCGAGGAGTCGCCATGTCATTGCCCATGCCGCCACTGTTCGCTGCCCTGCGCCAGAGCCTGCGCAGCGGCTATTCCTGGAAATCCCTGCGCAGCGACCTGGGCGCCGGCCTGACGGTGGGCATCGTCGCCATCCCGCTGGCCATGGCGCTGGCCATCGCCGTCGGGGTCGCACCCCAGCACGGCCTCTATACGGTGCTGGTGGCCGCCCCGCTGATCGCCCTCACCGGCGGCTCGCGCTTCAACGTCTCCGGCCCCACCGCCGCCTTCGTGGTCATCCTCCTGCCCATCACCCAGCAATTCGGCCTCGGTGGCCTGCTGCTGTGCACCATGATGGCCGGGATGATCCTCCTCGCCATGGGCCTGGCGCGCTTCGGCCGGCTGATCCAGTTCATCCCCTACCCGGTGACCCTGGGCTTCACCGCCGGCATCGGCATCGTCATCGCCACCCTGCAGATCAAGGACGTGTTCGGCCTGGAGCTGGCCCACCCGCCGCAGAACTACGTCGAGCAGCTGGGCCTGCTGGCCCAGGCCCTGCCCGGTGCGCACCTGGGCGACGCGCTGGTGGCGCTGGCCTGCCTCGCGGTCCTGCTGCTGTGGCCGCGCCTGGTGCCCAAGGTGCCGGGGCACCTGGTCGCCCTGGCGGTCGGCGCCCTGCTGGGCCTGGCCCTGGACCACCTGGGCCTGCCGGTGGCGACCCTGGGCGAACGCTTCACCTATGAGCTGGACGGCGTGGTGCACCCGGGCATCCCGCCCTTCCTGCCCAGCTTCGCCTGGCCCTGGGAGTTGCCCGGCGCCAGTGGCGCGCCGCTGGTGATGTCCTTCGAGCTGGTACGCCAGCTGCTCGCTCCGGCCTTCGCCATCGCCATGCTCGGCGCCATCGAGTCGCTGCTCTGTGCCGTGGTCTCCGACGGCATGGCCGGCACCCGCCACGACCCCAACGCCGAACTGCTCGGCCAGGGCCTGGGCAACCTGGTGGCGCCGCTGTTCGGTGGCATCACCGCCACCGCCGCCATCGCCCGCAGTGCCGCCAACGTCCGCGCCGGCGCCGTCTCGCCCATCGCGGCGGTGATCCACGCCGGCGTGGTACTGCTGGCCATGCTGCTGCTCGCGCCGCTGTTCAGCTATCTGCCGATGGCTGCCCTGGCGGCGCTGCTGCTGATGGTGGCGTGGAACATGAGCGAAGCCCGCCACGTCGCCCACACCCTGCGCATCGCCCCGCGCAACGACGTGCTGGTGCTGCTCACCTGCCTGGTGCTGACGGTGCTGTTCGACATGGTGCTGGCGGTGGGCGTGGGCCTGCTGCTGGCGGCGGCCCTGTTCATCAAACGCATGAGCGACATCACCGATGCCCAGCCCCTGCCCGCGCACCTCGGCCAGGCGCTGGAGGGCCTGCCGGAACAGGTGGTGCCCTATGTGATCCGTGGCCCACTGTTCTTCGGCGCTGCGGAAAAGGCCCTGAGCGTGCTGCGCCGGCTGAACCCGCAGGTGAAGGTGGTGATCGTGGAAATCAGCGCGGTGCCGCTGCTGGACATGACCGCCCTGGCCGCCATCGAGAACCTGCTGAACGACTACCGCAAGCAAGGGATCGGCCTGGTGCTGGTGGGCACCACGACGCGGGTGCGGCTGAAGCTGCGCCGTGCCGGCATCCGTCGCGAGGACGGTCGCCTGGCCTATGTGCGTGACCTGGAACAGGCGCGGGCCAAGGCCCTGCGCTGGCTGGAGCCTCAGCCGAACTGAGCGCGCATCCAGGCCAGGTAGTCGAGGGCGGCGGGCTCGCCTTCACGGGTGCCCAGGGTGCGAACTCCCCGTCCGCCAACGGGCGATAGGGGCCGGCCTTGCATTCGAAGAGCAGGCTGTCGGCCTCCAGCACCACCAGGGCGTGGAACTGGCCGGGCGTGAGATCGACCCCGACGCATTCGCCCCCGGCACGCAGCTCACGGGGCTCCTGCACGGCACCGTCCTCGCTGAACAGCAGCAGGCCCAGGGCGCCCTTGAGCACCAGCAAGGTCTCGGCCTTGTCGGCGGAAAAATGTCGATAGGGGCGCGATGTAGGTACCGGGCTGCAGCCCCACCGCCAGGCGGTGGCAGGGCTCTTCCCTCCCGTGAAAGTTGTGGTGCAGCCGCTGGCGCGGGCTTAGAGCCCTTTTACGGCGAAGATGCCGGCGGCGTTGCGCCAGTAACCCTTGTAGTCCATGCCGTAGCCGAAGATGTAGCGGTCCACGCAGGGCAGGCCCACGTAGTCGGCCTTGAGGTCCGGGCGCGCCTTGCGGTCGTGGGTCTTGTCGATCAGCACGGCGGTGTGCACATGGGCAGCGCCGGCGTGTTTGCAGAAGTCGATGATCGCCGCGAGGGTGTGCCCCTCGTCGAGGATGTCGTCGATGATCAGCACGTCGCGGTCGATGAAGGAGATTTCCGGCTTGGCCTTCCAGAACAGCTCGCCGCCGCTGGTTTCATTGCGGTAGCGGGTGGCGTGCAGGTAGGACAGTTCCAGGGGGAAGTCGAGCTTCGGCAGCAGCTTGCCGGCGAAGATCAGGCCACCGTTCATCACGCAGAAGACCACCGGGTTGCGCTCGGCCAGTTCGCTGTTGATGGCGCCGGCGATCTGGTCGATGGCGGCTTCGACCTGGGCATCGGTGTACAGGCAGTCGGCTTCGGCCTTTACCTGGCGGATGTGGGCGAGATCGGCGGGCATGGCGTTTCCTCTGGTTTGAGCGGCGTTGGCCCCTGGCTTCCTGGGGAAGTTGATCGGGGCGTCAAGATAAAAGTCGGCAAAGGTACTCATCCGTCTGTCCGGGAGCAAGCCCTGCCGGACGAGTGTCGAGGATAGATTGTCGCAGCCCTGAAAGCCTCGTCACCCGGTGCTCACAACCGTGAGCGACCCACCAGTCAGTCACGACATGGCACGGGCAATGCTTTAATCTAACGCAATTTTTTTGCCAGCCCGCCGGAGTAACACCCCATGCCTATCCGAGAGATCCGCCACCCGCTGATCCGCCACAAAATCGGTCTGATGCGCCGCGCCGACATCAGCACGAAGAACTTCCGCGAACTGGCCCAGGAAGTGGGCGCCCTGCTCACCTATGAGGCAACCAACGACCTGCCCCTGGAAAACTACGAGATCCTCGGCTGGGCGGGCCCGGTGCAGGTGGAGAAGATCGCCGGCAAGAAGATCACCGTGGTGCCCATCCTGCGTGCCGGCATCGGCATGCTCGACGGCGTGCTCAGCCTGATCCCGGGCGCCAAGGTCAGCGCCGTGGGCGTGGCCCGTAACGAGGAAACCCTCGAAGCACACACCTACCTGGAAAAACTGGCCCCCGAGATCGACGAGCGCCTGGCGCTGATCATCGACCCGATGCTGGCCACCGGCGGCTCTCTGGTCGCCACCATCGAGCTGCTCAAGCGTGCCGGCTGCAAGGAGATCCGCGCCATGGTGCTGGTGGCCGCGCCGGAAGGCATCAAGGTGGTCAACGACGCCCACCCGGACGTGATGATCTTCACCGCCTCCATCGATGAAAAGCTCAACGAGCATGGCTACATCATTCCGGGCCTGGGCGATGCCGGCGACAAGATCTTCGGCACCAAGCAGAAGGACACCTGATCCATGAGCGATGAATTCAACGAACCGCTGTGGCGCCAGGTGCTGTCCGGCGCGCAGATGCTCTTCGTGGCCTTCGGCGCCCTGGTGCTGATGCCGCTGATCACCGGCCTGGACCCGAACGTGGCGCTGTTCACCGCCGGCATGGGCACGCTGCTGTTCCAGCTGGTGACCGGTCGCCAGGTGCCGGTGTTCCTGGCATCGAGCTTCGCCTTCATCACCCCCATCATCCTCGCCAAGGGCCAGTTCGGCCTGGCCGCGACCATGGGCGGCGTGGTGGCGGCGGGCTTCGTCTACACCTTCCTCGGCCTGGCGGTGAAGATCAAAGGCACCGGCTTCATCGACCGCCTGCTGCCCCCGGTGGTGATCGGCCCGGTGATCATCTCCATCGGCCTGGCCATGGCCCCCATCGCCGCCAACATGGCCATGGGCAAGGCCGGTGACGGCACCGAGCTGATCCCCTACGCCACCGCCATGTGGATCTCCATGCCGGCGCTGCTGACCACCCTGGTGGTGGCGGTGTTCGGCAAGGGCATCTTCCGCCTGGTGCCGATCATCTCCGGCGTGCTGGTGGGCTTCGCCCTGTCGTTCTGGTTCGGCGTGGTCGACACCGCCAAGATCCTCGCGGCGCCCTGGCTGGAACTGCCGGCCTTCACCGCCCCCGAGTTCAACTGGCAGGCCATCCTGTTCATCGTCCCCGTGGCCCTGGCCCCGGCCATCGAGCACATCGGCGGCGTGATCGCGGTGGGCAGCGTCACCGGCAAGAACTACCTGAAGACCCCCGGCCTGCACCGCACCCTGCTGGGCGACGGCCTGGCCACCTCGGCCGCCGGCCTGTTCGGCGGCCCGCCGAACACCACCTACGCCGAAGTCACCGGCGCGGTGATGCTGACCAAGAACTACAACCCGAAGATCATGACTTGGGCAGCGGTGTTCGCCATCGGCCTGGCCTTCATCGGCAAGTTCGGCGCCATCCTGCAAAGCATCCCGGTACCGGTCATGGGCGGCATCCTCTGCCTGCTGTTCGGCTCCATCGCCGCGGTGGGCATGAACACCATGATCCGCCACAAGGTCGACCTGGCCGAGGCGCGCAACCTGGTGATCGTTTCGGTGACCCTGGTGTTCGGCATCGGCGGCGTACTGATCGGCACCGGCACCGGCCCGGACGACTTCGGCCTCAAGGGCATCGCACTCTGCGCCATCGTCGCCATCGCCCTCAACCTGATCCTTCCCGGCCACGACGCCTGGAAGCACAAGGCGGCGGACGACGCGCCGGACATCTGAGCCCCGCGCCACAAAAAAAGCCCCGCAATCGCGGGGCTTTTTCATTGGGGCCGCCGGTCAGGCATCCGCCAGCTTGGCCGCCGGCAGCGGGCTCGGCGCCACCCACTGTTTCAGGCGCTCGATGCTTTCGCGGTAGGGCTTGAGCCCCATCCACAGCAGCACCACCGAGCTGAACACCGCCAGCGAGGTGACGACCAGCAGCGAATAGCGCAGCGCCTTGTCGTCGGCGAACACGTAGTCGGTCACCAAGGCCACGGCAGTGGGGCCGAGGCCCAGGCCGATCAGGGTGATGACGAACAGGTAGATGGCCGAGGCCTGGCCACGCATGGAGTTGGGCATGATTTCCTGGATCGCCGCCGGCGCCACGCCGAAGGGCATGCTGAGGAAGAACACGGTCGGCGCCATCAGCACGGTCACCCAGTTGGCGTTGTCCAGCAGCGGGAACACCAGCACCAGCGGCAGCGCGCCAAGGGCAGCAATCAGGCCGACACGCATGTTGGCGTCGCTGCGACCGCGCTTGGCCATGCGGTCCGCCAGGCGGCCGCCGAAGACGATGCCGAGGCAACCGAACACCGCGACGATGCTGCCGTAGACCACGCCCACGTGACCGGCGTCCCAGCCGTAGGTGCGGATGAAGAAGGTGGGGATCCAGGCCGCGCTGCCGTAGCCGGCGAAGGCCAGCCCGGCGAAGCCGAAGTTGTGGCATAGCACGGTGCGGCGGTTGGCGCGGATGTAGCGCCCCACTTCAGAGAAAGGCACCGCGACACCGGCGCCCACGCCGCGCCGCGCCGGCTCGCGCACCGCCAGCATCAGCAGGGTGAAGAGCACGCCCGCACCGCCGAGGATGAGGAAGATCAACTGCCAGGGGCGCACGTCGCCCAGCAGCGGCAGGTGCACGTCACCCTGGGCCGAGGCGAACTTGATCACCAGCCCGCCGAGCAGGAAGGCCAGCCCCGAGCCGAGGTACACGCCCATGGAATACACGCTGATGGCGGTGGCACGGCGCTCCTGGGGGAAGCTGTCGGCGATCAGCGAATAGGCCGCTGGCGACAATGCCGCCTCGCCCACGCCCACGCCGATGCGGCAGACGAGGAACTGCCAGTACAGCTTGGCCATGCCGCAGGCGGCGGTGGCGGCGCTCCAGAACAGCACGCCGATGGCGATCAGCCCGCGGCGGCTGCGGGTATCGGCCAGGCGCCCGAGGGGGATGCCGCAGACGGTGTAGAACAGCGCGAAGGACAGGCCCATCAGCAGGCTCATCTGCGTATCGCTGATGACCAGGTCGCGGCGGATGGGCTCCACCAGCAGGTTGAGAATCTGCCGATCGATGAAGGAAAGCACGTAGGCCACCATCAGGATGGCGACGGTGGTCCAGGCGGAAAGACTGGAGGGGTAGCCGTTATTGTTGTTATGCACGGGCGTCTCCTCGGCGCCGGCGGTGCGGCGCACGACGGTGGAAGGTCGCGCCAGCTTAGGTGCATATCAAGGTGCCCGGTACCTTCGCCCCGCCTTTATTGGCGAGGCGAATGCAGGTCATCGGCTCTCGCTGATGACCGCGCGGTCAGAGCTTCTGGCTGGCCTTCTCGCAAAGCCGGGCCAGGGTCTCCACCCATTGCGGGTGGCTGTTGAGGCAGGGCACCAGCACCAGTTCCTGGCCACCGGCCTCCTGGAACTGCTCGCTGCCGCGCTGGCCGATCTCTTCCAGGGTCTCGATGCAGTCGGAGACGAAGGCCGGGCACATCACCAGCAGCTTCTTCACGCCCTGGCGGCCCAGCTCGTCGAGGCGCGCCTCGGTGTAGGGCTCGATCCATTTGTCGCGGCCCAGGCGCGACTGGAAGGACACCGACCACTGCTCCGGCGCCAGGCCGGCACGCGCGGCGAAGGCTTCGGCGGTGCGCTGGCACTGGCTGCGGTAGCAGAACTCCATCACCGCATCGCTGACACCCACGCTGCTGGGGGCGCGCAGGTCATGGTTGGGATCGATGGGCTTGACCAGCTTGCGGATGTGCCGCTCGGGCAGGCCGTGGAAGCTCAGCAGCAGGTGGTCGAAGCCCTGCTCCAGATGGGGCCGGGCACTGGCCACCAGCGCGTCGATGTAGCTGTCGTCGGCGTAGAAGGGTGCCAGCACCGACACATCCAGCTTCAGGCTATGGGCGGCGATCACCCGGCGCGCCTCGGCGATGGCGGTGGTGGTGGTGCTGTCGGCGAACTGCGGATACAGCGGCGCCAGGGTCACGCGGCGGATGCCGTCCTTCGCCAGCTTGAGCAGGGTGTTTTCGATGGAGGGCTCGCCGTAGCGCATCGCCAGTTCCACCGGGCCGTGGGGCCAGTGCGCGCCCATGGCCTCCTGCAGCTGGCGGCTGAGGACGATCAGCGGCGAACCCTCGGGCCACCAGATGGAGGCGTAGGCGTGGGCCGACTGCGCGGGGCGCTTGATCAGGATCAGCGACACCAGCAGGCGCCGCAGCGGCCAGGGCAGGTCGACCACGTAAGGGTCCATGAGGAACTGGTCGAGGTAGCGGCGCACGTCCCCTTCCGAGGTGGAAGCGGGTGAGCCCAGGTTGGCCAGCAGCAGCGCGTGATCAGTCATGCAACGTCCTTAGGCCTCAGCACATCGGCGAGCGCCGTATCCAGATCGGTGAAACGAAAGGTGAAACCGGCATCCAGCAGCCGCGTCGGCACGGCGCGCTGGCCACCCAGCAGGAGGATCGACATTTCCCCCAGCAGCAGGCGCAACGCGAAGGTCGGCGCCGGCAGAACGGTCGGCCGCCCCAGCGCACGGCCCAGGCTCCGGGTGAAATCACAATTGCGCGCGGGGTGCGGAGCGCACGCATTATAGGGACCACTGGCCCCCTCCAGCCGCAAAAGAAAATCCATCGCGGCGATTTGATCCTGCAGGTGGATCCAGGGCATCCACTGGCGGCCACTGCCCAGGCGGCCACCGAGGCCGAGGCGGAACGCCCGGAGCATGTCGCGGAGGAAACCATCATGGGCCGCGAGCACCAGGCCGGTGCGCAACAGCACCACGCGGATGCCCAGGGCTTCGGCACGTTGTGCGGTCTCTTCCCAGGCGATGCACAGGGTGCTGGCGAAATCGCCGTTGCCGGGTGGCGCGTCCTCGCGCAGCTCGCGCTCGCCGGCGTCGCCGTACCAGCCCACGGCCGAGCCGGACAGCAGCAGCGCCGGGCGTTGCTCGCGGGTCTCCAGCCAGGCCAGCAGGCGCTCGGTGAAGGCCACCCGGCTGTCGAGAATCTTCGCCTTGCGGTTGCGCGTCCACAGCCCGCCAGCCACCGGCTCGCCGGCCATGTTGACCAGTGCATCCAGGGGTACGTCACCGTATTCGTGGAGGCTGCCGATGGCCCGCACCGCCGGCCCGCAAAGCCCCGCCACGCGCGGCGGCGTGCGGCTGAGCACGGTCACCTGGTGGCCCTGCCCGGCCCACAGCCGGCAGAGCTCGCGACCGATCAGGCCAGTACCGCCGGTCAGCAATATGTGCATGGCATCCTCCTCGCATGGCGCTAACTGGAGATATCGCCCTAGTCTGAATCAAGAGAGGGCACGGGTTGAGTCCGCCATGGTCACACCTCTATGAGCGGCATGCGAGATTGGAACCGATAGCCCCTGTACAACGCAACACAGCTGTATAGGTTCGTCGATAGCCTGACCTGTAGTAGCCACAGCACGAGGTAAAGAGGTAACCATGAGCACACCCATCGCCATCATCGGAACCGGCCTCGCGGGCCTGTCCGCCGCCCAGGCGCTGCATGCCGCCGGGCACGCCGTACAGCTCTTCGACAAGAGCCGCGGCAGTGGCGGTCGTATGGCCAGCAAGCGCAGCGACGCCGGCTCGCTCGATCTCGGCGCGCAATACTTCACCGCCAGGGACCGCCGCTTCACCGAGGTCGTCCAGCAATGGCGCGACCGAGGCTGGGTCGCCGAGTGGACGCCCACCCTCTACAACTTCCGCAACGGCAGCCTGATGCCCTCCCCCGACGAGCAGGTGCGCTGGGTCGGCACCCCCCGCATGAGCGCCATCACCCGCGCCCTGCTCGGCGCCTTGCCGGTGAACTTCGCCTGCCGCATCACCGAGGTGTTCCGCGGCGAACAGCACTGGGGCCTGCAAGATGCAGAGGGGCAGAGCCACGGGCCCTTCAGCCACGTCATCATCGCCACCCCGGCGCCCCAGGCCACCGCCCTGCTGGCCGCCGCGCCGAAGCTCGCCGGTGCCGCCGCCAGCGTCGCCATGGAGCCCACCTGGGCCGTGGCACTGGCCTTCGAACAGCCGCTGGATACCCCCGTGGAAGGCTGCTTCGTGCAGGACAGCCCGCTGGACTGGCTGGCCCGCAACCGCACCAAGCCGGGCCGCGAAACCGCCCTGGATACCTGGGTGCTGCACGCCAGCAGCGCCTGGAGCAAGCAGCACCTGGACCTGCCCAAGGAGGCGGTGATCGAGCAACTGCATGGCGCCTTCGCCGAGCTCATCGGCTGTGCCGTTCCCGCGCCGGTGTTCAGCCTCGCCCACCGCTGGCTCTATGCACGCCCCGCCCAGGGCCACGAATGGGGCGCCCTGGCCGATGCCGACCTGGGCCTCTACGCCTGCGGCGACTGGTGCAGCTCCGGCCGTGTCGAAGGGGCCTGGTTGAGCGGGCAGGAAACGGCGCGCCGATTGATCGAACACCTGGGCAGGTAACCGGCTCGGGCTTCCCTTCCAACCACACTTCATGTCGGTCCACAGGATGGGTGTGCACACCCATCCTGTGGTGCAGCGGGTGCCGCTCCGCTGCGATACAAAACTTGTACAACTCAATTGACTTGTACAACGACAGGCCTAAGATGGAATAAACCTGTACAGGAAATACTTCTTGTACAAGAAATCATCCGAGGCCATGCCATGACACAGGACGCCCCCACGCACGCCAAGCCTCGGCTCGGCATCAGTGCATGCCTGCTGGGCGAACCCGTGCGCTTCAATGGCGGGCACAAGGAATCGCGCCTGTGCAGCCGTACCCTGGCCCGCTATTTCGAGTTCGTCCCAGTCTGCCCCGAGGTCGCCATCGGCCTGGGTACGCCACGCGAAGTCATTCGCCTGGCCGGCGACCCTGCCGCTCCTCGCGCGGTCACCCGTGATGGCGAGCGCGACCTGAGCGAACCGCTCACCGCCCATGGCGAGCAGATGGCGGACGAGCTGGGCGACCTGTGCGGCTACATATTCATGCAGAAGTCGCCGTCCTGCGGCCTGCACCGGGTGAAGGTCTACCAGGCCAACGGCATCCCCGCCGAGGAAGGCGGCCGCGGCCTCTACGCCGAGGCCTTCTGCAAGCGCCACCCGGAGCTGCCGGTGGAAGAGGAAGGCCGCCTCTGCGACCCGGTGCTACGGGAAAACTTCCTCACCCGCGTGTTCGCCTGCGCGCGCTGGCGGGCCCTCTGTGCCAGCGGCCTGACCCGCCGCGGCATCCTCGACTTCCATGCCCGCTACAAATACCAGCTGATGGCCAGCGACCCGCAGCAGTACCGCGCCCTCGGCCGCCTGCTGGGCGACATCGGCAACCATGCGCCGGAGGACTTCGGCCCGCCCTACTTCCGCCAGCTCATGGCCGCGCTGACCCGCTGCGCCACCCGGGGCACCCACAGCAACGTGCTGCAGCACATCAGCGGTTACCTGAAGGGCGCCCTGGGGCGTGACGAGAAGGTCGAGATGCAGCGCCTGATCGAGCAGTACCGCACCGGCATCGTGCCGCTGGTGGTGCCGCTCACCCTGCTCAAGCACCACTTCGCCCGCCACCCGCATCCCTACATCGCGCAGCAGGCCTACCTGCAGCCGCATCCCGAAGATCTCAGCCTGCGCAACGCCATCTAGCCATGGACGATTACGACGACACGCCGCTCGACGGCGATTTCCAGGCCGCCCTCGCCCGGGGCCTGCTGCCCATCCGCGAGGTGGCGCGCCTCACCGGCGTCAACCCGGTGACCCTGCGCGCCTGGGAACGCCGCTACGGCCTGGTGCTGCCCCAGCGCACCGCCAAGGGCCACCGCCTGTATGCGCCGGAGCACGTGGCGCGCATCCGCGCCGTGCTCACCTGGCTCGACCGTGGCGTACCGGTGGGCCAGGTGAAGGGATTGCTGCGCGGCGGCCAGCACGCCGGGCTCGCGTCTTCCTCGCTGTGGGACGAGCAGCGCCACCAGTTGCTGGAGGCCATCGGCGCCCTGGCCGAGCGCCGCCTCGACGAGCGCTTCAACGCCGCGCTGTCGATCTACCCGCCGCTGACGCTGTGCCAGCAACTGCTGCTGCCGCTGCTGGAAGCCCTGGAAACCCGCTGGGGCGATGCCTATGGCGCGCGCCTGGAGCGGGTGTTCTTCAACGCCTGGCTGCGCAGCAAGCTGGGCGCGCGCATCTACCACAACAACCGCCAGCATGGCGGCGCCCCACTGTTGCTGCTCAACCCCAGTGAACAACCCATGGCGCCGGGCCTGTGGATAAGTGCCTGGCTGGCCAGCAATGCCGGCTGCGCGGTGGAAGTGCTGGAGTGGCCGATACCCGCCGCGGAGCTGCCCCTGGCCATCGCCCGTATCGAACCCCGCGCCCTGCTGCTGTATGCCGAACAGGCCCTGGCCGGCCCCAGCCTGGCACGCCTGCTGGCCGACCACGGCTGCCCGCTCGTGCTCGCCGGGCCCGCCGTGCGCATCCACCAGCGCGAGCTGCAAGAGCTGGCCGCACAAGGCATCCGCCCCCATCTCGCCGACGACCCGGTCGCGGCCCTGCAAACCCTGTCCAGCCTTGGTGTGCTGGCCAGGCCCGAGGATCTTCCATGCGCCAACTGATGTGGTTCCGCTGCGACCTGCGCGTCCAGGACAACACGGCCCTGTCCGCCGCGATGGCCGCCGGGCCGACCCTGGCCCTCTACCTGCTCAGCCCCGGCCAGTGGCTGGAACACGACGACGCCCCCGCCAAGGTGGATTTCTGGCTGCGCAACCTGGCGGCGCTGCAGGCCGAGCTGGCACGCCTCAACGTGCCGTTGCTGATACGCCGCGCCGACCGCTGGGACGAAGCGCCCGAAGCCGTCGCCCGGCTGTGCCACGAGCACCAGGTCAGCGCCGTGCACGTCAACGAGGAGTACGGCATCAACGAGGCCAAGCGCGATGCCGCCGTGAAGACGCGCCTGCAGGCCGACGACCTGCGCCTGCGCAGCCACCTCGACCAACTGCTGTTCAAGCCGGGCAGCGTGCTGACCAAGAGCGACAGCTACTTCCAGGTCTTCAGCCAGTTCCGCAAGGTCTGCTACGCGCGGCTGCACAGCGCCCTGCCCCACGCCGCGCCGCTGCCGAAAAAGCAGGAGCCGCTGGGTATCGAAAGCAGCGCCGTACCTGCCACGGTGAAGGGCTTCCACAGCCCGCCCGCCAGCCTGCAAGCGCTCTGGCCCGCCGGCGAAGAAGAAGCGGGCCGCCGCCTGGAGGCGTTCGCCGACCAGCAGATCGAGCACTACCAGGACGAACGCGATTTCCCCGCACACCCCGGCACCAGCCAGCTGTCGCCCTACCTCGCCGCCGGCGTGCTGTCGCCACGGCAATGCCTGCATGCCGCGTTGCGCAGCAACCAGGGCGAGTTCGAGTCGGGCAACGTCGGCGCCGTCACCTGGATCAACGAACTGCTCTGGCGCGAGTTCTACAAACACATCCTCGTGGGCTACCCGCGTGTCAGCCGCCACCGCGCCTTCCGTGCCGACACCGAAGCGCTGCGCTGGCGCGATGCGCCTGAAGACCTGGAAGCCTGGCAGCAAGGGCGTACCGGCATCCCCATCGTCGACGCGGCGATGCGCCAGTTGCTGGCCACCGGCTGGATGCACAACCGCCTGCGCATGGTGGTGGCCATGTTCCTCACCAAGAACCTGCTGATCGACTGGCGCGAGGGCGAGCGCTGGTTCATGCGCCACCTGATCGACGGCGACCTGGCGGCCAACAACGGCGGCTGGCAGTGGAGCGCCTCCACCGGCACCGATGCCGCGCCCTACTTCCGCATCTTCAACCCGGTGAGCCAGTCCCAGCGCTTCGACCCCCAAGGGGTGTTCATCCGCCAGTGGCTGCCGGAGCTGGCCAGCCTGGACAAGAAGGACATCCACGACCCGGCCGCCCGTGGCGGGCTGTTCCTGCCGGAAGGTTATCCACAGCCGATGGTGGACCTCTCCTCCAGTCGCGACCGCGCCATCGCCGCGTTCCGCAGCCTGCCCAAGGCGGTCACGGCATGAGCGCCTTCCTCCAGCGCTTCGCCGAGGACTTCGCGCGCCTGGGCCGCGACAACCTCGACCTGCTCGCCACGCTGTACAGCGAGGACGCCCAGTTCACCGACCCGCTGCACCAGGTCGAAGGGCTGCCCGCCATCCGCCGCTACTTCGCCGGGCTCTACGAGAACGTCAGCGACCTGCACTTCGAGTTCCACGGCCACGATCAGGTCGGCGAAGGCGAGGGCTACCTGCGCTGGACCATGACCTACCGCCACCCGCGCCTGGAGGGCGGCCGCCCCATCGCCGTCGAGGGCTGCTCGCACCTGCGCTGGAACGAACGGGTGTACTACCACCGCGACTATTTCGATGCCGGGGCGCTGCTCTACGAACATGTGCCCGTACTGGGCCGGTTGATCGGCCTGCTCAAGGGGCGACTGGCATGAACGACTCCCGACGCATCTGGCTCACCGGCGCCAGCAGCGGCATCGGTGCCGAACTGGCCGAACAGCTGCTGCAAGGTGGCCACCGGCTGGCACTCAGCGCCCGCCGCAGAGGCCCGCTGGAAGCGCTGCAACAGCGCTTCCCCGAGCAGGTGCTGCTGGCGCCGGGCGACCTCGCCGACGCCGAGCAGGTGGCCGCCATCGCCGAGCGCATCCAGCGTCACTGGGGCGCCCTGGACAGCGCCATTCTCAATGCCGGCACCTGTGAATACCTGGAGGCCGGGCATTTCGATGCCGCCTTGGTGGAGCGCGTGGTCCGCGCCAACCTGCTGGCCCCGGCGTACTGCATCGAAGCGGCGCTGCCGCTGCTGCGCCAAGGCGAGCAACCGCACCTGGTAGGTGTGGTGAGCGCCGTCACCCACTTCGCCCTGCCCCGGGCCGAAGCCTATGGCGCCTCCAAGGCCGGGCTGCGCTACCTGCTGGAGTCCCTGCGCCTGGACCTGGCCCACGAGGGGATCGACATCACCCTGGTCAGCCCCGGCTTCGTCGACACGCCGCTGACCCAGGGCAACGACTTCCCCATGCCCATGCGCTGGCCGGTGCAACGGGCCGCGCACCACATCGTCCAGCGCCTGCCCCGCCGGCCGCTGGAGATCGCCTTCCCCGGCCCCTTCATCTTCGCCCTGCGCCTGCTTGCCCGATTGCCGGCGCGGCTGCGCCTGGCCCTGGGCCGGCGCCTGGTCCGCAACGGAGCACCTCAATGAGAGTCGCCATCATCGGCAGCGGCATTTCCGGCTTGACCTGTGCCTGGCTGCTGTCCCGCCGCCACGATATCCAGCTGTTCGAAGCCAGCGACTGGATCGGCGGCCACACCCACACCGTGGACGTGCAACTGGGCGGCCGCGACTACGCGGTGGACACCGGCTTCATCGTCTTCAACGACTGGACCTACCCCAACTTCATCCGCCTGTTGGATCGCCTGGGCGTGGCCAGCCAGCCCACCGAGATGAGCTTCTCGGTGCACGACCCGGCCAGTGGCCTGGAGTACAACGGCAACAACCTCAACAGCCTCTTCGCCCAACGCAGGAACCTGCTGTCGCCGGGCTTCTGGGGCATGCTGCGGGAGATCCTGCGCTTCAACCGCGAGGCCCAGGCGGACCTGGAAGCCGGGCGCATCAGCGCCGCCATCACCCTGGGCGATTACCTGCAACTGGGTGGCTACGGCGCGCGCTTCCGCGACCACTACCTGGTGCCCATGGGCGCGGCCATCTGGTCCATGCCCCTGGACGACATGCTGGCCTTCCCGCTGCAGTTCTTCGTGCGTTTCTTCAAGAACCACGGCCTGCTTTCGGTCAGCCATCGCCCGCAGTGGCGGGTGGTCAGCGGTGGTTCGCGCAGCTATGTGGCGCCCCTGACGGCAGGCTTCACCGAGCGCATCCGCCTGGCCTGCCCGGTGTCCTGGGTGGAGCGCGACGCCGAAGGGGTGACCGTGCACAGCGCCGCCGGCAGCGAGCGCTTCGACAAGGTGGTGTTTGCTTGCCACAGCGACCAGGCCCTGGCGCTGCTGGCCCAGCCGACGGCCAGCGAACGCGAGGTGCTGGGCGCCCTGCCCTACGCCGCCAACGAGGTGGTGCTGCACACCGACACGCGCCTGCTGCCGGAGCGCCGGCTCGCCTGGGCCAGCTGGAACTACCGCCTGGGCGGCCCCACCCAGCGCCCGGCGGCAGTGACCTACAACATGAACATCCTCCAAGGCATAGAGGCGCCGGAAACCTTCTGCGTCAGCCTCAACCAGGGCGAGGCCATCGACCCGGCACGCTTACTCGCCCGCTTCAGCTACGCCCACCCGCAGTTCAGCCTGCCCGGCCTGCTAGCCCAGGCACGCTGGGAAGAGATCAACGCCAAGCGCCACAGCTACTTCTGCGGCGCCTACTGGGGCAACGGCTTCCATGAAGACGGTGTGGTCAGCGCCCTGCGCGTAGCCCGCGAGTTCGGGGAAGCCCTGTGAACAGCGCCCTGTATAGCGGCTGGGTACGGCACCGGCGGCACCAGCCCCGCGCCCATGCCTTCCGCTACCGCATCGGCCTGCTGTACCTGGACCTGGATGAGCAGGAACAGGTGCTCGGCCTCTCGCCCCTGGCCGGGCACGGCCGCTTCAAGCCCTTCGCCTTCCGCGAGCGGGATTTCCTGCCGCAGTTCACCGGCGCGGGCATGACCTTGGCCGAGGCGGTGCGCCAACGCGTGACCGAGGCGCTGGGCGTTCGCCCCGAAGGCTCCATCCGCCTGTTGGCCCAGGCCCGCAGCTGGGGGCTGGCCTTCAACCCGGCGAGTTTCTTCTACTGCCATGACGCCGACGGGACCCTGGTGGCGATCCTCTGCGAGGTGACCAACACGCCCTGGCGCGAGCGCTACCACTACGTGGTGCCGGCGCAGGGCGATGGCCACCAGCGGGTGCGGGTGGACAAGGCCTTCCATGTCTCGCCCTTCCTGCCCCCCGAGCTGGAGTACCGCATGGCCTTCAGCCCGGTGGGCCCGCGCCTGGCGGTGCAC
Source organism: Pseudomonas sp. PDM13 (assembly GCF_025685765.1). Lineage (NCBI taxonomy): Bacteria > Pseudomonadati > Pseudomonadota > Gammaproteobacteria > Pseudomonadales > Pseudomonadaceae > Pseudomonas > Pseudomonas sp. PDM13. The sequence continues at coordinate 11,528 of NZ_JAOTQU010000017.1, read as the reverse complement.
ATGGAGGACTGGCAGGGCGACACCCGGCTGTTCGACGCGACCCTCGATCTGGAGCGCCACGAACTCGACCGCGCCAGCCTGCACCGCCATCTCGCCAGCTTTCCCTGGATGACGGCGAAGACCGTCCTGGGCATCTACTGGCAGGCCCTGCGCCTGCTGCTCAAACGCCTGCCCCTGTTCTCCCACCAGGCGGCGGACGGCGCCTACCGCGTCGCCACCACGCATTCGAAGGAGCATCACCATGAAGAGCACTAGTCTCGGCATCAAGCCGGGCCTGTTCGGCACCACCGGCCTGGCCGGCGGCCTGTTGCGCCGGCTGGTGCTGGCCCAGCTGGAAGGGTTGCGCCACGGCCAGCTGACCGTGCTGGAGGACGGCGAGGAGCGGGTCTTCGGCGATGCCCAGGCCGAACTCAGGGCACGCATCGAGGTGCAGGATGCGGCGGTCTGGCCGCTGGTGGCGGCCAATGGCTCCATCGGCTCGGGGGAGGCCTATATCCACGGTTACTGGACCACGCCGGACCTGACGGCGGTGATCCGCGTATTCGTCGCCAACCTCGATGTGCTCGACGGCATGGAACGTGGCCTGGCCCTGCTGGGAAGGCCGCTGGTGCAGGGCCTGCACTGGCTCAACCGCAACACCCGGGCTGGCTCGCGGCGCAACATCGCCGCCCATTACGACCTGGGCAACGACCTGTTCGAGCAAATGCTCGACCCGACCATGATGTACTCCGCCGCGCAGTTCGCCAGCCCCGAGCAGAGCCTGGAGCAGGCCCAGTTGAACAAGCTGGAACGCATCTGCCGCAAGCTCGACCTCAAGCCCGACGACCACCTGCTGGAGATCGGCACCGGCTGGGGCAGCATGGCGCTCTACGCTGCCACCCACCACGGCTGCCGGGTGACCACCACTACCCTGTCCCGCGAGCAGTATGAGTACACCCGCCGGCGCATCGAGGAGCAGGGCCTGCAGTCACGCATCACCCTGCTGCTGCAGGACTACCGCGACCTCGACGGACGCTTCGACAAGCTGGTATCCATCGAGATGGTCGAGGCGGTGGGCCACCGCTTCCTGCCCGCCTACTTCCGGCAATGCGCTCGGCTGCTGAAGGACGATGGGTTGATGCTGCTGCAGGCCATCACCATGCGCGACCAGCGCTACGAGCAGGCCAAACGCAGCGTCGATTTCATCCAGCGCTACATCTTCCCCGGCGGCGCCCTGCCCTCGGTGCAGAAGATGCTGGAGGTGATCACCCGCGACAGCGACATGAACCTGCTGCACATGGAGGACTTCGGCCCCCACTACGCGCGCACCCTGCGCCACTGGCACGACAATCTGCGCGCAGCGCGCGGGCGCCTGGAGCAACTGGGCTACGACGAAACCTTCTACCGGCTCTGGGAGTTCTACCTGTGCTACTGCGAGGGCGGCTTCCTGGAGCGCGCCATCGGCACCGCACAGCTGGTGCTGGCCAAGCCCGGCGCGCGCCCGCCGTCACTGCTCGGCCGCCTGGATGCCTAGGCAACTGGCCAATGCGGCGTTGTTCCAGCTGGGCTGGTTCGCCTGCCTGTTCGCCGCCAACCAGCCGCTCCTGCTGCTGGTGGCGCCGGCGATCCTGGCGCTGCATTTCCTCTGCATCGGCTCCTGGTCGGAGGACGGCCGCCTGGTGATCGCGGTGACGTTGCTGGGCAGCCTGCTGGACTGCCTGTTGCTCAACCTCGGCCTGTTCGACTTCGGCTATGGCGGGCACCTGATCCCGCCCTGGCTGGTGCTGCTCTGGGCATTGCTGGGCACCACGCTCAACCATTGCCTGGCCTGGACTGCCCGGCCCTGGTGGCTGGCCAGCCTGCTGGGCGCCATCGCCGCACCGCTGTCGTACCTGGCCGGCGCGCGCGTGGCCGGGGTCGGCCTGCCCTTCGGCACGCTGCCGAGCCTGCTGGTACTGGCGCTGATCTGGGCCGCCGTGTTGCCGTTGCTGCACCGCCTGGCGAGGCAATTGAAACGACCCACGCCGAGCACCTGATCGGCCCACCACCCGCAGCCAGCGCCTTTCCCGTAAAATGCGCGCCCATGAGCCCTTCGCTGATTCCCGTCCAACAACTGCCTGCCGCCCCCGAGATCACCTGCGCCACCTGCGCCGCCTGCTGCTGCCAGCTGGAAGTGATGCTGATCACCGACACCGGCGTGCCCGAACGCTTCATCGAAACCGATGACTGGGGCGGCGACGTCATGGCGCGCCTGGACGACGGCTGGTGCGCCGCGCTGGACCGCGACACCATGCTCTGCACCATCTACGAAAACCGCCCGCTGATCTGCCGCGAGTTCGAGATGGGCGAGGCCGATTGCCTGGATGAACGCCGGGGGATCGACAGCGCCTATGGGCGGGGCGCGGCCTGAGCGCCCTGACGGTCCCGGGCTGAAGCCCGGGCTACGAAACCAGCGCGCGGGGAGTCCCTGGAGAAGGGGCGGCCTGCATCGCGAATGAATTCGCTCCTACAAAAAGGCGTTTGGCGGGTTATCCACAGGCCATAAAAAAACCGGGCGCTGGGCCCGGTTCTTCATGTGGCGTGATCTTAGAAAGATACGCGGTAGTGCAGGCTGTACGCCTCGACGCCATCGTTCGGCTGCTTGATGCCGGCGTTGGAGTAGTGGATGGCGCGAATGCCAACTTCCTGGTTGCTGAAGCGCAGGCCGGCGCCGATGCGGTCTTCGAACTGGAAAGAGGAGCCCAGCTCGTTGTCTTCCAGTTCGGTATTGGCGAACAGGGCGACACCGATGCCGGCTTCGACATAGGGCTTCACGGTTTCACCGGCGAATTCGTAGACGAACACCGGTGCGAAGGAAATGCTGTGGTTGCTGGAGGTCTTGTCGCCGTCCCAGTAGGTGTAGCCGGCATCCCAGTAGCCGGTCAGGCGACCGACGTCGGTCTGGAACCAGCTGGTGGAGAAATCGAACTGGGTAGCGAGGCGATAGACCATGGTCGATTCGCCGGTCTGACCAACATCGAGAGAAACATCAGCTGCCTGTGCCGCAACAGCTTGCCCTACGCAAATGGCTGCAACGGCAGCCAAAGAGAACAGTTTCTTCATGGAAACTTCCTTATTCAGACTTAATCGACAGGTTAAAACGTACGAATTGGAGCGATTATAGATACGTTTGGACTAAGAGAAAGACGGCTACCAGCAAGTTCAAGGTTTTTTTAAAAGCCGAGATCCGCCACGCAAACGCTCTCGTTTCCCCATAGTGCAGGCAGCACATTCTGCATCGCTGCAGGCTCGCCACTGCTCCAGAAACGACAGGCTTGAGCCGGCCCGCGCGCCAGCAGGTCACGGGCTTCGAGCAGGCGTTGCAGCTGCCGCGCCACTGCGGCGCCGGTGTCCACCAGGCGTACCGACTCGGGGACCATGCCGGCCAGCAACGGACGCAGGAAGGGGTAATGGGTGCAGCCGAGGATCAGCGTGTCGCAGCCCTCGGCCAACAGCGGCTGCACGTAGCTCCAGAGCAGCGCACGGGTCGCCTCGCTGTCGAGGTCGCCTATCTCGATGCGCTCCACCAGGCCCGGGCAGGGCTGGGTGACCACACGCACGTCATTGGCGAACCGGTCGAGCAGCGCGGCGAACTTGGCGCTTTTCAGGGTGCCGGTGGTGGCGAGCACGCCGACCACGCCGGAGCGCGTGGCGGCCGCTGCGGGTTTGACCGCCGGCTCCATGCCGACGATGGGCAGCTGTGGATAACGCTCCCGCAGGTCAGCGACCGCCGCCACCGTGGCGGTGTTGCAGGCCAGCACCAGCGCCTTGGCGCCACGCTCCAGCAGGAAGCGGGTGATCGCCTGGCTGCGCTCGCGGATGAAGTCCTGGCTCTTCTCGCCATAGGGGATATGGCCGCTGTCGGCCACATAGAGCAGGGATTCGTTGGGAAGCAGGCTGCGGATCTCACGCAGCACGGAGAGGCCGCCGACGCCGGAGTCGAAGACGCCGACGGGAGCCTGATCAGGCATGCCCATTCCCACAGACGGCACAGCCTGGATCGCGCTTGACCCGCAGCTCGCGGAAGCGGCTGCCGAGGGCATCCACCAGCAGCAGGCGGCCCACCAGGGGCTCGCCGAAACCGGCCAGCAGCTTGAGTGCTTCCAGGGCCTGCAGGCTGCCGACCATGCCCACCAGCGGGCCGACCACACCGGCTTCGCTGCAGGTCAGTTCGGCTTCGCTGCCATGGCCATAAAGGCAGTGGTAGCAGGGGCTGTCATCGCGTCGCGGGTCGAACACCGAAAGCTGGCCTTCGAGGCGGATCGCAGCGCCGGAAACCAGTGGCTTGCGCGCGGCCACGCAGGCGGCGTTGACCGCCTCGCGGGTGCCGAAGTTGTCGGTGCAGTCGAGCACCAGGTCCACGGCCACGACGGCAGCGGCCAGGGAGTCGACATCCAGCGCGGCGCGGTGAGGCACCAGGCGCACCTCGGGGTTGAGCGCGGTGAGCCGGGCCATGGCCGAGTCGACCTTGGGCTGCCCGACGCTCTGGCTGTCGTGGATGATCTGGCGCTGCAGGTTGGTCAGGTCGACGCTGTCGAAGTCCGCCAGGTGCAGCTCGCCGACACCGGCAGCAGCCAGGTAGAGGGCGACCGGCGAGCCGAGGCCACCAACACCGACTACGAGCACACGGGCCTGCTTCAGGCGCAGTTGGCCGTCGACGTCGATCTGCGGCAGGAGAATCTGCCGGCTGTAACGCAGGAGTTCTTCGTCGCTCAGCATGGCAGGCGGCCTAGGCTGATGCGTTCGTGGCCGCCCAGGTCGCGACGGCTTTCCACCGCCTCGAAGCCCTGGCGGGACAGCAGCTCGCGCACGGCGGCGGCCTGGTCGTAGCCATGCTCCAGCAGCAGCCAGCCACCGGCATTCAGGTGTGCGGGGGCTTCGCTGATGATCAAGCGGATGTCGTCCAGCCCGTCGGCACCGGAAACCAGCGCACTGGCCGGCTCGAAGCGCACGTCACCTTCGCTCAGGTGCGGGTCGCGGGCGGCGATGTAGGGCGGATTGCTGACGATCAGATCGAAGCGCTCACCAGCCAGGGCGGAGAACCAGTGGCTCTCGCGGAACTCGACGTTGTCCAGTTTCAGGCGTAAGCGGTTGCGTTCGGCCAGGGCCACGGCATCACCGATGCGGTCGACACCGATCAGGCGCCAGCCCAGGCGCTCGCTGGCCAAGGCGAGGACAATGGCGCCGCTGCCGGTGCCCAGGTCGAGCACGCGGGCCGGGGTGGCCGGCACCAGGGCCAGGGCGCTTTCCACCAGCAGCTCGGTGTCGGGACGCGGAATCAGGGTGTGCGGGGCGACTTCCAGGTCCAGGCTCCAGAAGCCCTGCTGACCGAGGATGTAGGCCACCGGCTCGCCGTTGCGCCGGCGTTCCAGGTAGCTGGCGTAGAGCTCGGCGGCCTCGCCACTGACCACGCGCTCGGGCCAGGTATGCAGGAAGCTGCGCGGCTTGCCCAGGGCAGCGGCGAGCAGCAGCTCGGCGTCCAGGCGGGCGCTCGGCGAGCCCGGCAGGCGGGCCTCGCTGAGCAGGCTGGCGATGATGGTCACGTCAGTCTCCCAGGGCAGCCAGCTGGTCGGCCTGGTATTCGGCGAGCAGCGGTTCGATGACCGCTTCGACACCACCGGCGAGCACGTCGTCCAGCGCGTAGAGGGTCAGGTTGATGCGGTGATCGGTGACCCGCCCTTGGGGGTAGTTGTAGGTGCGGATGCGCTCGGAGCGGTCGCCGGAGCCCACCAGCAGCTTGCGGGTGTCGGAGATTTCCTTGTGCGCAGCGGCTTCCTGCTGGTCGTTCAGCCTGGCTGCCAGCCAGGCCATGGCCTTGGCGCGGTTCTTGTGCTGCGAGCGCTCCTCCTGGCACTCGACCACGATCCCGGAGGGGATGTGGGTGATGCGCACGGCGGAGTCGGTCTTGTTCACGTGCTGGCCGCCGGCGCCGGAGGAGCGGTAGGTGTCCACGCGCAGGTCGGCCGGGTTGATCTCGATGGCGGCCTGTTCGTCCGGCTCGGGGAGCACGGCGACGGTGCAGGCGGAGGTGTGGATGCGGCCCTGGGATTCGGTTTCCGGCACCCGTTGCACACGGTGCGCGCCGGACTCGAACTTGAGCTTGGCGTAGACGTTGTCACCCTCGACGCGGGCGATCACCTCTTTATAGCCACCGTGCTCGCCTTCGTTCTCGGAGAGGATCTCCACCCGCCAGCCCTGGCGCTCGGCATAGCGCGAGTACATGCGGAACAGGTCGCCGGAGAAGATCGCCGCCTCGTCGCCACCAGTGCCGGCACGGATCTCGAGGAAGACGTTGCGACCGTCGTTGGGGTCCTTGGGCAGCAACATGCGCTGCAGGCGTGCTTCCAGCTCGACCAGCTGCTCGCGGGCCTGGGCGACTTCCTCTTCGGCCATCTCGCGCAGGTCCGGGTCGCTGTCCTTGAGCAGCGCCTGGGCGCCCTCGAGATCGGACTGCACCTTGCGGAATTCACGGAACGCCAGGTAGACGGGCTCGACCTCGGCGTATTCCTTGGAATACGCGCGGAACTTGCTCTGGTCGCTGATGACTTCGGCATCGCCGAGCAGGGCCGTGAGTTCCTCGAAACGATCCTGGAGGATGTCGAGCTTGTTGAGCAGTGACGCTTTCATTGGGCTTGCTTGTCCGTGCCCTCGTCGAGGGCGAAGAGTTCCTGGGCCACGGCCAACGCATCGAAGCGGCCGTCGGCGGAGAGTTTTTTCAGCTGCACGCTGGGAGCATGCAGCAGCTTGTTGGTAAGCCCGCGGGCGAGTTGGGCCATGACGTCTTCGGCGGAGCTGCCGTTGGCCAGCATGCGCTGCGCCTTGGCCAGCTCCTCGTCACGGGTGCGTTCGGCCTGCTGGCGGTAAGCGCGTAGCACATCCACCGCGGCCAGTTCGCGCAAGCGCTGCATGAACTCGACCACACCACCACCGACCAGCTCCTCGGCAGCCTGGGCAGCGCCCTGGCGGCTCTTGAGGTTTTCGGCGACCACTTCGTGGAGGTCGTCGACGGTATAGAGGTAGACGTCGTCCAGCTCGCCGACTTCGGGTTCGATGTCGCGCGGCACGGCGATGTCGACCATGAAGATCGGCTTGTGCTTGCGCTGCTTCAACGCGCGCTCGACCGCGCCCTTGCCGAGGATCGGCAACTGGCTGGCGGTGGAGCTGATGACGATGTCGCTGTTGACCAGCTCATCGGGGATATCGGCCAGCAGCACGGCGTGGGCACCGAACTGCTCGGCGAGCATGCTGGCGCGCTCGAGGGTGCGGTTGGCGACGACGATGCGCTTCACACCCTGCTCGTGCAGGTGGCGGGCGACCAGGGTGATGGTTTCGCCGGCGCCGATGAGCAGCGCCTGGCTGCGGTGCATGTCGGTGAAGATCTGCTTGGCCAGGCTGACTGCGGCGAAAGCCACGGAGACCGGGTTCTCGCCGATCGCGGTGTCGGTGCGCACGGTCTTGGCGGTGCTGAAGGTGGCCTGGAACAGCCGGCCCAGCAGCGGGCCGACGGTGCCGGCTTCACGCGCCACGGCGTAGGCGGACTTCATCTGGCCAAGGATCTGCGGCTCGCCGAGGACCATGGAGTCGAGCCCCGACGCGACGCGCATCATATGGCGTACGGCGGCATCGTCCTGGTGCACGTAGGCACAGGCACGCAGCTCTTCGAGGCTGAGGTTGTGGTAGCCGGCCAGCCAGGCCAGGACTTCGTCGGCGCTGATCTGCTCCTGCTCCAGGTACAGCTCGCTGCGGTTGCAGGTGGAGAGGATCGCCGCCTCACGGCTGGCCGTGAGGTTGCACAGCTGCCGCAGCGCCTCGACCAATTGCTCGGGAGTAAAAGCCACGCGCTCACGTACATCCACGGACGCGGTTTTGTGGTTGATACCGAGGGCAAGAAAGGCCATGCAGGGTCGCTAACGGAAACGGGAGGCGCGCAATTGTCCTCCTTCAACAGATTGAGAACAACCACCGCTCGCTATTGTCACAATCACCATGAACCCGCCCAACAATGTATCGGCCCTTGCCCCATGGGCTTGCCCAGCCGCTTGTGTCATGATGCTCCGACCGCAGGTTAGTCGCCTTTTCCCCTATGAATAAATCCTTCGCGTTGCTGACCGCCCTCCTGCTCGTTGGCGGTTGCCAGACCCTGGCCCCCACCTCGCCGGACGGCACGCCGCCGGTGGAAGACACCAGCCAGGCGCCCGATTCCAAGCCGGAAGTCTATGGCTCCTTCAGCCGCGACACCCTGTTCGCCCTGCTCTCCGCCGAAGTGGCCGGGCAGCGCAACCGCTTCGATATCGCCCTCGGCAACTATGTACAGCAGGCCAATGCGACCCAGGACGCCGGCGTCGCCGAACGCGCCTTCCGCATCGCCGAGTACCTGGGTGCCGACCAGGCCGCGCTGGACACCGCGCTGATCTGGGCGAAGAACGCACCGGACAACCTCGACGCCCAGCGCGCCGCCGCCGTCCAGCTCGCCCGTGGCGGTCGCTACGACGAATCCATGACCTATATGGAGAAGGTGCTGCAGGGCCAGGGCGATACCCACTTCGACTTCCTCGCCCTCTCCGCCGCCGAGACCGATCCGGATACCCGCACCGGCCTGCTGCAAAGCTTCGACCGCCTGCTCGCCAAGTACCCGGACAACAGCCAGCTGGTGTTCGGCAAATCGGTATTGCTGCAACAGGACGGCCGTACCGAAGAAGCGCTCGCGCTGCTGGAAGACATCCCCTCGGATGACCAGCAGATTCCGCCGATTCTTTTGCGCGCACGCCTGCTGCAAAGCCTGGATCGCACAGACGAAGCCCTGCCGCTGCTGCAGAAAGGCATCAAGCAGCACCCGGACGACAAGCGCCTGCGCCTGACCTACGCGCGCCTGCTGGTGGAAGAGAACCGCCTGGACGAAGCCAAGTCCGAGTTCGCCGGCCTGGTGCAACAGTTCCCCGACGATGACGACCTGCGCTTCTCCCTGGCGCTGGTGTGCATGGAAGGCGAGGCCTGGGACGAAGCCCAGGTCTACCTCGAAGAGCTGGTCGACCGTGGTAGCCACGTGGATTCCGCCCACTTCAACCTGGGCCAGGTCTACGAAAAGCGCGGCGACAAGGAAAGCGCGCTGATCGAGTACGCACTGGTCGGCGCCGGCAATGATTACCTGCCCGCGCAACTGCGCCAGACCGAAATCCTGCTGGACGCCAACCGCCCCGACGAGGCCGCCGCCCGCCTGGACAAGGCCCGCGACGCCCAGCCCGACTACGCCATCCAGCTGTACCTGATCGAGGCCGAGAGCTTCGCCGAGCGCCAGCAGCAGGACCGCTCCTGGAACGTCATCCAGCAAGGCCTGCAGCAATTCCCGGACGACCTCAACCTCCTCTATACCCGCGCGATGCTGGCCGAGAAGCGTGGCGACCTGGCACAACTGGAACGCGACCTGCGCTTCATCCTCCAGCGCGAGCCGGAAAACGCCATGGCCCTCAACGCCCTCGGCTACACCCTGGCCGACCGCACCACGCGTTACGAAGAGGCCCGCCAACTGGTGGAGCAGGCGCACCAGCTGAAGCCGGATGACCCCGCCATTCTCGACAGCCTCGGCTGGATCAACTTCCGCCTGGGCAATATGGATGAAGCAGAACGCCTGCTGCGCCAGGCCCTGAAGGAATTCCCCGATCACGAAGTGGCCGCCCACCTGGGCGAAGTGCTCTGGGCCCGCGGCAAGCAGAGCGAAGCTCGCGAAGTCTGGTCCGAAGCCCTCAAGACCCAACCCGACAGCCCGATCCTGCGCGGCACCCTGCAGCGCCTGACCGGTTCCGAGACTCTTTGATCCATGCGTCTACGTTCACTGCTAGCCGCCGGCGCCCTGCTCCTGCTCACGGGCTGCGCCGGCCTCACCTCCCACGAAACCGTTGAAGGCCGGGGTGACCCGGCACAATGGAAAGTTCACAAGGAACAGGTCGCCGCGCTCGACGGCTGGCAGATCGCCGGCAAGGTCGGCATCCGCGCACCGCGTGACTCCGGCAGCGGCACGCTGTTCTGGCTGCAACGCCGCGACTACTACGACATCCGCCTGTCCGGCCCCCTGGGTCGCGGCGCGGCCCGCCTCACCGGGCACCCAGGCGCCATCACCCTCGAAGTGGCCAACCAGGGCCGCTATGAAGCCGAATCCCCCGAAGCCCTGCTGGAAGAGCAGCTCGGCTGGCGCCTGCCGGTGTCCCACCTGCAATGGTGGGTGCGCGGCCTGCCCGCCCCGGATAGCCGCAGTCGCCTGACCCTGGACGGCAAGAGCCACCTGGCGAGCCTCGAGCAGGACGGCTGGCAGGTGCAGTACCTCAGCTACGTGGAGCAGAACGGCTTCACCCTGCCCGAGCGCATCAAGCTCAAGGGCGCCGACCTCGACGTCACCCTGGTGATCAAGGACTGGCAGCCGCGCCAGCTCGGCCAGTAGGCGCACCATGCAGGACGCACAGCTGATCCTCCCGGCTCCGGCCAAGCTCAACCTGATGCTGCACATCCTCGGCCGCCGTGCCGACGGCTATCACGAGCTGCAGACCCTGTTCCAATTCCTCGAACACGGCGACGAACTCGGCTTCACCCTGCGCCAGGATGGTGAAATCCATCTGCGCACCGAGGTGCCGGGCGTTCCCCACGACAGCAACCTGATCGTCCGTGCCGCGAGGCGCCTGCAGCAGGAATCCGGCACCGCACTCGGCGCCGATATCTGGCTCGACAAGCGCCTACCCATGGGCGGCGGAATCGGCGGCGGCAGCTCCGACGCAGCCACCACCCTGCTCGCCCTCGACCACCTGTGGCAGACCCATCTGGGCGAGGACCGCCTCGCCGAACTGGGCCTGGCCCTGGGCGCCGATGTGCCGGTATTCGTACGCGGCCGCGCGGCTTTCGCCGAAGGTGTCGGCGAGCGCCTGCAACCGGTCACCCTGCCCGAGCCCTGGTTCCTCGTCGCCGTACCGCAAGTCTTTGTCAGCACAGCGGAAGTTTTCACCGATCCCGAGTTGACACGGAATACGCCGCCCATTAATCTTCGCAGCCTTCTTGAGGGGGGCGGTCGTAATGACTGTCAACCGGTAGTCGAGAAACGTTACCCGGATGTTCGTAACGCGCTGATCCTGTTGAATAATTTCACAGCAGCTAGACTGACCGGCACTGGAGCTTGTGTGTTTGGGAGCTTCCCAAACAAGGACGATGCTGATAAAGTCGCCCGCCAACTTCCAGCCACTCTGCCGAATTTCGTCGCGCGAGGAAGCAACGTCTCGATGTTGCACCGCAAGCTCGGAATCCTGGCTTGAAAGAAGTGTTGCAAGTCCTCCGGTTATACCGATACAGGGGCGTCGCCAAGCGGTAAGGCAGCAGGTTTTGATCCTGCCATGCGTTGGTTCGAATCCAGCCGCCCCTGCCATAACCCTTCAAGGGTTCGGTACGACAAGGTCTTGCAAAGAGAGTTGAAACAGATAGGGGCGTCGCCAAGCGGTAAGGCAGCAGGTTTTGATCCTGCCATGCGTTGGTTC